>NZ_PPAW01000039.1 GCF_002913225.1 Campylobacter concisus | reverse complement strand
GCATTCATTGAGCTAGACATTTGCTCTTTACTCTGCAGCAGATTCTTGAAGTGAGCTTGCTTGCGTGCTAGCGCCTTGCGTTAGCTCTTTCATAGCTTCAGCTAGAGTTGTAGCTTTTTCTTCAAGCATCTTGGCATCATTTAAATTTGAGTTTAGCATAGAGCAAACTACTTCGCCCATGTTTGATACTCCAAGTATCATATCTTTTAGGTCGGCTTCTGCACCCTCTGGGACTTCCATAGTTGGTGTAAAATCATTCTTAGAATACGTGTTTAAAATAGCAGTAACACTTCTAATATTGTGTGTTATACCAGCAAAGAAGCTATTTAGTAGTGTTTTTAGCTCCGCCAAAGATGGGTTGTTTGGATTTTGGTTTATAACAACTCCTAATTTACCTTTATTAACGGTATTGACAATGGCATTAAGCTCACTAATCATTGCATTATCTTTTTTGATACCTTCAACTACTTCGCTAATATTTTCATTAATAACCTTACTCATATCTCCAAACTCATCATTTCTATTTATATCTAATTTAGCTGGAGCATCAGCCTTATATGTAACAAATTTAAAGACTTCAGTTAATTTATCTTGTATGGTCTTGATAGGTTTTAGAGATCTTTTTAAAAGGAAGAAAACAAATGCAGATAAAATAACAATAAAAATAACAGCCATAATAGCTTGTATCTTAAGTAATGGCATAGTATTTGACGTAAATACATCTTTTTGCATAGCAGATATAGCTAGCCAGCCACGATCATTTAGCTCTATGAAGTCAGCATATCTATCCTCGCCCCTTGTGTTTTTATATGCAATTAGTCCGTTTTCATTAAATTCTTTATTTTTATATTTTTCTATTAGTTTTTTAGTGATTTCAGGCTTTGTGTTGATCAAATTTTTATCAGGGTGCATAATGATATTTCCATCTTTATCAGCAACAAATGCATAGCTGTAATCTGTTTTGCTGATCTCTGTGATATCTTTGCTAAGATCTTCTATACTTACATCAGTTGCGGCAATGCCTATATCTTTTATCGGCGCAACAAAGCTTATGACCATTTGTTTTAAAGAAGCTGCCATATAAGGATCAGAAAATGTTGTGCCATTTTTTTGCTTAGCTAGTTTATACCAACCTCTTGTTCTTGGATCATAGCCATCCTTTGGAGTTTGATTTTTACCATTTGAGCGAAACATAGCTCCATCATCGTAGCCCGCATAGACAAGAGCTACTTCTTTGTTAGCCATTGCTTTGCCTTGTGCTAGAGCGATATCTATACCATTTCGATTTTCATCAAGCTTAGACATAGTCGCAGCTATCTTTTCTATCGTCTGAAAGTTGTTGTCAAAAAATGTATCTAGTGTAGATTTTACATCTTTTAGAATTTGACGTTGAGCCTGTGTAACTAGCTCGATGGTTTTACTCTGGGCAGTGTAGTAACTAGCGGCTGACATAGCCACAAACGAGATACATAGAGCAACTATTAGCATTAGTGCTATTTTATTGGTGATTGACTTCACACGAATTCCTTTACATAATGATTTGGATT
>NZ_PPAW01000038.1 GCF_002913225.1 Campylobacter concisus | reverse complement strand
AATTTCAAAAAGCTATCCATAAAGTCTTTGCTCTTTTTACCATCTTTGTCTATCTAACCAAAGAGTAGCTTTAGCATTTTTAGATTATGCTCCATCATCTTTTTAAATGAGAGTTCGTCTTCTTCATATCCCCTACGCCTATCTTCAGGAGTGCTCACAAAGCCACTTTGTAAGTCGATATAGACAAAGTCTCTTTTAGATCTGATGTAGTCTTGCATATATTTAGGCATGCCAGCTATGTCATTATCAGTAGCATTTATAAAGCCGGGTCCAAATTTCATCTCACCCATTAGATCAAACAGCTCAAATGTCCTATTAAATTCTTTACTATCTATGCTTTTGTCATAGCCTTCTCTTTTGCCTTGTGCTGTTGTCTCGCCCTCTCTTACATCAAGGTTGTTGTTTATAACGGCTGCTATAAGTCCGCCTTTAGTTATTGAGCCATCTTTATTAGTGTATTTCTCTCCATGCGGATCCATAAATACACCACTTCCCACACTCTCCTTGCCGCCATTGTTGTTGTTAAAGATATCTGTTGTTGGCTTTAGTGGCTGCCTGCCATCTCCGCCATCAAAGCTTGGATTGAAAAAGAGCGTGCTTATCATAGATTTGCTGGAATCTTTGCCGTTAAAATCAGCCGCAGCCGAGCCAAATTCATGAATGGAGTTATGGATCTTGGTTACTTGCATACTTTGGCGGTTATAAGAAAAGCCTTGAGGGAAATTTCTTATCTCATCTAAGCTAAAGCTATCTTTTGAGTTTAGTGTGTCTTCGCCAACTACTTGGGAGAGAATTTTATAGGCATTATTTACGGTTTTTAGTATGTCGATGCTATCAAAAGTCCTTTGCATATAGTCAGACTGCGTCTCTATCCTGACTAAAGACTCCAGTGTGCTTGAGTGAATTTTATAATCACTTGGTATGCCAGCTTGTTTATTAAACTCATCTGTAAAGTAGCCATCTTTATCTACCTTGTAGCCTAAAACTAGAGAGCTTGTTTGGTTGGTGGCAACTTTGTTTGATACCTTTATGTTCTGCTCTAAATTTAAGGGGTAGCTACCAAGTGCGTTTATCATCTTAGATCCTTTTAGCTTTAACTCACACCAAAGATATCGTCTTTTTTGTGAAAAGATTTATTTTGCAAAGGTTTTTAACCTGCATAAATTTACTCCTAAACTCTTGTATCTACCTTTTTATAAAGCCTATCTTTGCTAGATAGTTCCTTAAATTTGAGGTCGTTTTCAAGGTAGGTAATGTTGTAAATTTCTTTAGTGGTGATGCTTTTGCCGTTTTCAAGTCCGATTAGGAATTTACTTATAAATTTATCAGAGAGGTTTTTAACGAGCTTTGCTCAAAGCTCTTTTAGCTGTTTTGCATACTCCTTGAAACGCTAACGTTTGAAGTAAAATTTGCACCGCGTTTGAAGTCTTTTGCACACTTGATTTGATCTGATCGTCAAAGTCAGAAATCTCTAGTCATACATTTTTCTTTGTGATATCTAAACTATCAGTTGAAAAGACGCACACTAATTGCAGTGCCGATAAGTTTAAGTGTAAGCATCTTTTTAGCAGCTACTAAAATTTTGAGTTTTTTTGGTAAAATATAATTACTTTTCACACCTGACTAATTTTATTAATCTATTAACTGCTTTAGCTTTTACATCCTTGTTCAATAGTACTTTTTTAAATAAGCCTACCTTACTAATTGCTTGTATCTATTACATTAAGCAGCTTAAATTTTCTACTTTCAAACTTCATAACTATTTAAAAAAATATTGTTAGAATCCTAAAAACTTTTTATATCAAATTTTAGTATATGTTCGAGAACTTTAATCCAAGGCAAATAATTAAATATACCTCTTTTCTAGCCTAAGTAATTGTAGCTCAATCTTTGATTTTGTTCTTTGCTTTTTAATATTATCATTAAGTTAAATTCAGCCTAAAGCATTTAAAAACAAATATAAAAAATTTACTACATTTAATCAATAAAAACTAATTAAAAAAATAAAAAAACTAATATTCTATACTTAGACAAGAAACAACAATAATAATAAATTTTGATTAATTAATTGAATATTTGAAATTAAAAGCAGATTAACAACAAAGCCCGCAACGA
>NZ_PPAW01000037.1 GCF_002913225.1 Campylobacter concisus | reverse complement strand
TTTTTTTTGGGTATCAAACCGGCTTGGTTTTAACCAGCCAAAAACCCCAAAACCACACTGGGATGTTCTAAGCCCTTGCTTTAAAACCCGCCTTGGCCAGCCTCCTCCAGGGATTGTTCTTTTTGGGCGCTTCACCTTTAAAGCTAAAAAGCCACTCTGCCACGAGTGCATATTAAGTGATCTTTGTAAGAGCAAGGATAAGGTGATATAGAAAAATTTGCTAGAAATTTCTAGCAAATTTTTCTATATCACCTTATCCTTGCTCTTACAAAGATCACTTAATATGCACTCGTGGCAGAGTGGCTTTTTAGCTTTAAAGGTGAAGCGCCCAAAAAGAACAATCCCTGGAGGAGGCTGGCCAAGGCGGGTTTTAAAGCAAGGGCTTAGAACATCCCAGTGTGGTTTTGGGGTTTTTGGCTGGTTAAAACCAAGCCGGTTTGATACCCAAAAAAAA
>NZ_PPAW01000036.1 GCF_002913225.1 Campylobacter concisus | reverse complement strand
GGTGCCGTCATTGGCGGAGTAAATAGCGCAAGTGTGGGTAAATTTAACGATAAGGGCGAGTTTATAGGCACGGATACAGGTGAGTTTGACAAACGAGGTCGCTTCGTCGCAAAGGCAGCTGCAGCAGCAGGTACAGGCCAAAGTTGGCTACAAAAAGCAACCAACTATGCCTTCCCGGTCGCTCGTATCGCGGACGCTCTGCTAAATCCGGGCAAAGTGATTGATCATGACGGCAAAAAGATCACCTATCCAGACATCGACTTTATCTACTGGGTCGGCGGTAATCCACTTGTGCATCACCAAGATACTAATACAAATTTAAAAGCGTGGAGAAAGCCAAGAACAGTTGTCGTACATGAATCATACTGGACACCGACAGCAAAAATGGCTGATATCGTATTCCCAGTCACCACAGAGTACGAGAGAAACGACATTACCATGACTGGTGACTACTCAAATATGAGCATCGTACCGATGAAACAAGTCGTTGAAAAATACCACGAGGCAAGAGACG
>NZ_PPAW01000035.1 GCF_002913225.1 Campylobacter concisus | reverse complement strand
AACTAGAATAGATCTAATTAAAAAGATCATTAACGATGAGTATGGACTATCAAGTCCAGATGATCCAGCAAAAGAGCAAACTATATTGTCTAGCAAGAAAAACATCAATCATTATAAAAATTTGGAAGAGCTCGACCAAAAGCTGCACGATCTGGTTAAGCAAGGCTATATTAAAAATAGAGACCACATGATTGAACTTCTTAAACAAAATGGTATCGAAATAACCAGGATCAACAAAAAAGGCATAACGATCATACTGCCTACTAAAAAAACAAAAAATCGTCTAAAAGGAGGAATATACGATGCAGACTTCACCAGTGCTCAAAGACTTGGAGAACTCAGCCAAAGCTCAAGCAGAAGAATTAGAGAATTCCATGATAGAAATACACAAGCAGAGTGCAGAGAAAATAGGCGAAAACTTGAGGAGCTTATTGTTAAAAGAGATAGATTTAATCAAGAAAGATAT
>NZ_PPAW01000034.1 GCF_002913225.1 Campylobacter concisus | reverse complement strand
GATGAAGTGCGTGTGAGCTACCACGACGGCTTTACTTACGTAAAAACTAGCGGCCTAGTATCGGATGTAAATTTCAAAGATAAAATCCTCATAATCGTAAAAACTAAAATCAAATTTGAGGATATAAATGAGGTAGAGATAGTAAAAAGTTTAAAATTAATAAATCATCATTCATTTCTTTAAAAATATTCTAATTTTCTATATTTTATCTCCAAAATTAGTTACAATTTTTATCTTACACCACTTAAACAAACCATACTAATCAACAACATCTATAGCTTTTGACAAATATGGTCAAAAATAAGAATATTTTATATATAATAATCAAACCAAATAATATTCAGGAAATTTTTATGGTAACTAGAGAAATAAAGTGTAGATATTGTCAAGGGTATGGCTTTATAAAACCTGGTGAAACTTGTCCTATCTGTAGTGGCTCAGGTAAGATAGAACAAACAGACTTTGAGATAGGAAAAACTATTGGAAAAGCTCCATCTGCCATTGGTGCACTTATTGAATCTGTTTTTATTATTTTTCAAAAACCACTTATATTTTTCATACCTGGTTTAATCATTTATATTTTTTTTAAAGCTAATCTAAGAATGCAGTTAGATACTATAAATGGGGCACTTGTAGTTGGTTCATTTCTACATATACTTAACATTTTTAGTAAAAAATTTGGTAATATTCATAAAATAGCTATAGCTATCTCTCTCATACTTTTTGGCGTATTTTTTCTAAATATATCTAAAATACAATACCTAGATCCATTGTTTTTATATATTACTGGGTTTTTATTTGTGAATTTTATTAGCTTTTATAAAACATATTTTAATTTCATTAAGTATTCGATAGCTTTTGCTTTTTCTATATTATTATTAATAGCATTATTACTTACGGCGGTAGCAATATTGATAAAATTTTTATCTTAGATGACTGCTAGTAAATTTTTAAATATATTATGAGATGAAAATTTAATTTTTATCTATTAAACTCTTAGCTACACTAAATTTATCTCAAAAAAATTTAAATTTGCTCCAAAATGCGTTCGCAAATTTCTCTTGGATTTGCGTTTTCGTAGATCGGTCTGCCAACAACGATAAAGTCGCTGCCCTCTTGCTTTGCGCTAACTAAATTTGCAACCCTCTTTTGATCGCCCGCACTCTCGCCAAAAGGCCTAACTCCAGGACAAAGCGTGATGAAATTTTGATTTGTCACGTCTTTTATGAGCTTGCTTTCAAAGACCGAGCAGACCATGCCGTCAAGCCCCGCTTCAAAGCTCATCTGGCTAAATTTCCTAACCGAGCGAGATAGCGTATCGTTATAAACCGCTTCAAATTCGCTCTCATTAAAGCTAGTAAGTGCTGATACAGCAAGCACTAAAGGGCGATTTTGCAGCGCATTAAGACGCTCCATTACAGTTTTCATTGCACGTATGCCAGCGCTTGCGTGCACGTTTATCATATCCACGCCTATCTTTGAGACGACCTCAGCGGCGTCTGCCATCGTGTTTGGGATATCATAGAGCTTTAGATCAAGAAAGATTTTAAACTCCCCTGCTCCTTTTAGCTCCTCTATAAATTTAGCTCCGTCTCTCAAATAGCTTCTAAGCCCCACTTTTAGCCAAAGATCAAGCCCTTTTAGCTCTTTTACAAGGGCTAAATTTTCATTCTTGCTCGCCATATCAAGAGCGACGCAGAGCCTCATAGATCGCCCTTTATCTTATCTAGCACGCCGTTTATAAATTTTGGCGCCTGGTCGCTTCCAAGCTCTTTTGCAAGCTCGATCGCCTCATTTATGATGACAGCTTTATCTGTCTGGCTAAATTTCATCTCGTAAAGCCCAAGTCTAAGGATAGCAAGCTCTGTTGCGCCAACCTTGCTAAAATCGCCATCTTTTAGGTGTGGCTTTAAAATTTCATCTAGTTTTTCTTTGTTTGCAAGCACCGCTTTAAAGGTCTGCAAAGCTTCGTTTTTGCGCTCATTTCTTATTTTTTTTTCTTCTAAAAATTCCTCTTCAAACTCCACAGTTACGGGATTTATCTCGTTTGAGTAAAGCAGTGAAACTATGGCTTGTCTCACTTGATGACGTGTGGCCATTTTACTCTCCTAGCTTTTTGTATAAATTTAGCATCTCTATAACGCCCGTCATCGCTTCAAAGCCCTTGTTTCCAGCTTTGCTGCCAGCTCGCTCGATCGCTTGTTCGATGTTATCCACCGTTAGCACGCCAAATGTGACTGGTTTTGCGTATTTTAGCGTCACGTTTGCGATGCCTTTGGTGGTCTCAGCACTTACGTAGTCAAAGTGTGGCGTTGCGCCTCTTATCACCGCTCCCACGCAGCAAACCGCGTCAAATTTACCGCTTGCAAGCACCTTTTCAAGCGCCATAGGTATCTCAAATGCGCCAGGAACTAGCACTAAAGTTAAATTTTTCTCATCGCCGCCATGACGTAAAAATGCGTCCTTTGCACCCTCTACTAAGCGGTCTGTAATGATGTGGTTAAACCTTGCGTTGATGATCGCTATCTTCTCATCGCCTTTTAAAGCTAAATTTCCTTCGATTATTTTCATTCTCTTCTCCTTATATTTTGCGTAGTTTATCAAAATCTTATTTAAACTAAAGCTAATATCTAACCTCGAATGAAACGCTAAAATTTCTACCAGGAGCAGTATATCGCTCAAGTCCGGTACCATCAAATTTAACATAGCTTTGGTTGCCGTTATATCTAAGCTGTCTTAAATTTTCCCAAGTAGAATACTCTTTGTTAAAAATATTAAACACCCCTGCATTGATGCTGAAATTTTTACTGATCTTATAACCCATAGTTAAGTCAAAGACAAAATAGCTTTTACTTAGAAATTTATGTGCTTCTGGCTGTGTGGTACCAATTACTTTACCTGTATCTCTATCAACAGTTATTTGAGAAAAATTTGGCGGTATTTTTGAAACCGCATCTTTTGCTTTTTTGGCTGCTACAAATTTACTAGTTAGCAAGAGATCAAATTTATTATCACTATACCCAAGTCCAGCCACTGCAGTAAACGGCTGAATAGCCATAAGCGAAGTTCCATCATTTTTTTTGCCACGCGCATAGGTCGCTTTTAAGCTTGCATATAAATTTTCATTTAAATTTAGCACATCTCCATTTACACGCGAGTTTAGTTCCAAACCTTTGACGGTAGCTCTACCGACATTTACATGTTTAAAATCGAGACTTTTTTTACTATATTTTTTTACAAAATCAAATGTCGCAAAGTCAAGTTCTTCTATCTCTTCAATACCAACCTCATAATCACTATCAATAAAATCTCTATATTTGGAGTAAAAAGCACTAAGAGCAAGCGCATAACTCTGACCTGATGACAATAAACTTACCTCATGATTAAAGGCTTTTTCTGGTTTTAGCTCTAAATTTCTAACATATCTTGTACTATCCCTTGGTGTATCAAAATACATCTCCTCCACTCTTGGCGCACGAAAGCCGGTGCTAAATGCGTAGCCAATACTCACATTGTTATTTATATCATACTGGGCTCCTGCATTGTAGGTAATTGCCTTAAATTTACTTTTTTGTAGCTCTGGTGTTGTGACCATTTTATATCCTGCGCCAGAGGCAATAGATGCTTGCTCTGGTTTATAAACATATCTATCAAGCCTAACTCCATAGTTTAGACTTAAGGCCTCATTTAAGCTCATATCATCTCCCAGAAAAATATATTCAAGAGTGCTTTTTACTGGCTGAGCAAAGGTTACGTCAGTTGCTTTAACCGGCTTGAAAGGATTTGCTGGATCTACGCTACCGTCCAATTTTGTATTAAAACTTTGTCTAAGTTGTAAATTTCTATTTTTAAAGGTAGAGATATGCCTACCAAGACCAAAACTCAATATGTGAGAAAATTTACCTGCATTAATGTCGCCACTCATGCCGCTTACATCGAACTGTTTTTTGTCTTGAAAAAATTCATAGCTATCTTTTTGATCAAAACTTGAGTTGTATTGCATGTCGTTTGGATAGTTTGCATGATATCTTGTGAAATTTGATCTCTGCTGCACTCTTTGCTTATAAAAGCTTACCTTTAAATTACTTAGCAAAGCATCATGGTCTGGCACAAACTCATAGTAAATTCCATATCTTTTGTAAGGGATGCTATCTCTTGTTTGCTTTCTATTAAGTGTTGCGATGCTATTACTCTTCTCTTCTGTAAAATAGTTTTGCCTAAAGTCTTCATAAGAAGTGTTTATAAAATGCGAATCAAACCTATAGCCAAATTTCATCAAATTTGAGTGCGTGCGAAATCTCACATCATCGGGCAAAATTCTACCAAAGGAGCAAAGCTCTGGGTATTTATCCGCCAAATACGAATCCTCCACACTAGTCCCCATTCCACAAAATGGCACATCATCTAGCTTACCGCTGTAAAAATTCTTTGTCTGTTTGCCACGCTTATACGTGTGCTGAAATAGTGCTTCTATACCGCCTGCTTTTACGCCTGCACCTGCAACTTGCCTAAATTCACTATTTTTTGATGCGTATGCGCTTTTGCTATAAAAGCCAACATTTTGCCCATCCCTTACAAAATCATCAACATTTTTTGTCTGCATACTAACGCTACCACCGATCGCGCCACTGCCTTTGTTTAATGAATTTGCACCTTTTACAAACTCTACACTGCTTATATTTTCAAGCTCGGTGCTGTTTCGATTGCCATTTAATATCCCTAAAATATTGTAAGAACGAGGCATAAAGCTCTCAACAGCTTCCATTCCGTCTATTTTCAAAGAAACTCTATCGCTATCTACACCTCGTATGGCATACCCATTATTTCCGCTTCTACCGCCTTCTGTGACAGTTACGCCAGTTTCGTTTCGCACGAGATCTCGCTCGGAGAAAATTTGACCTTTTTTTAGCTCGCTTTTGCTAAGCTCTGTCTTTTTCGCTGAGATACCACTCGCACTTACTACAACACCTTCCAGCAGCACATCTTGTGATGAAAAGACAAAGCTGGACGCCACACCAGAGATAAACAAAATTCTACAAATTTGCACAATGTCTCCTTAAATTTGAAAAATAACTTGAAAGTGTAGTGTTATTTATATAAATTTATTTTGAATTTAAAAATCAATATTTTGTAAAAAATAATATTTATAGCGACTAGCATCTTAGAAAGTGAGTTTAAATATTATTATTTTTAGAGTATACAAGTGTATAAATTTGAAGTTATCTGTTTTGAAAATATATTTAAATTTGCCCCTCAAACGATCTTTAACATCACCACGCTAAAGATGATGAGCGCTAAAAACAAGGCTTTTTTAAAATTTATCTTTTCACCTTCAAAAACTACGCCAACCACGACTGCTCCGATTGCTCCGATGCCAGTCCAGATCGCATACGCTACCGACATAGCGATAGTTTGCATCGCATAGCTAAGTAGCGTTAAAGAAAGGGCGAAATTTCCAAGCAAAAGGATGAAATTTGCCCACTTTTTTATGCCTGTGCTTTTTGAAAATTTTGTGATAAAAAAAACGCCAGAGACCTCGCAACATCCAGCTAGTAAAAGTGCTAAAAAATGGATCATTCTTTTATGCCTTTTAGCCCAAGCACGCCTAAAATGAGCGTCGCTATGAAAAACAGCCTAATGAAATTTGGCATGATCCCGCTTGCTACGTAGTCGCTAACGATCTCAGCTATGACGATAAAAACTGTCCCAAAGCCCACAAATACAGCATAAGAGATGCTTACAGGCAGATACTTTAAAGCTTTCATAAACGAGACAAAACTTATGCTCACTAGCAGCGTCGTAAGCAAAAATTCACTTAAATTTGAAGCGTGCTTTAGCCCATACGCCCAGCCGCACTCAGCCACCGCACCAAGCAATATCCACAAAAAGCCTCTGTTTGACAAACTGTTTAGAACCCTTTTACTATCTCTAAAATTTTTCTCACCATGGCTTTTATCGCATCATTTTCTAAACTATCATCTGTATTTTGCCCAGCTATCGTCTTTAAATTTCCGAAAAAACCTGGATCATACATCAACTCATCTGTGTGATAATCTCTTAAAACCTTGCCATTTTTTAAAACTTCTATGCTAAGTATAAGAAAGATACCGCCAACTCTATCAGTTTTAACAAAGGTCGCCTCGCCTACAAATCCCCTGCGGTGAGTTATCTTTATCTTTAGCTCATCACTTGAGCTAGGATCAAGCAAATTTTCTTTTATAAGTGCCTCTGTGATTTGCTTATTGTACTTTTTCTCGACCATTTTTGGGCTTTGATAGAGAAATTTTGTCGGCTCGTGGTGCTGCACCTGAGTGTAGCTAATGCCCTCAAATTTATACTTGCCAGCAAGCGGCACCTTTGGCTGAGATGAGCCACAACCTACTAAAAACAACACTCCTAAAAGTAGCGCTAAAATCCTTTTCATCTCTCTCCTTAGTTTAAAAATTTAAAATTTCCTCTATCTTTAGCGTGTCATTTACGACTTTTTCAAGCTCGTCTAAATTTAGCATATTTGGCCCGTCACAAAGCGCCTCGCAAGGGTTTATATGCGTCTCATAGAAAAATCCATCCACCCCAACGCTAGCCGCCGCTCTTGCAAGATACGGCACAAACCTAGCATCGCCGCCGCTTTTTTCGCCAAGTGCGCTTGGCATCTGCACGCTGTGGGTCGCGTCAAAGATTACTGGCGCAAATTCTCTCATCATCACCAAATTTCTCATATCAACGACTAAATTTCCATATCCAAAGGTGCTTCCACGCTCCGTTAGCCAGACGCCATTTGCCTTTGCGACCTCATATCCATCGCCACTCACACCCCTTGTTTCAAGCACCTTTTTAACAGAGTGCTTCATCGCAGACGCTGCTAAAAACTGCCCTTTTTTGATATTTACGACCGCTTTTGTCTTAGCAGCCGCTACTAGTAAGTCAGTTTGGCGGCACAAAAATGCAGGGATCTGCAACACATCAGCCACTTCTCCAACTGGCTGCGCTTGATAGCTCTCGTGGATATCGGTTAAAATTTTAAAGCCAAATTCCTTTTTAACCTCAGCCAAAATTTCGCATCCTTTTTCTAGCCCAGGGCCGCGAAATGAGCTAATACTCGTGCGATTTGCCTTGTCAAAGCTTGACTTAAAGTAGAAATCAAGCTTTGGATTTTCATTAAATTTAACTAGCCTTTTTGCCACTTCAAAAACAAGCTCCTTGCTCTCTATCACGCAAGGTCCAGCGATTAAGATCATTTTTTCTCCTTTATTTTTCTCTAAATTTTCTAATCCAATCTATCAAAAGCGGTCTATCGTCGTTTGCAGGCACTTCATACCATTGTGAACAAAGCTTGTAGTATATGCCATTTATTAGTATTGGGACCGCATAGTAGCGAACTTTTTCATATTCACTATCTACTTTAACTAATGCAGCATAGTTTAGCCCAAGATAATCTTTGCTATATTTTTCGCTTTGTAGCCTGCTTATCTCATCCGCACCCACTCTACCACTTTCTAAAATTTCTCTCATTATGATACGCGCTATTTGTCCGACTTTTAGCTCTGCGTATTCATCTTGATTGTTTTTGTTGTCAATATATTCTTTAGAAAATTGATAAGTATTTGAGACTATTTTTCGCTTCTCTTTTTCGATTTTTTCAATACTTTTTGGCTCTTTTTTATCAAATAAAGTTATCATCTGATAAGAGCGCATAAAAAGCTCTGCTGTGTCGGCTATGTTGCCACTTACTTCCAAAATAGGTTTTAAGACAGAATTTAAAAAGTCATCATTAGCAATTATTCTAAAATCAAATTCCAATCCCATTTCAAGCATCATCTCATTTAGATCAATAAAGCAAGGTTGTAGGGCATATAAAATTTGTTTATTTATTTTTGGAGATGCAAAAATAATATTGGCTTTTTTAACACCAAAATATCCATAAATACACATAGCTGTTCTTACACATTTTTTTACAACTCTCGCCACCGTTTCATCAAGTCCACCATAATTTAGCCCAGACTCATGAAAAGCAACATCAACTGCATCAATTTCACTAATTCCATCACTCATACAAACGCCAAGCACATCACACTCTGCTTGTTGCAAAAGTTGATTTAATGAGGTATTTTGTTTATAAATTTTATATCCGTATTTGTTAGAAAAAAACTCATCTGTTTTTAACATTATATTGTCTAACTCGTCTAAAAATTTTATCTCCCATTTTGGAGAAATTTTCCAGTTGGTTTGTACTATCTGACACTCTTTTACATGGCGAAGCCAAGAATAAAATAAAGATTCACCGATTTCGATTTTCACAGTATTGTCCTATTTTTCTCTAACAACTAAAATTCCACTCACCACGACAAGCACGATACCTGCGAGCGCCAAGTGATTTGGCAACGCATCGCCCATAAAATAGCCAATGATAAGCGTAAAAATGACGTCAGCATAGCTAACCGCAGCGATCACGCCAGCTTTTTTACCAACTGCAAATGCCTTTGTCATAAACGCCTGAAAATAGTAGCCACTAAGCCCCATTAGCAAGATAAAAACGACGTTGTGCCAGCTTGGCATAGTAAATTTAGAAAATAAAAAATCAAGAGGCTCATAAGTGAAAAACTCGGCCATCCCCATGCAAATAAGTGGCAAAAACGAGCCCCAAAGCATGAAGCTTAGCACGATGACATTTGTGCCGTAGCTCTTGTTTAGTTCCTTGACACTTGTGTAGGCGATAGCCGCTCCAAGGCCGCTCCAAATGCCGATGATATCGGTTTTATTGATACCTAAATTTGGCTGGATAACGAGCAAAATTCCGCCAAATCCCAAAAAGACAGCAAACCAGCCAAGCGAGCTTAGCCGCTCCTTAAACACGATAGCTGCAAGAATGGCTGTAAATATCGGGTTTGTCTTTTGAAATGTAAAGGCTGTGGCTAAATTTACGTGCGCGACGTTGTAAAAAAAGGCAAAAAGCGCCACCGTACCCACAAAACCGCGAAACATCAGCAAGAAAAAGTGCCCGCCAGTTTGTTTAAATGGAAATTTATAGATGGCGTAGATGACGATGAAAAGTCCGATCAAATTTCTAAAAAAAACAACTTCGATAGAAGGCATATCTTTGCTCAGATACTTTGCAAATGCGCCAGTCACGGCAAACATAAAGCAAGCAAAGAGCATATAAAAAATGCCAAGATGTGAAATATAAAACCTTTTTAACATCGCAAAACCTCTAAATTTAAAGCACTCATTTTAATAAAAAATGGCTTAAATTTTGGTTGATTTTTTCTTTTATTTCGGCGCTTTTAAGCGTAATTTTATACTTTATATAAGAGAAAAATTTGTATAATCAGCCATCATAAAAAGGACAAAATTTGCAAAAAGTAATATTAGTAGGCAAGCCAAATGTCGGCAAAAGCTCACTTTTTAACCGCTTAGCAAGAAGACGCATCGCCATAACAAGCGACGTTAGCGGCACTACAAGAGATACAAACAAAGCTAAGATCGAAGTTGAGGGCAAAGAGTGTATATTAATCGACAGCGGCGGGCTTGATGATAGCAGCGAGCTTTTTAAAAACGTAAAAGCAAAGACCCTAGCAGAGGCTAGAAACTCAGACGTTATCCTATACATGGTCGATGGCAAAATGATGCCAGATGACGATGATAGAGCCATTTTTTACGAGCTTAGCAAACTAAATTTACCAATCGCTCTAGTCATAAATAAAATCGACAGCAAAAAAGATGAGCAAAGAGAGTGGGAATTTGTAAGTTTTGGCGCAAAAAACTCATTTGGCATTTCAGTAAGCCACAACACCGGCGTCGATGAGCTTAGCATCTGGCTAGCAAAACACTTAGAAGCAAAAGTGCAGATAAAGGCCGATACGAGCGATGATTTTGATGATTTTTTAGAAAACTATAACGACGAGGGCGAGCTAAGCGACGAGATAGACTATGAGAGCAAAAACATCAAAGTTGGCATCATAGGCCGCGTAAATGTCGGCAAAAGCTCACTTCTAAATGCCCTTGTAAAAGAGAGCCGCGCCGTTGTTAGCGACGTAGCTGGCACTACGATCGATCCAGTAAATGAAATTTACGAGCACGATGGCAAAGTTTTTGAATTTGTCGATACTGCTGGCATCAGAAAGCGTGGCAAGATCGAGGGCATCGAGAGATACGCGCTAAATAGAACTGAGAAAATTTTAGAAGAGACAGACGTGGCGCTACTTGTGCTTGATAGCTCTGAGCCACTAACCGAGCTTGACGAGCGTATCGCTGGCATCGCCTCGAAATTTGAGCTTGGCGTCATCATCGTGCTAAACAAATGGGACAAAAGCAGCGAAGAATTTGACGAGCTTTGCAAAGAGATAAAAGATAGGTTTAAATTTCTCTCATACGCGCCGATCATCAGTGTTTCGGCACTTGGTGGCAAAAGAGTGCATAAAATTTACCCGCTGATAGTTGAAATTTACAAAAACTACACCCAAAAAATCCAAACTTCAAAGCTAAATGAAGTGATCGGCGAAGCAACCAAAGCGCACCCACTGCCACGAGATAAAGGCAGGGTCGTGAAAATTTACTACGCAGTGCAGTTTAAAACCGCACCTATCATGATAGCGCTCATAATGAACCGCCCAAAATGCCTACACTTTAGCTACAAACGCTATCTGACAAATAAGCTTAGAGAGAGCTTTAGCCTAGCTGGCGTGCCTATCGTGCTAATCCCTAAAAAACGTGGAGAGAGTGATGAAGACAAAGAACAATAATATCGTTTTAATAGGGTTTATGGGCGTTGGCAAGGGCACAACTGCAAGGGCGCTAAGCAAGGCGCTAAAGACGATGAACCTTGACTGCGACGACTTGCTAGAGAGCTCACAAAATATGAAGATAAAAGCTATCTTTGATGAATTTGGCGAAGAGTATTTTAGGCAGCTTGAAAAAGATCTAGCTAAATTTTTAGCGACAAATGTCAAAAATGCGATCATCTCGACAGGTGGGGGCTTTGCAAAGGTTAAAAATTTAAACAAAATAGGCACCGTGATCTATCTAAAAGCAAGCTTTAATGCGATCATGCAAAGGCTAAAAAATAGCAAAAATAGCGAGAAAAAGCTCGCCAAACGCCCACTTTTAAGCGACTTAAAAAAGGCTGAGGCACTGCATCTGGAGCGAGAGAAGCTTTATGAGAAAAAGGCTGATTATATCGTTGAAGTGGAGGGCAAGACCCCAAAGCAGATCGTAAAAGAGATAAGGATACTTTTAAAAGTTTAGTTGCAAAGTGGCGTAGGCTGCTTGCAACGATAAATTTCAATATCAGGCTAGATGGCTGTCTGGCGTGGTGTTTAAATTTGACATGTTTGAGCCAAATTTAACGTTTTGTAGTTAGAAATTTTGGCGAAATTTTGAGATAAATTTTGCTTCACTTTGATAGAGCGCTAAAGTGACAAATGTTGTGCAGTCAAATTTTATCAAGACTAGGCATTTAGCCTACCAGCTAAATTTTAAGATCAAGCTAGATACACAAAATCTAACGTGATGTTAAAATTTAAAAAGCATTTTGGCGAAGTGTTTTGAGATGAATTTAAATGTTGTGCAGCTAAATTTTAATCAAGACTAGGCATTTAGCCTGTCGATGATTAAAATTTACAAACTCATTTAAAGGCGCTCAAAAAACGAAGCCAAAATTTGAAAGGATAAGATGAGAGTATTAACCGGCCTCCAACCCTCCGGCAAACTACACCTTGGCAACTATTTTGCCTCGATAAAGCAGATGGTTGATATGCAAGAAAAAAACGAAATGTTTATGTTTATAGCAAACTACCACGCGATGACTAGTCTTAGCGAGGCAAAGGCGCTAAAGCAAAACACCTTTGACGCTGCGTGTGCCTTTTTGGCGCTTGGGATCGACCCAAACAAGAGCATTTTTTGGCTGCAAAGCGACGTTAAAGACGTACTTGAGCTCTACTGGGTGCTAAGCCAGCACACGCCTATGGGCCTACTTGAGCGCGCGCACAGCTACAAAGACAAGGTCGCAAAGGGCCTTAGCTCGCACCACGGACTCTTTAGCTATCCGGTTTTGATGGCGGCTGATATCTTGCTTTATAACGCACAGGTCGTGCCTGTGGGCAAGGACCAGATCCAGCACGTAGAGATCGCGCGTGATATTGCGATCAAATTTAACAACGAACATGGCGAGATTTTCACTCTGCCTGAGGCAAAGATCGACGAAAACGTCGCTACCGTGCCTGGCACAAACGGCGAAAAGATGAGTAAGAGCTACGGCAACACGATCGATATCTTCGCAGACGCCAAGACGCTTAAAAAGCAAATTTCAAGTATCGTAACTGACGGCACGCCACTTGAAGAGCCAAAGCAGTGGCAAAACTGCAACGTCTATAATATAGCAAAGCTATTTTTAGACGAGAGCGGACAGCGCGACTTGCAGGCTAGATATGAGCGTGGCGGCGAGGGTCACGGACACTTTAAGGCCTATCTAAACGAGCTTGTTTGGGAGTATTTCAAAGAGGCGAGAGAGAAATTTGAGCACTATCAAAATAATCCTGACGAGGTGGCTAAAATTTTAGATCTAGGTGCTAAAAAAGCCCAAAATGTGGCTCACGAAACGATAAAAAAAGTGCGTGAAGCAGTTGGAATTTACAGATAAGGAAAAATATGCAAAATTTATATCCCTACGCGCAGATAATCCACCTTTTTTGCGCGATCATTTTTGTTGGTTATCTATTTTTTGATGTGATCATCTTAAGAGCGGCGAGCAAAAAGATGCCACCAGAGCTTGCACAAAAGGCAAAGCAAGCCATTGGCTCGGTAGCTGTTAGGATCATGCCTATTTGTCTGCTACTTTTAGTTCTAACTGGTGGCATAATGATGAGTAACTGGGTTGGCAGCAAGGCTGGAGGCTACTTTGAGACAAATTTACAGATCGCTTTTATGATCAAATTTTGCTTAGCGATGGTGATCGTGGCTGCGGTAATAGTAAATTTGAGCTGCAAATTTATATTTAAGCGCCCTAGCCCACTTGGCAACATCCACCCTATCGCACTTACGCTTGCGGTGGCGATAGTTTTGCTTGCAAAAGTTATGTTTATAGTTCAAGGATAGGACAAGGAGAAGATAATGATAAATTTAAAACTACTTGAGACAAACTACGATGAATTCGTAAAAAAACTAGAGGGCAAAAACGTTAAAGCTAGCTTGCTAGACGAGCTTTTGCACACTTTTAACGAGCTAAAGCAAAAGCGCAAAGCGCTTGAAAATTTCCAAGCGATCCAAAACGCAAAGAGCAAGGAGCTTGGCGTAAAAGCAAGAGCTGGTGAGGACGTAAGTGAGCTTAAAAGTGAGCTAAATTTAAACAAAGCTGCCCTTGCTGATGCCGATGAGATCGTTAAACAATATGAAGAAAAGCTTGAGCAAATTTCATTTAGCGTGCCAAATATCACTGATGATGACGTGCCATTTGGTAAGGACGAGGACGATAATGTCTGCATAAAAACGGTGCTAGAGCCAAATAAATTTGACTTTACGCCAAAGGAGCACTGGGAGCTGGGCGAGAGCCTTGGCTGGCTTGACTTTGAAAGAGGTGCAAAGCTCTCAGGATCTCGCTTTACCGTGCTTCGTGGCATGGGAGCAAGGCTTAGTAGAGCGCTTGTTAATTACATGATCGACTTTAACAGCGCGCGTGGCTTTGAGCTTGTAAATGTCCCTTATCTAGTAAGCTCAAACACGCTTTTTGGCACCGGTCAGCTGCCTAAATTTGAAGAAGACCTTTACAAAGTGCGCGACGAGGACCTCTACCTCATCCCAACCAGCGAAGTGCCTGTGACAAATTTATACAATGACACCATCATAGAAGCCGAGCAGCTACCTATAAAGATGACTTGCTACTCAGCATGCTTCCGCCAAGAGGCAGGCTCAGCAGGGCGTGACACAAGGGGCATGATACGCCAGCACCAGTTTGAAAAGGTCGAGCTTGTAAGTATTACAAAACCTGATCAAAGCGAGGGCGTGCTTGCTGAGATGATATCTTGCGCTAGCGACTTGTTAACTAGCCTTGGTTTGCCTCACCGCCACATGCTTCTTTGCAGCGGCGATCTAGGCTTTAGCGCGGCAAAGACAGTAGATCTTGAGGTTTGGCTACCAGGTCAAGGCAAGTACCGCGAGATAAGCTCCATCTCTAACACTCGTGATTTTCAAGCAAGAAGAGCGAAAATTCGCTTTAAAGATGGCAAGAAAAATATGCTTGTAAATACCCTAAATGGCTCAAGTCTGGCAGTTGGTAGGACGCTAATAGCGATAATGGAAAACTACCAAAAGGCTGATGGCACTATCGAAATTCCAGAAGTTCTTAAAAGGTATATGTAGTGGCTGATGACGAGGTTGTAGTTCTAAAACCACCTGGCGAGCAAGCAGAGCAAGCGCCTGAGGAGGCAAAAGCCGAGGCACCTGAAGAGATCGTCTCGCTTGAGAGCATCGCAAATGATGGCGTGCTGCAAGATGAGAGCATCCCAGAGCCAATACCAGTAAAAAAGAGCAAGAAAAAGCTCTTTATCATCATCGGTGCGGCTGCTTTGGTGCTTGTCATTTTAATCACTGTTTTGCTAATCGTCTTGCTAAAAAAAGATAAAAAAGAGGAGATAGACACTACAGCTATCGTAAAAAATATAGAAAACAACTACCAAACGCAAAATTTTGGCGCTTCAAAGATCGATGAGATGATAAACAAGGCAAACCAGCTTTATGAGCGTGGCAATAAATTTGAAGCGTTAAAAATTTATGAAAATATAGCTGTTTATAACCAGTCACTTTCAAACTACAACCTCGGCGTTTCGCAGATGAAACAAGAAAAATGTGACGAGGCGATCATCTCCTTTAACAAGGCGATAACTGATCGTGAAAACACCGCAGTGAGCGCCATAAACGCCGCTGTTTGCTCGCTTGAGCTAAATAACACCAAAAATTTCAACTACTACATAGGGCTTGCAGACTCCTTTTTGCAGTATGAAAACAGCTCGCCACTTTACAGCTACTACTATGCGCTAGTTAATTATTACAAGGGTAATTACTACGAGGCGTTGCAAGCACTCTCGCACCCTAGCACAGAGGACTATAAGGGCGAGTATGCCTACTTGAGCGCCAAAATTTTATCGCTTCTTGGAGATGACGAGAGAGCCATAGCTAAGCTTGAAGGGCAAAAGGCGTTTAAGACCGACTTTACGCTAGCGCAGCTTTATGCAAGACTTGGCAAATACGACAAGGCAAGGGACCATCTAACAAAAGCTTCTAAAAATACGCCAAATATCGACCTTATCAAGATGACTGAGGCGCTAATCGATCTAAAAACGGCTGATTATGGCGACGCAGCGGCATTTATCAAAGATGTTTATGACTACAACGCCTCGATGCCAAGCAAAATTTACAAGATAAAGACCATACTAAAGCCAGATCTCTTTGACGTCAGCCTAGCTCAGGCGCACTTTAGTGACGATATGTTTTTTGATAGAACAAGGCGCTATGAGACGCTATTTTACTTTGCGCCTTACAAGGTTTTTGACGCAAAACAAAGCATCGAGCAGATAAGAAAGGGCGGAGTTAGCGTCTTTTTAGATGACACCTCAGCAGCAAATGACTACCTTAGCCAAAGTGCCGCCGCCTCAAAGGTCAATGCAAAACTTAGCGAAGCCATCGCAAAGGCACTTAACTACCGATTAAAAGAGGCAAACAAGGACTTTGAAGAGCTTGCTAAGGCCTATCCAAACCACTCGATCTTGCAGTATAATCTGGCTCTAAGCTACGCTCAGCTTGGGAATTTTAGCCTTGCAGCAAAGCACTTTATAGCAAGCTATCATCAAGATGTAAATAACCATCTTTCAGGCATCTTTGGCGCGATCTGTATGGATATAAATAGAAATTTAAATCCAAAACTAGTTGAGGAGATCGGCGAAAATTTAGAAAACGACAAAAGCCTAAAGCCTGTAAATTTATATGCCTCACTTTTAAGTCTAGTTAGTGGCAACCAAAGTGCGATGATAAGGTGGCTTGAAGAGCCAAAAGAGCCTACGACGCTAAATTTAGCCTTTGATATCATCACCGCTAAAATTTCAAACAACGATGAGCTAATGTCAAAAAAAGCTGATGAGCTCATGAAAATCTTGCCAAACGACATCATCGCAAATATCTTAAATTTCATCTCTAAAAACAAAGATCAAAACATCAAAGAGTACGCAAAAGCAATACAAATTTACTTTAACGATAAAAATCTCGACTCAAATGCCTTTTATCACGGCGCTGACATCATCAAAAAGCAGTACATCAAGCTACTTCAGATCTCAGGCTTGCTAACAAGGGAGCGCGATAAGCTAAGAGCGGAGCTAAAGAGTGCGCCAAAGAATATAAATTTGATCCAAACTCTAGCCTATGTGGATATCTTTACAAATGACTTTGACGAGAGCTATAAGCTTTATAATGAGGTTATAGACGAGTTTAAGATAAATGACGCTGGCACACTATTTTTGGCCTCTGTGGCAGCCACTGGAGCGAACAAAATAGCAAATGCGATCGCACTTTTGGAGCTTACAAAGCTAAATGATCCAAGTGCTGTTGAAAACAGAGCTGCCCTTGGCTTTATGTATCAGCAGATAGATAACATAAAAGCAGCTCTTATACAATACAGCAAAGTAGGAAACGTAGGATATAACAACGAATTTTATGATTTTATGATAGATAATTAGAAAATTTAAAGCTAGGTCTTTAAAAGCCCTAGCTTTAGATAAAAATAGCTCTAAAATTTAAATATTAGTAACTTCAAGCCTTATCTGATCTGAAACTTCACTAAATTTATAAAGCAAATCACCACACTTATACTCTATACATTTTTCATTGATCTCATTTTTTTTATCTTTTTTAGACAAGATTTTCTTCATAACGCCAGGAAGCTCTCTTTGCAAAAGTAGTTTATAAGACATCCCCATGCCATGAGTTAGAGACTTTATGAATTTACCATCAACCTCGCTCTCATCTTTTATCATATGAAGCGTCGCGTCAAATTTTAGCTTCTTAAGAGCCTCATAGAGCTCGGTTTTATCCTTTGCTGGGGCTATATCATCATTTACACAATGATATCCAATATAAAACGTCTTTTTAAATTTACTCTGTACATTTAAATGTTTTGGATTTAAGATGTTTCTTATCTCTTCTCTTGCATCACTAAAATAATATGGTGATTTATCATTAAGAGTCCAATAAGTTTTATCGCAGAAGTAAAGATTTAAATTTTTATATAAATTTCCAGTGCCACAACCAAAAAACCTAGTAAAATCAATCTCCTTGCCAAAACCAATAAGTTTCCATAAAAATATAGCGTAAGAGCTATTATCTATCACCCCATCAACTAGCCACGGAGCTATCTTAGCGCACATATGTGCCAGATATCCACCATGCGAACTACCTACCATTATCACTGGCAGATGTTCAAATTTGGTATTATTTATATATTTTTTTGTATAAAAAACGGCATTTAGTACATCCATTGCCTGCATAACGCCAAAATTTTGATATTCATTTTTTGTTGGCAACATAGTCATACTAATATCTAAACTAAAATCATTTGGCAAAACTCTACTATCTTTTCGCATAGTTATTTCTTCGTTAAGACTTTTAAGTAAAACACAGGTTTTATCATAGTTATCAACTATTTTTAAATCAATAGGTAAAGTTATACCAATCTTTGCCAATTCTCTTATTAGTATCGCGCGATCTATATCGTCAAGCCCAAATTTTGCCCCAAGCTGTGGGCGGTTGCCTATACAGTGATAATCCACACTAATGCATGCCACATCATAGTTCTCTACCATAGTTTGCATAAGATGTTTTCTGTAACTTAGATCAGAATCCTCTCCTAGTCCAGAAATAATCACCAAAAGCGCTTTTGCCTCCTTGACATCGTCATAACAGGCATAAAAGGATAAAGCAGAGCTTCTTTTGATGCCAAGCTCCACATCATCACAAGATAAAATTTCGTAGCTTCCATCAACTAGCATCTTAACTCCTTTTAAATTTTGCTAAATTTCTCTACCTTTGTGAGACGTTATAAAAAAGGCTAACGATCTGTTTTGCTAGACGCTCTTTGAAAAATGGCCAGATATAACTTGGCGAATAGACACTGCCAGCTTGCATGAGTGAGATGTTTGTCGCTTTCTCGCCACCATCTTTTGGACGCACTAGCACGCTTACTTGCATGTAGTAAGCATAGCTGTTTGTGCTAAAGTCATCATCGTCATCATAGTCAAATGGGAAAAACATCGAGTAACCAAAGCCAAAACTTGGTCTGCCAAAGCCATATCCCATGCCCATTGAAAATCTAGGATCTCTTTTGGTTGTCCTAGAAAAGCTTTGCACGTCGCCAAGTATGATGAAGTCGGCATTTTTGATATTTGGCTCATTTCTAAAACCAGCCTTTGCAAATTCGCTTAAAATTTCAGCATTTACGTCTTGTCCAGTCGCGCTATTTTTAAAATTTACATAAACGCTTTTGTTTGCTTCACCAAGTGTAAAAAAGATCGGATCGCTCGTTTTGACCGAGATATTTGGCGTGCTGCTAGCACATCCGACAAAAAAAACCGCCAAGACAAATAAAAATAAATTTCTCATCTTTCACTCCTATAAGAGCGATCTTATAGCACCTTCAAGCACACTTTTTGGTGTAAGACCGATAAATTTTGATCGCATCTTACCATCTTTATCAAAAAAATAGATAACTGGCACGCCCATAACGCCACCAACTGCTTTGCTGAAGTAATCCACCGAAACCTTGTCGCTTGTAGTTTTAAAGGTGATATTGTGCTCTTTTAAAAGCTCTATATCTTTATCAAAGCCCTTGCTAGGTCCTAAAATGCCAATAAACTGCACCTCTTTGCCATACTCTTTTTCAAGTGCGTTTAGATCAGGGATCGCAGCCTTGCACACTCCGCAGTCCGTGCCAAAGAAAAAGAGCATATAAGGCTTATCGCCTATCTTTAGGCGCTTCTCAGTAGGAAAAAACTGCGTATCGATGCCACTTGAGTCGTTTAGCGTGATGTGGTGCTTCTCATACTGTTTGACGCAGCCCAAAACTAGGGCTGAGACTAGACATAAAAGTAAAATTTTATATCGCATTTGGCAACTTTGGATTTTCGATAGTGCGAATTTTCTCTAGTTTGCCGTGTCTTAGATAGACGATCTTATCGCCATATTCGCCTAGATCTGGATTGTGAGTGACTAGAAGTATCGTTTTGCCCTCTTTTCTTAGCTTACAAAATAGATCAAGTATGATCCTCTCATTTGCCTCATCAAGGTTGCCAGTTGGCTCGTCTGCTATTAAAATTTCAGGGTCATTTATGAGCGAGCGTGCGATACAAAGGCGTTGTTGCTCGCCACCACTTAGTTGGCTTGGTCTGTGCGTTAGTCTGTGAGAGAGGCCAACTGCCTCAAGGGCTTTTTTAGCGTCCTCCTCATCGACTGAGCTGTGATAATACTGTGCTATCATCACGTTTTCTAGCGCGCTAAGATATGGCACTAGGTGAAACTGCTGAAAGACAAGTCCGATCTTTTCACGTCTAAATTTAAGCGTATCATCGGCATTTAGATTGCTCGCATCATCGCCGCCAAGCATATATACGCCACTACTTGGAGTATCCATTAGAGAAAGGATATTTACAAGTGTACTCTTACCGCTACCGCTTGGTCCCATGACGCTGACCCACTCGCCCTTTTTAACCTCAAAACTTATATCATCAAGTGCTTTTACATCGCCAAAAATTTTACAAATATTTTTAAGTTCTAGTGCATTTTGCATATCATTCTCCTCTTAGTGTATCTGCCATTTTGTTATTAAGTGCCCGCTTAATCGGGTAAAACGCTGCGATCGCTGCAAAAAGAAGTGATATGACCACAGCTACTGGGATGCTTAGAATTCTAAAATCAATACTAGAATCAAATATCGCATAACCTAAAATTTGAGCTAGTAGATAACCTAAAAACGCTCCAACTAACGCTGAAATAAGCGCTGTCACAAATGTCTCAAAGCCAAATAGCCTCAATACATCTTTTTTGCTTGCACCTATAGCTCTAAGAAGTGCGATCTCACGTGATCGAGAGAGCAAGATAGCACTAAGCGTTGTATTTACGCACATTGAAGTAATGAGTAAGATAACGAGACTCACAAGTGCCATTAGAAGCTTGATCTTTTCTAAGATGTAGCCTTCAGACTTTGAGACCTTTGCCACTGGTTTTGCGACTATTTCATCGTTGCTAATAGTCTTTGCAAGCGATGTTATCTCGTCAAAATTTCCAAGCACAACAGCTTCAGCATAGTTTATCTTGCCAGCTTTGTTTGAAATTTTCTGAGCCAAAGATAGCGACGTGATCAAAAGGGCGTCTTCTTTGTCGCCACTTGCCACTACGCCTTTTATCTTTACATTTATGCTCTCATTTGAGCCAATGGCACGAATTTCTATATCATCGCCTGCTTTAAAGCCAGCTTGACGAGCAAGATCGACGCCTATTAGCACGTTTTTATCGTCAAAATCAACATTTATCATAGTTCCATCTCTAACATCTAAAAATGGTTTAACTTTTTTTAGATTGCTAAATTTTGTCCCCATGACGATAGCGTTTGTTGGACCGATATTTGCCTGAGCAAAGAGATAACCGCTCTCGCCAAGAAGCTTGTCTTTTGGCAATTTAGCGATCATTTCATTATAAGTTTTTTCGCTCATATCATCACTTGTCGCCATATCTTTTGGAGCAAAGATCATATTTGCACCATAAGTTTTTAGCTCGCGTGAGACCTTTGAGTCGATGTCAAGATAGACGTTTACAAAGGCACCACACACGCACGCTCCAAGCAAGATCGAGATGACGATAACCATAACCCTTGATGAGCCATTTTTTAGGCTTTTGTAGATTATATTGTAAAAGAATTTGCTATTTGCGGTCATATAGCACCTCCGCAGGTAGTAAATTTATGACGTTTCTCATTGGCATTAGCGAGCCAACGACTGAGATGAGCAAGGCAAATGCCACGCTTATTGGCAGCACGATCCACGCTATACCGATGCCGTGAGAAAAGATGATGTAAGACATCACGTAGCTTAGCGCGTATCCTAAAAATGCTCCCGTAATACCAGCAAAAAATGCCACTACAAGGCTTTCACTAGCAAAAAGAGCGTAAATTTCAAAGTTGCTTGCGCCTATGGCTTTTAAAAGGCCGATCTCTTTTTTACGGCGATAAATTTCACTTGTCATTAGCGACGTTATGCCGATAGCTGAGACCACGAGGGCGATGATACTAACGATACCCATTAGGCTTTGAATTTTCTTTACGATATTACTCTCCGCATCGCTTACTTGAAGGCTTGCTTTTGCACTAACGTTTGGTAAATTCTCTTCTATCTGAAATGCGATCGATCCCGCATAAGCCGAGCAGTACCATTTATCATACTCTGCGCTATCAAGGTTGTCTAAATTTCTTCTTGCTTTTAGCGATAGGTCGTTTTCTGGGATCGTCATGGCTGAGACTTCAGCTTTTGTATATGAGCCAGGATGCCCTGAGAGATCGCCAGCGAGTTTGAGCGAGCCTATTAGCTTATGTGTCTCGTCGCCTGCACCCTTTAAGATGCCAACTACACTAACCTCTCTTGTGCCATTTTTGCCCACAAGGCTAAGCTTGTCGCCAACTTTTAAATTTTTAGCCTTAGCAAGCTCATCTCCTACTAAAATTTCATCCATGCTCTCATCTTTTGGCCAGTTTTTAGTCCCCTCAATTCCCCAAAAGCCATAAAGTGTCTTTACGCCTGTGCTAAATTCTGGCTCGTCTTTTAAGCCGATATTTTTGTCAAAATATGTTCCCTCAAAGCTAAATTCATTACCTTTTTCATCTTTGACCTTTGTCTCCAAAAAGGGCGCAAAGGCAACGATATTATTTCTCCAAAAGATCTCTTTTATCTTATAAAGATCAGCCTCTGGGAGTAAATTTTGTGATTTTAGTGGGGTGAAATTTTTACCCTCGATCTCGATGCTTAGGCTCTCACCGCGTGGTAAAACGACGATATTTGAGCCATATCCTCTAAGCTCGCTTGCCACTTGATCGCCTATTTTAAGCGTGATATTTAGCATGCAAGCTATCAAAAGAGCAGCTAGCAAGATGGTGATAAACGCCATCGTCTTTTGCACCTTTGAGCCCGTGATCGAGCTTTTTATCATTCTTAGTTGCATATTTTTCATTTTAACGTTCCATTTGTTTCTACATATTTTTCTGGATTTGCTTCAAATTTCGCCTGAGTTTCGTTGCTCTCAAAGAAATATGTGCGTCCGTAGTATAAATATGATCTTGAATCAAGATTGCTCACCTTTTTGCGACTAACTGGGTCAAGCACCATCTTTTCGACGACCTTGCTAAAGTAGTTTGCCCCTGCGACGATCGTTTTGTAATCAACTATGATATTTTTACCATCAAAGGTAAATGCCATAGGGATTGGGTTACAACCGCCCTCTTTACCAACTGACGGCAAGAAAATTCTGACGTTACAAGAGATGCAGATAAGGTCGTTTCCTTTCTTGATATAGCCCATGTCGCCGCAGATCATGCACGAGTCAAAGACGATGACTGGAGATGGGCGGTCGCTAAAGCGGTTTAGCAAGAAAAATCTTATCTGCTTGCCCTCATCTGTGATGTAGGCAAATCTGTGAAGTTCATTATCTTTTAACATATCAACATCAAATATAAATTTATCTCCCACTGGCTCAACCAAGACCGGCTCTGAAATTTGAGGTGGGCGAGATGCGTAAAGATCAAAATAAAGTGAAAATCCAAGCGCTATTAAAACGCTGCAAAATGCAAATTTTGCATTGTCAAAGACATTTTCTCTAATGGCTTTTGTAAAGCGGTATTTGATAGAGCCAAATGTGCTCTTGTCGATACTTTTTGGCATAAAGCAAAGTGCGATGATGCATAAAAGTAGGATCACTACTATGTAAAAATAGGCACTAAATTCTGTGACATAAATGCCTTTTGCACTGATAGATAAAATTTGAGAATTTAGCTCGCTACTTATCTTTAAAGCGCCTGCACGTAAAAGCTCAAGTGCAGTTTGTGAGCTTCTATCAACTAATAAAAAGACTAATGTGATAAGAGCTAAAATTTTAGCTACTAATGATGGGATGCTAGCTTTTAAATTTGAAATAAAGAAAAATAAAAACAGCATCAAGATCATCGCAAAGATCATCAAAAAGAAGCTAATAACTGAAAGCGTGTCAAGCAGCTCGCCGCCAAATAGCGGGAACAATGCGCTACTTGAGCTATAACCAAAGCCAAAGCCGATGCCTAAAATAAAAAATGTTACGATTTTTGCTATCTTAAGCTCGAAAAATATCCATAAAATGCTAATTAGTAGAAAAACCAGTGTCACTGAATCGATGAAAATTTTAAACTGGTCATCAACAAGCGCATGACGAGCAGCTTTAAAGATAAGCACACCAGCAACAACGCCAAGAAATGATGGTAAAAAGACCGTTTTTAAACTTTTGCCATTGTTATTTAAGGCAGCAAAAAGCGTAAATCCAAGGAGGGCTAAAAAGACCTGATAGAAGTAAATTGACATAACTAAACCCTATGAGAATTTTTAAAAAGGGGCGAGAACGCCCCAAAGTGATTATTTAACAGGACCACCTGTCCATTGAAATTTATAAGTTGTTGTGAAAGGCTCAAACCATTTACCAACACCAGTCTCTTTGTCAGCGTGGCGACCAAAGCCTTGTTTTTCTGGATTGTCAATGTGGAATTTAAGCTCATAGTTACCAACACCTGTATCCATTTTTACGTTAGCGCCGTAGTGTGGGCCATCGCTTGCAACCATTGGCATAAATGTACCTTTTTTAGTTTTACCATTATCAAGGTTTTTTAGCTCATAGTTGATCTTTAGGTATGGGATCCACTCGCCTTCGCCAAAGCCGTTTTTGTTGCCTTTTATAGCGTGGATGTCAGCCTCTAAGTGAAGGTCAGCCAAGCTTGGAGCTAGATCAACGCCTTTTGGCTCCATGTCGATTGGCTCAAGATAAACTGCAGCTATCTCCATGCCATTAGCCTCTACAGGCTCGCCGATTGGGTGTTCTCCAGCAAGTGCAAAACCAGCTGCTAGGCTAAGTGCTAGAGCTGAACTAAGAATTTTATTCATATCCTCTCCTTTATATAAGATTAGTTTTTATTTTGTTTTGATTTCATGATAACGATGCCTATAATTAGGGCAAGCACCATAATGATTTGAGGTACTAAGCTCTCATAATATGGCATAAGTCCTAGCCAGTCTCTCATCCAGTCAGGGAAGCTAAGTCCTTTTATGATAGTTGGGATGAAAATTTTGCCCTCAACTAGCTCACCAACGCCCTTGCCAACAAAGACGATCGACATGTAAAAGATGATCGCTGATGTAAATATAAAAAATTGCTTAATAGGAATTTTAACAGCGAAAATTTTAAATAAGAAATAGACTATCAAAAGAACGATAAGGCCTACGACAAAGCCAGCTGCGATCATTGAGTAGCCAGCTGAGTCTTTTGCGTCAAAGATAAGCGCTTGATAAAATAGCACTGTCTCAGCGCCCTCTCTAAATACCGCTAAAAATACAGTCCACCAAAGCGCCGTGCTTGAGCCACTTGAGATAGACTCAGATACGTGAGATTTGATATAGTCGTTCCATTTTTTAGCACCAGCATTTGAAAGAAGCCAGAAGCCAACGTAAAATAGAAGTCCCACAGCAACAAGCATCGTGATGCCTTCCATAAGCTCTCTTTTTTGACCTGCTGCCTCGCCAAAGATGACATTCATTATCCAAGCCATGACAAAGCTTAAGATGACAGCTACGCCAACTGAGCTATATACGACCTTGCCCATAGATTTTGCATTGCCAGTTTTTACAAGATATGCAACGACGGCTGCAACGATTATAAGAGCCTCAAAACCCTCTCTTAAGATGATAGTTAGAGCCCAGATAAATAGCGTCCAAGGTGAGCTTGAACCGCTAGTTTTCTCAAGTGCAGCTGCTAGCTGAGATGACATCTTGCTTGCACTCTCTTCAAGTGTTTTTTCGTCTGCACCTGATTTCATAAGGGCTACAAGGTTGCCAAATGTAGCTTCGATAGCTGTTTTTAAATTTACATCTATCGCACCTACTTTGTTCTCCATGCCGCTACCTTCAAACTCATCAAAGTAGATGTCTTGGATATCGCCCATAGCTTTAGCGCTATTGCCGCCTTTGTAAAGCGCGATGGCTGCTTGAATTTTGTCATTTATGTTTTTAACAGTTTGAGTGTAGTCTGTGCCACTATCTTCGCTGCTATCGCTAGATGCTGCACTGCTCATATCAACTTTTGCTAGTTTTACTGTCTCAGCTGGGAGTTTTGAAACGGCATCATAAGCTAGTTTTTTGATCTCTTCTAGCTTTGTTTTAAAATCATCTTTTGTTATGCCATTTGCGATGCCACTGATCGCTTCACCCATCTTTCTTTGGATGTCAGCATCTATGCTTTTACCATTTTCTATATATTGGCGAACAGCGATTTCAAGTTGAGTGTTTCTATAATCATTAAATTTAGCATCTTGGATAGAATTTTTAGCATCATCTTGTTTATCGCCCTCGTAGCTAGATATAGCTTTATCTAGAGTAGCTGATAAATTTTCAAATGCCACCTTCCACTCAGGGATAAATTTAGAAGTGTCATAGCCGCCACTTGTAGCAGCTTGTGCTGGGCTGTCTGAATACTCACCAACAAGCTTATGTCCATTTAAAATAACTGGCAAAACTTCAGCGATTTCGCTATTTATCTGATCTATTCTTTTTTGCACATCATCTGGTGCTTCGCCAGCTTTTATCGCCTTTCTGATCTCGCCAAACTGCTTCTCCATAGAGTAAGCTTTTTTCTGACCTAAGTTTATTCTGATGCCAGCTTCGACATCTTCAAACAGACCAAAATAAGCATTTTGAGTATCGCTAACTGCTTGCTCGACGTTGCCAGCTCTATACTCTGTTATTACTTTTTGTAATGACTCTTTTATCTGAGCTGCGACTTGTGTGTAGTCGTCATTTTTTGCCACAAGCCAGATAGGCAGTAGCATGATAAGCATAAATTTAAAAATTTTATTCATTAATTAAACCACCTGTGAGATTATTTTAAAGTGAAATATTACCAATGCTTTACTTTGATTAAAATAAAAACGATTATCATAAAAGAATGTAATTTGAAAGCATAAATAATATTTTTTACAATCTAATAATCAACTTTACGTAAATTTAGGGCTTTAGAGGGTTAGATCAAAAATTTCATATCGAGATAAAAAAGTTATATATTTTTGATAATTTTAATAGGTAAAGAAAATTATTGATGAAATTTTAGATTATAAAAATCATAAAAATAATTTAAATTTTATAAATTTAAAAGGAGAGCAAGCGCCCTCCTTAGTGTTATACGTTTAGTCCTGTATTTCTTAGCATGACGCGTTTGCGATATACATTTGAAACCTCAGCAGCGTCGCCAACTAAAAGCGCGTTTGTAGAGCAGATAGCCGCACACATAGGCACTTTGCCCTCAGCCATTCTGTTTTGACCGTAAAGCTCTCTCTCCTCGTGTGAGTTAGTTGGCTCTGGACCACCTGCACACATAGTGCATTTATCCATTACGCCTTTTACGCCAAATGCCCCGTCTTTAGGGAACTGCGGCGCACCAAATGGGCAAGCATATAGGCAGTATCCACAGCCTATGCACTTGTTTTTATCGTGAAGCACGATGCCATCAGCTCTAATGTAGAAACAATCAACCGGGCAAACTTGCTCGCAAGGCGCGTCGGTGCAGTGCTGGCATGCGATAGTAGTTGAAACCTCTTTGCCCTCGATACCATCGTGAAGTGTGATAACCTTTCTTCTATAAATTCCAACCGGAAGCTCGTGAGCAGAAGAGCAAGCGACTTGACATCCATAGCAGCTGATACATCTATTAGTATCTACAAAAAATTTCATTCTTGCCATTTTTCTCTCCTTACTCTTTACCTAAGGCGTCTCTCTCGCCATACTCGTGATAAAACGATGTTTTAAAGGTATTCTCTTCAGCTTTTTCTATGCGGCAAAGACCTGCGTTAAATTCTGAAATTTGAGTAACAGGGTCAAATCCGTAGTTAGTAACTGTGTTAAAGCTCTCGCCGATAACATAAGGCTTGGTGCCCTCTGGGTAGCGAGCTGAGAGATCGACACCTTGCATAACGCCAGCGAAGTTGTAAGGCATACAAATTCTATCTGGAGTTACCATATAGCTGTGATAGCACCTTACTTTGATCTTCGTGCCTTGTGGGCTGTGGATCCACATCATATCGCGATCTTTTATGCCGTATTTTAAAGCAAGCTCAGGGTGAACGTTAGCAAACATCTCAGGTGTGATAGCTGAGAGGTATTTACTTGTTCTTTCGATCATTCCCGCACCACTTAAATTTACGACGCGTTGCGTACTAAATACGATAGGGAACTCTTTTGACCAGTCTTTTGCTTGTTGCTCTGACTTAAATTTAGTAGAAACACGGAAATTTCTAGCTTGATCATCAAATGTCGGATACTTTTGGACAAGATCCCAGCGTGGTGAGTGGATAGGCTCTCTATGTTTTGGGATAGGATCAAGGAATTCCCAAACGATAGCTCTAGCCCTTGCGTTGCCATACGGCACGACCCCTTTTTCACGGCATTTTTCTAAGATGATACCGCTGTAGTCCATGCTCCAGCTTGGTCCGATCTTAGCTTTCTCTTCTTCTGTTAGAGTGATGCCTAGGACTTTTTCTATATTATCTCTTGTGATTTGTGGGTAGCCACCTTTTATGGCTGAGCCAACAAGTGTGCTCTCTTCGCTAGCTAGCTGGCTAACGCCGTTATGCTCTAAGCCAAAACGGTTTCTAAAGCCAGAACCGCCCTCAGCATAAGACTTGCTCATATCGTAAAGTATCGGTGTGCCAGGGTGTTTTTCATCCCATGCTGGCCACGGCTTGCCGTAGTACTCACCTTTTACCTCGCCGCCAAGACCTATTAGCGTATCTGGGTCAAATTTATCCCAGTTTGCTTGGTGACGTCTAAACATCTCAGCAGTTCTGCCGCCATAACCGATAGAATTTCCAACCCTTGCTATCTCATTTGTCGCATCATCTGGCCATACAAAGTCATCTTTGACTTGTTTTAGCTCTCTATCTACAACAGCCATCTTCATGCCTTTTACATACTCATCGTAAAAGCCAAATTTCTTAGCAAATGCAAACATTACTTCGTGATCGCCCTTGCTTTCATAAAGTGGATCAACGACTTTTGTTCTCCACTGACCTGAGCGGTTTGTAGCGTTTAAGTGACCTTCATTTTCAAAGGCAGTTGCCACCGGCAAGATATAAACGCCATCTTTTCTATCTGAAAGGATAGAAATTTCATTTACAAATGGCTCGGCTACGACGATCATATCTAGTTTTGAAGCTGCTTCTTGAATTTTAGCTAGGTGCGCCATAGATGTAAGACCAGTTCCTTGCACCCAAAGAACCCTTAATGCACCACTGCTAAATGTATTTTCCTCTTTTAAGACGCCTTGCCACCATTTTGAAAGTGACCAGCCCTTTTCATTTCTCCAGTTTCTATCCTCTGGATTTTTAGGATCGTGGTAGTAATACTCTTCAAAAACAGTGTTTTTAACTGGTGTGCCGCCTTGTTTTGGCTCTTTGGTTGAGACTGCAAAGCGTTTGATAAACTCGTCATAATCAACACCCCAGCCTTGGCAGTAATACTTCCAAGCCGCGTCAGTTAGTCCGTAATACATCGGCAAGCTGTCTGAGAGGTTACACATATCGGTTGAGCCTTGAACGTTGTCGTGACCACGGATGATGTTACAGCCACCGCCTGGTTTGCCCATGTTGCCTAGGATTAGTTGAAGGATAGGTAAAATTCTAGTATTTGAGCTACCAACTGAGTGCTGAGTGATACCAAGCGCCCAAACAACAGTGCCTGGTTTTGTGTGAGCTAGGATATTTGCAGCTTCCATTAGCTTATCAACTGGCACGCCAGTAACATCAGATGTAACCTCTGGTGTCCAGTGCTCAGCCTCTTTTGCTATCTCGTCTATACCATAAGTTCTATTTTTTATAAATTCTTTATCTTCCCAGCCATTTTTTAAGATGATGTGGATAAGGCCATAAACAAGTGCTATATCAGTGCCTGATCTTTGTCTTAGATAAAGGTCAGCGTGTGCAGCTGATTTTGTAAAGTTTGGATCAGCTACGATCACTTTTGCGTTGTTTCTATCTTTTGCTTGCAAAGTGTGCTTCATGCCGCCAACTGGGTTTGCCACAGCTGGGTTTGCACCTATTATAAATATACATTTTGAATTTGCAGCCATATCTCCAAAGTGGTTTGTCATCGCGCCATAACCCCAAGTATTCGCCACACCGGCGACTGTTGCGCTATGTCAAATTCTTGCTACGTGGTCGTTGCTGTTTGTGCCCCAAAACGCAGCAAATTTTCTAAAGTAATATGCTTGCTCGTTGTTAAATTTAGCAGAACCTAAGAAAACAACACTATCAGGGCCATCTTCTTTGCGGATCTGAAGCATCTTATCGCCGATCTCATTTACAGCTTGATCCCATGAAATTCTCTGCCATTTGCCATCAACCTTTTTCATAGGATATTTGATGCGTTGTTTGCTGTGTGTAAGGTCGATCTGATCGATACCTTTTGAGCAGTGTGAGCCTTGAGATATCGGGTGAAACATCGCCATATCTTGACGAACCCAAACACCATCTTGTACCTCAGCCTCGATACCACAGCCTGCTGAGCAAATAGAACAAATAGTTCTAACCTTTTTTGAGCCAGGGAAAGGATCTTTTATCTCCTCTGCGCTAGCGTGTCTTATCGTATCATTTTGTCCAAAAGCCATTGTGGTGCCAGCACCTAGTGCGGCTAGCTTTAAAAATGAACGTCTTCCTATACGTGCATCACTCATGGTTTTCTCCCTTAGTATGCGATTTTATAGTAGGTTTCCCAGTTTTTGCTTTTTTTATAAAGCACCTCTTTTTTGTTTGACTTGCCTACGACAACGCCATTGTCATCAGGAGCCAAGTCATCACTAGTCACTTTTGCTACGGCTGAGACTGCGAGTACTCCGCCGGCAGCACCGACTTTTAGAGATTTTTTGAGAAAATCTCTTCTTGATCCTTGCATTTTTCCTCCTTATGCCTCAAAATTTTTTGAGAAATTTGGTTCAATAATTTGTAAAATTTGCATATTTAGAATTTCTAAAATATCGCAAATAGCCTATTTAAGGGCATTTTAGCACCCTAAAGTTAAACTATGTAAATTTAGCATATTTCTAAGTTAAGCAAAGTAAATATAAAAGTTTAATTAAGAATGTTAAGTATTTATTAAAAATATAGTTAAATATACTTTAAATTTATGAAATTTATTTGTAGTAGAAATTCTAGGGAGAGCTCCCTAGAAAATGTTATTTTAGATCGCTTTTATTTACGATAAATGGCACTGATCTAACGCCAGCTGCAAAGTATTTTTTGCGCAGATTGTCGATCTTTGCGACATCATCTTTGCTAACGCTCTTATCATCTACATTGTAGTCTTCAGCGTAGTATTTTCTTAAAATTTTAACCTTGTCACTGTCGCTCTTAGCAGCTTTTGCATCTTTGTAGATTAGCGAGCTTTTTTGAAGTGATGAGACATCATGCACTGGAGTTAGGACGATCTCAACGTTGCTATCTTTTAGCGTTGTCTCGATCTTTGCTAGCTCAGCTCTGCAGTATGGGCACTCAGGGTCTGAAAACATTATGATAGTTGGCTTTTTAGGGTCGCTACCAAGAACGATGATGTTTGCCTTGTCCTCATCTTTATAAATTTTAGAAATTCCCTTTGCGATGACCTCTTTTTTCACTTCAGCGAGGTATGATTTTTGCTCTTTTAGATCGATCACGTCTGGGAAGATGAAGTCACCTTTTGTAAAAACGATCTCATCTTGTGAGTTGCCATCTTTGCTTAGTTTTACCACGACAGCTTCGATGTCGCCTGCCACTTTGTGACGATCGGCTACCTTTACTTTTACGCTGCTATCAACCATTTGAGAGTAGAAGTCCTCTATTTGCTTATCGCTTGCTGCCATTAGGCTAGTTGCCGCGATGACTGAGGCTAAGATCACTTTTTTCATTTTTATCCTTTTTAAAAATTTGGCGGATTATATTTGCTTTTTGTAAATGAATACTAACTGCGAAAAACTCTATCATTTCCTTGCTTCATTATGTCACTCTCAAGATCGAGCTGCTCGAGGTAGGCGATTACATATTTTCTACTTAAATTTAGCGCATCCTTCGCGTTTGTGACATTTACAAAGCCTTGATTTTTTATGATCTCTCTTAGTTTATCAAGTGCCATTTTTAGTGAATTTCTAGTGATGAAAAGGTTATGCTCCAGCCTTATGACCATGCCCATTGCAGTAAGTTTTTTAAGGGCATTGTCGCCACTAACTCTATCGATCTCTAACTCATCATATATATTATATGGCGCCGTTGGGGCTAGCTTGCCACTTTCTAAAATTTCATAAATTTTCTCTTCAAGCCTAACTTTTAGTTTGCTAAGATCAACGCCTTTTTTGGTATAGACACCGCTATCTTTGGCGATCAAATTTGCACTTTCAAGTTCATCAAGCGCTTTTTGGGCTAAATTTTGGCTAGCCCAAGCAAGTTTTAGGCTGATACTTTGAGCTGAAAAGACAGCGAATTCATTCTTTTCTATCATAAATTTAATGGCTGATTTTATCCGCTCAACCGCGCTTAGATCGTAGATATTTAAAGCCTTTTCATCGACAAAGACGTTTGAGACTTTTTTGGCCACGGCTACAGCTTCTTCGTGATTTAGACCAAATCTTTGGTAAGAAGAGATGATGCCAAAGCCATTTTTGTGAGCTTCTTTTAAGATAGAAAAAGCTTCAACAAAATCATGCTTTAAAAGCGAGGCTAAAAAGAGAATTTTACCAGCCTTTTTTAGTGGCTCAAGCACAGGGTTTAGCACTCTACCACCGCCTATCACGCGCGCATCTGAGATGAGAACAAAGGCCTCGTCAAATTTCAAAAACATATCGCTTTGAAATTTAAAGCTCACAAAGTAGCTATCATCTTTTTGGCTTAGTATTAGCACCTTTGCAGGCACGTTTTTAGCGCCCACGCAAAATGTCACGCTTTGAGAGTGGATGAGATTTTTAGCAGTTACGACCGCATCAACCTCTCTAAATCCCCTAAAAAAGCCCTTTTTGCTAAGTAGCTGACCCTTTTTTAGCTCGCTAAGCTCTATGCCAGTTAGATTAAGCGCCACGCGGCTGCTAACTCCGGCGCTATCAACGAATTTATCGTGGCTTTGCACGCTTCTTACTAGCACCTCTTTGCCAGCGTCGTAGTTAAAAAGCTTCTCGTTTTTACTAACGCTTCCCTCTATAACGGTGCCAGTTACGACATTTCCGATACCTTTTAGGCTAAACACCCTATCGATGTAGTATCTAAAAACGCCCTCCTCATCGCGCTTTTTGGCTCTTAGCGTAAAGAGGTAGTTTCTAAGCTCATCGATGCTCGCCTTATCCTTTATGCTAACGGCGAAAATTTCTAAAATTTGCAGGTTTTTAAATTTAGAAATTTCATCTCTTATCTCTTTTTTTCTTAAATTTATGGTGGCCTCATCCACGAGATCGCACTTTGTAAGCGCTACGATTATAGATTTCACGCCAAGAAGATTTAAAATTTCAAGGTGCTCCAAGCTTTGAGGCATAAGCCCGTCATTTGCCGCCACCACAAACAAGCACGCGTCAAAGCCATACGCGCCACTTATCATCGTTTTTATGAGATTTTCATGCCCTGGCACATCGATAAATGCGATATTCTCATCATTTTTACTTAAATTTGAAAAGCTTAGATCGATCGTTATACCACGCTTTTTCTCCTCCTCAAGATTGTCCCCCTCAAAGCCGTTTAACTCCTTTATAAGCGCGGTTTTTCCGTGGTCGATATGGCCTGCTGTTCCTATTATTAAACTCATTTTTCTTCCGTTTCATTTATTATTTTTATTAGCGTCTCTACGTCATCATCAAGAAGCGATCTAAGATCTAGCATAAATTTGTCATTTTCTATGCGTCCGATCACCTTTTTTTGCCTAAATTTTAGCTCGTTTAAATTTGCGTCACCGCCGCCAAATGCCAAAGCCACGCTTGGGATCTTTTTATTTGGCATCGCCCCACCTCCTACAAAGGTAGAAGTTCGCACTATTTCAAGCGGAGTTTTTAGGCTTTTATTTATAAAATTTGCCAAGTTTTCAAGCTCTTTTACACTTTTGTGAAGCAGTTTTTGCGTTGTGATTAGCTCAAATTCTTTGTTTAGATAGGCTTTCATGCTCTCAGCCAAAAGCGAGATGATCACTTTATCGACGCGAAGCATCCTTAAAAGCTGGTTTTTCCTAAGCTTTGCGATGAGCTCTTTTTTGCCAACGATGATGCCACACTGCACCGCGCCAAGCAGCTTATCACCGCTAAAGCTAACTAGTGAAACATCTTTTAAATTTTTTAGATCTGGCTCATTTTTGTCTAAGTTAAAAGGCAAATTTCCGTAAAATCCACTGCCAAGATCAAAATAATCTATCAAATTTTGCCTGCTTGCTAGCTCGCTAAGCTCATTTGCCGCGGTCTCTTCGCTAAAGCCAACGATGTCAAAATTTGATCTATGAACCTTCACAAGCATCGCCGTATTTTCATTAATTGCCTCTTCGTAGTCTTTTAGCCTAGTCTTGTTTGTAGTGCCGACCTCTTTTAAGATGCATCCTGCGTTTGCCATCACCTCTGGCACCCTAAAACTACCGCCGATCTCGACTAGCTCGCCTCTACTAACGACCACTTCTCTGCCCTTTGCAAAGGTGTTTAACACCAAAAATACAGCGCTTGCGTTATTATTTACAACAATGGCGTCTTCAAAGCCAAAAGCCCTTGCTATTAGCGAGCCAACGTAGTCGTATCTATTGCCGCGGCTGCCTGTTTTTAGGTTGTACTCTAAGTTTGAGTACCCTGTGATAACAGGCGTCGCCCGCTTTAAAATTTCTTTATCGATAACGCTTCTAGCGAGGTTTGTATGTATGGTGACACCGGTTAAATTTAGCACTCTTTGAAGGCTAGCTTCATTAAATTTATAGTACTCATTTAGGATCAAATTTATTATCTCTTCGCTCTCAAAGCTTGCATTTTCATTTAAAATTTTAGCTCTAACTTCATCTAAAATTTGCCTTGCAAGCATAGTGACTAAACTCGTATCAAACCCCAAAAATGCTTCGTTTTTTATGATCTTATCAACTTGTGGGATATTTCTTAAATCGTTCAATTTGCGCTCCTAGTAAGTTAGTTTTACCAAGGCGTGATTTTAACATAAAAATATTATAAATTAAAACTTAGAGCAAAAAGGAGGATATAAATTTCAGAGTCTATTAATCCCATTAATATTAGAATAAGCCCGTTTTTGATAATAGGAGAAACAATGAAAGAATTTGGCTTTTATAACGATTTTGACGATGCTTTGATGCTAAATGAGCAGATAGAGATCAACAACGAAAATGGCGACTATCTAGTCTCAAACTCTCCAAAGCTAAAAGCAAACATCATCGCACCTGAGATAAATTTCTACCTTAAAAATACCACCGCAAGCGTCTTAGAAAAAGCCAAAAACACACTTTTGCTATACGAGGCAAGAGCGAGCGCCTTTGACATGGCAAAGGATGTGGATTACGAAAAAGAGGTCGGCAAAAATGTTGTCATAGTAAGCAACTCAGGCCGCGAGGAGCTAGCAAATTTACTAAAAGAAAATAGCTACAAAGTGATCGAGCTCACGCACTTTGAGGTTAAATTTATATATGGCGCAGCTGGTGAGCTAAGCGTTTTGGTGCTTAGAGCTGATGATGAGTTTGAGGTTGATTGCGACTTTTTCTTAGTTGAAAACGCAAGGGATTATATGCTAAAGCAAAGCGGCTGCTATGAAATTTCAGGGCTAAAAGATGAAAAAGTGCTTGAAATTTTAAACGCAAAAAGCCCAAAATTTAGATACAAAAGCTTTACTCAATACGACTCATCAATCTGCCAGTATCACGAGCGCAGGACTGAAATTTGCGGTCGTTGCGCCGAGGTTTGCCCAACGGTTGCTATCTTAAAAGAGGACGAGACAAAGCACCTTGTCTTTTCAGCGATAGATTGCACAAACTGCGGAAACTGCATCAGCGTCTGCCCTAGCGGCTCACTAGACTCAACGCTCATGCCACAAAGCTCGTTTGCCACTATCGCTAAGCTTTACAAAGATAAGATCGCTCTCATCGTATCTGAAGAGATAAATTTAGAAGAGCTTAACGTGAGTCTACCGCAAAATGTCCTACCTTTTGTCATCCTAGCCCCACATCTGCTAAGCCAAACGCACTTTTTGACGCTTCTTCAAGAAAGTGGCGCGAGTGTGATTTTATATAGCAAGAGCCTTGGCAAGGGCGAAAAGGACGCCATTAGCATCTTAAATCAAATTTATGAGCTTAAATTTAAAGAGCAAGCGATACACCACGCAAAAGACAAGGCTGAGCTTGAAATCGCACTTAAAAAAGCTAAACTAATAGCTGGCTCTCAGCACTCAATTAACGAATATGCGCTACCAAAGAGAGAAATTTTTGCCAAAAGGCTTGAGTTTATCGTGGGTGGTGATGATCTTGGCGTGGTAAAAAGTGGCGAGATGATAAGATATGGCGAGGTTGCGATAAACGCTGAAACTTGCACGCTCTGCCTTAGCTGTGTTGGCGCTTGTAACGTAAGCGCCTTGGTGGCTGATAAGAAGACAAATTCGATTTTATTTAACCCAAGCGTCTGTACCGCCTGTGGCTACTGCGAGCTAAGCTGCGCTGAGAAAAACACTATCTCACTTGAGGTTGGCAAGCTAGCACTTAAGCCTGAGAGCTTCGTTTATAGCGAGCTTGCACATGATGAGCTTTTTGCTTGCGTGGAGTGCGGAAAAGAGTTTGCGACTAAAAAGGCGGTCGAGAAGATCGCAGCGATCATGCAGCCAAGATTTGGTAACGACAGAGCCAAGATCAAGTCACTTTACTGCTGTGCTGACTGCAAGGCAAAGATCATGGTGCAAGCCCAACTAAACGCGATGAGAGAGGATTTATTAAATGGATAAGAACATCACAAAAGCAAGGGCATATTTTTACGAATTTTTAGCTTATCCGCTATTTTTTCACACGAGCGATGAGAAATTTGCAAGGTGGAGAGAGCAGCTAAGCTACCTAGCACAAAATCCTTTGAGCGAGCAGAGCGCAGAGGCATTTGCAAATTTAGAAGAATTTAGCTTTAAAGAGCTTGTAAATGAGCAAAATGAGGTTCTTTTTGGCTTTACAAATATCCCTTTAAGCGCCTCTTTTTATGAAGAGGGCAGAGACAACGGCGCGGCTAGACTTAGGGTGATACACTGCCTAAACCTTAGCCCATATAGGCGTGATAAGGAGCTTTGCAAAGACAGCGAGGACTACGTTGGCTTTATATTTTTAGCGATGGCTACGTTTTTAAATGACGAATTTAACGATGCAAAAAATATCAGCGACAAGCTTTTTGGCGAGACTTTAAATTTATTTGTAGATGAGTTTGGCTCGCTACTTTTAGCTCATAAAAATGCAAATTTCTTCCACTCTTACGCGATCATCTTAAAAGACTTCATCGAGCTTGAAAGAGCTGTTTTAAGCCTAGAGGCACCAGCCAAGCCACAAGGCGATAGCGTCGCCATGATAGCACTTAAAAAAGAGCCATTTCAAAGCAAGATGCCAACAATCAAAACCAAGCTTCACTGGGAGGAATTCTCCCCAGTCATCTCACACGAGTTTAAAGACTAGCTTAAATTTACTCTTAGTCTAGCTAGGAGTAAATTTAACATTCGCTTAATTTTTGCAACTATTCTTGATATTTTTTAACTATCTTAGCCCTTTGGTAGTAAATTTCTTTAAATTTTTACAAAGGATTTACAATGGTAATGACACACTACATGGAGCTTTTATCGCTCGATCAACCCTACAATCTAATCCTCTACATGGTGATACCTGTAGGGCTTACGGAGCTTTTAGTGGCGATGGAGTTTTTTACGATGTATCGCATGGATAGCGGCAAAAATGCTGGCTTTAAGGCCGTTAGCAAATTTGTTGGCATAGTACTTGGGGTCTATTTTACAGCTCTTGTGATCTACTTTTTAGCAAAAATTTATCCAAGTATAAAATGGCGCGGATATGCCGATGTCATCGCTATCTACTCATATCTCATCGGCGTCATCCCACTTCTTGGCATCGCACTTTTAGAGCTAAATTTGATCTACAAAAACGCAAGCGAAAAGGCAAAGCTAAAGCTTCACTTTTGCCTACTCATATTCTTCTTGATCGTCGCACACGTCGCAATGATATTTGGCATGGTTGATCCTACCATAACTGGCTACAAGGCTGAAAACGGTGCGATGGATATGCCAATGAACATGCCAGCAGATATGCCAATGCACGATCACCACAAGATGATGCAAAATATGAGTGATGATAACTCAACTAATATGCACATGCATCACTAAATTTAAAAGCTCCAAATTTACTCTTTAGAGCTAGCTAGCAAGATCTCTCTAGGTCTTGCTTCAAGCTCTTTTACCTGCGTATCTTTGGGATTTATAGCGATCTTTTTAAATTTCTCCAGCCTGCTATCAAGCCCACCTTGTCCGCTCACGCTTTTAACGACCTCGTTGAAGTTATCATTTACCGATCTCACCGAGTTTCCAAGCCTATTTAGCTTCTCAGCGACGGTGCAAAATTTCTCATAAATTTCATTTGCGCTTTTTAAAATTTCCTTCGCCTCTTTGTTGCCATTTTCCATACGCCATAAATTTGCCACCACACGAAGTAGCGGCATGAGCGTCGTGTGCGAGACTAACACCACTTTTTTCTCATAGCCGTAGTTAAACAAATTTGGATCAAATTTCAAAGCCTCCAAAAATGCCGGCTCAACTGGCACAAACATCAGCACAAAATCAGGGCTTTTTACAAGCGACGAGTAGTCTTTTTTAGCTAGCTCGTCGATGTGTTTTTTTATTGAGGCGATATGCTCGCCAAGAGCGATTTTGCTCTGGGCCAGGTCAGCCGCAGCGACAGCTTTTTCATAGGCATGGAGTGAGACTTTGCTGTCTATTATCATCTGTTTGTCGTCTGGGAAATTTATGACAAAGTCAGGTATGAGCTTCTTGCCGCTCACGTCAAAACTCTCTTGCGTAGTGTAGTGCGTGCCTTTTTCTAGCCCCGCAGCCTCTAGTGTGCGCTCAAGCTGCATCTCGCCCCAGTTGCCAAGGACCTTGTTGCTGCCTTTTAGCGCCGTGCTTAGTGAGTTTGCCTCTTTTGACATATTTTTGCCAAGCTCGACCACCTCTTTTAGCTGCGCACTAAGCTCGCCTGCGCTCTTTTGCGAGTCGCTGTGGGCGTCATTTACCCTCTTTTCAAAGCTTGTTATCTTCTCTCCAAGTGGCGTTAGCAAGAGCTCAAGCGACTCTTTGCTGTTTTTTGAGAAATTTGCACTTTTTTCTTCAAATATCTTATTTGCAAGGTTTGCAAACTCTAAATTTAGCTCATTTTTCACCTTTTTTAAATTCTCTTCTTGCGATCTTAGGATGTTTTCTTTGGCCTCGATCTCGCTTTTTAGTGCGACGATAGCGCGTTTTAGCTCGTTTTCACTCTCGTTTGATCTTTTTAGCTCATCCTCTTTTGCGCCAAGCTCGTTTTGCAAATTTAAAGATAGCGTCTTTGCCATCTCAGCCATCTTTGTCTGGCTGCCAAGCTCCTCGTTTAGACGCCTTAGCTCGCGCTCTAGCTCGTCCTCTTTTTCATCTTTTTGCTTGAGTGAAATTTTATACTCGTCTAAATTTTTAGCTAGCTCATTTATCTTGTCACTATTTGCTTCAAGCTTTGCTCTTTGCTCGATATTTAGCCGCTCACTATCTTTTAGCTCATCTTGTAAATTTTCCAAAGCTTCTCTTTGCTTTGTATTTTTCAAATTTGCACTTATCAAAAAAGCTGCCAAGATAACGCAAACAAGCGTAAGAGCTGCTACCAAAATATATAAAATTTCTATCGTTAGCACCGAAATTTCCTTTTAAATTTTGGCTTTATTATATTTGAAAATTTGTAAAAGAGTTGTGAAAAATAGCTTGCAACCAAAAAGGAGAGATAAAATTTAGTGGTTAAATTTAATAAATTTAGGCGAAGTATTTTTCGCTTAGACGAGGCGAAATTCGATTTAGTGTGTTATTAAATTTAAATGCAGCAAGGTCTCTGACGAAGTATCGTGAGATGGATTTTGGGCTTTGCATCCCCAAGGGTCGCAACTGCTAGCAGAGGCGAAGAAATTTTCATCCCAAGACTAAACAGATAGTCTTTCAAGGTATTAAATTTAATAAATTTAGGCAAAGTATTTTTCGCTTAGACAAGGCGGTTTTAAATTTTGTGACGGGAGTTACCGAGTGGGTAATGACCGAGCAAAATTTAAAACCAACGAAGTATAAGTAGAAAAAGACAAGCCTAAAGAGTCTAAAATTTAAACTTCGTATCTCTCTCCTGGCTTCATTTCGATTACCTCCCACGGCAGCCCCTGCTTATTTAGCTCGTCCATGAAAGGTTTTGCGTCGAAATTCTCCATGTTAAAGACGCCTTTGCCACTCCAGATGCCTTTTGCGACCATTAGCGAGCCGATCATCGCTGGCACGCCTGTGGTGTAGCTAACAGCCTGCGCGCCTGTCTCGGCGTAGCAAGCCTCGTGGTCGCAGACGTTGTAGATATAGACTTGGCGCTCTTTGCCATCTTTTAGCCCACGTATCACGCAGCCGATGTTTGTTTTGCCTTTTGTGCGAGGGCCAAGGCTTGCAGGGTCAGGCAAAAGCGTCTTTAAAAACTGGATCGGCACGATTTTCATGCCGTTATGCTCGACCTCGTCGATGCGTAGCATGCCGACGTTTTCTAGGCACTTCATGTGGGTTAGGTAGCTTTGTCCAAAGGTCATGAAAAAGCGGATTCTCTTTAGTCCTTTGATGTTTTTTACCAAGCTTTCTAGCTCCTCGTGATAGAGTAGATAGCTATCTTTGACGCCTACTTTTGGGTAGTCCCACTTAAACATTATCTGCATAGGCTTTGTCTCGATCCACTTGCCAGCCTCCCAGTAGCGGCCATTTGCGCTAACTTCACGTAAATTTATCTCTGGGTTGAAATTTGTCGCAAATGGATATCCGTGATCGCCAGCGTTGCAGTCTAGGATGTCGATCTCGTGGATCTCGTCAAATAAATTTTGCTGTGCATAGGCACAAAATACGTTTGTCACGCCTGGGTCAAAGCCAGAGCCAAGAAGCGCCATGGTGCTAGCATTTTTGAAGTCACTATCCTTTGCCCACTGAAGCTTGTACTCAAATTTTGCGGTGTCTGGGTGCTCGTAGTTTGCGGTGTCGATGTAAGGTATGCCAGCCTTTACGCAAGCATCCATAAGGGTTAGGTCTTGATATGGTAGCGCGACGTTTAGAAGCAGATCAGCCTTTGTTTGCTTGATGAGCTCCACCACGGCCACCGTGTCGTCAGCGTCGATCTGCGCGGTGTTTATCTGCACACCAAGGCGATCTTTTATAAATTTAGCGATCGCGTCGCACTTGCTTTTTGTGCGGCTTGCTAGGGTGATATTTGTAAAAACGTCCGAGTTCATCGCACATTTTACGGTTGCGACTTGGCTAACTCCACCTGCTCCGATGATTAAGATATTTGACATTTTTGGCTCCTTAAAATTTTAGTGATTTTAGCAAAGTTAATATAAATTTCTCGATTTAAAAGGTAAAATAAGCCAAAAATTTAAAGGAAAGATATGAAGAAAATTTTGCCATTTTTAGCGCCGATTTGCCTCTTTGCAAATAGCTGCGACGAGCTGGTGCAAGAGAGCGTAAATGAGTTTTATAAAAGCGATAGAAATTTGGAGAGAGCCATAAATTTAGCTGAGCAAGCGACTGATGTCTGCTTAAAAGAGGGCAACACCGAGCAGGCGATCACTTCGCTCATAAATGGCGCTAGCATTTGCATGGTAAATAAAGAGCCACAAAAGGCGTTAGAGCTCTCACAAAGAGCGTTTGAGCTCGCGGCAAACGTTAGTGACAAACTGCTGCTAGCGCGCTCTTATCAAAACATAGGCGCAGCAAAAAAGGCGCTAGGCAAATACGATGAAGCGCTTGCTAATTTTCAAGAAGCTCAAAAAATTTATGACGTCACGCCAAATACGCCGATGCGCGACGAGCTGCTTTGCATAAAGTCCATCGGTAACGCCTACTACATGAAAAAATGACTTTGCAAATGCCTTCAACAAGCACATTTTAGCGTTAAATTTGCTCGATATCACACCAGAGTTAAGTGGCAACGAGCTTGTGCGATCAGAGCTTTTAATAGAGGTCGCTAACGATCTAGTAAAGCTTGAGCAAAAGGACGAAGCTGCCAAAAACTGCAAAGAAGTACTTGAAATTTTAAAAAGCAAGGAGCAAAACCCTCGTGTGCTTGGTCTTTTGGAACGAGCCAACAAGGGGCTAAAGGAGCTTAACTAAAGTTTTTCTTTAGACTTTTTAGCACAAAATTTGCAAGCTCGAGCCCCTTTGAGCGGTGAGAAATCTTAAGCTTCGTCTCGTTATCTAGCTCGCCAAGCGTCTTGTTAAAGCCATCTGGGATAAAGAGTGCGTCGTAGCCAAAGCCGTTTGTGCCACGCTCATCGTTTATCGCCTCGCCATACATAAAGCCATGCGCCGTGTAGTCTCCAAATTTTGAGCTAATAGCGATACAAGCGGTGTAGTGAGCCAGTGAGCTTTGTAAATTTAGAGCGTTTAGCTTGCTAATTAGCTTTGCTCTATTGTTTGTGTCATTTGCGTTTTTGCCACACACTTTGCCATTTTCATCAAGGTCAAAATAGCGCGCCGAGTAGATCCCTGGCTCGCCACCAAGTGCATCCACGCTGATGCCACTATCATCGCTAAGTGAGACAAACTCGCTATCAAGTCCCTGCTCTTTAAGCTTTGCAAAGACAGCTCTTGACTTTATGAGCGCATTTTGCTGAAAAGTGCTACCATCTTCAACGATCTCAAATGGCTTCACAACCTCGCTTAGTGCGTAAATTTCATAGCCTTTTAAAAACTCTTTTATCTCTTTTACTTTGTCTAAATTTGATGTCGCAAGCACGATTTTCATCGCAAAACTCCTTGATTTTTAGGCGTATTTTACAAAAAAGTAGATTAAATTTTTAAATTTAAATTAGTGTTAAAATGATAAACTTAGTCCTTTTAAAAGTAAGGGAAAATTTATGTTAAAAAGCGTTTTGCCACTATCTTTTATCGTAGCTAGCAGATTTTTTGGACTTTTTATAGTCCTACCGGTGCTTAGCCTTTATGCCCTAAATTTAGAGGGTGCAAATGAATTTTTAGTTGGGCTAATAGTAGGCGTCTATGCGATCTCACAGATGATATTTCAAGTGCCTTTTGGCGCTCTTTCAGATAAGATCGGCCGCAAAAAAGCCCTAACCATCGGGCTTTTGATCTTTGTGGTTGGCTCTATCGTCTGCGCTCTAGCAAGTGAAATTTACACAATGCTTTTTGGTAGGTTTTTACAAGGTGTGGGGGCTGTAGGAGCCGTGGCAACAGCGATGATAAGCGACTTTGTGGCTGAAGAAAATCGCTCAAAAGCTATGGCGATAATGGGCGCTTTTATAGGGCTTAGTTTTACGCTTTCGATGGTGCTTGGACCGCTTCTTGCCAAAGACTACGGGCTTTCAAGCCTCTTTTATCTAAGCGCTGCTCTTAGCTTGCTTTGCGTCGTGCTACTCTACACCGTCGTGCCAAAAGAGATAAAAGTGAGCGCAAAGGCCCAGAAGGTGCCATTTGGCAAACTCTTTTTACAAAAAGACTATATGATCATAAATTTCACCTCTTTTATGCAAAAGATGCTCACAAGCATCGCATTTTTAGTGATCCCTATCGTTTTGGTAAGAGAGTATGGCTATGAGAGCAGCGAACTTTACAAGGTCTATACGCTTGGCGCTGTGCTTGGTTTTTTGGCTATGGGGCTAGCTGGCGCGCTGGGCGATGGCAAGGGGTTTAGCAAGGTCATCTTGATAGCTGGCACGCTGCTTTTTGCCATAACCTACGCTATTTTTGCCCTTAGCTTTACGAAATTTATCTTTGTGGTTGGTATCGCGATATTTTTTATAGGTTTTAACCTTCACGAGCCAATCATGCAATCAACCGCGACCAAATTTGTAAAATCCTCACAAAAAGGCACCGCTCTTGGCATCTTTAACTCATTTGGCTACTTTGGAAGCTTCATTGGGGGCGCTGTTGGCGGATACATCATGCACGCCTTTGACTTTAAAGTGCTTGCCATCGTCTGTGTGGTGCTTTGCGTGATTTGGCTTGTTTTGCTTTTTAGCCTAAATGACCCAAGAATTTTTAAAAATATCTACCTAAGCCCAGAAGCGAGCTTAAATTTAGAGCTTCTAAACAGCCAAAAAGGCGTGGTGGATTATTACAAAAACGAGAAAAATCAAGTGATCAAATTTGACTCTCGCCTAACAAGCGAGGCGGCTTTAAAAGAGAGCTTGAAGTTTTGATCTACGACGTCATCATCGTTGGTGCTGGCGCTAGCGGGCTCTTTTTAGGGGCAAATTTAAAAGGCAAAAGGGTTGCCATTTTAGAAAAAAACAGCAGCACTGGTAAAAAAATCTTAGCAAGCGGTGGCGGCAGATGCAACATCACAAACCGCTTTGTAAGCGCCAAAAACTACCTTGGCGAGCAAAAAATTATAGAGCAAATTTTAAAAGTACTAAACCCTGATCAGATTTTGAAATTTTTTAGTGAGCTTAAATTTAGCGAGCAAAAACAAAATCAATTTTTCTGTGACAGCGGTGCAAAGAGCGTTTTGAGCCTACTTTTAAAAAGGCAAAATGCAGATATTTTTTATAACAAAGAGGTTATCGGCGCTAAAAAAGTAGATGAAATTTTTGAAATTTTGACAAAAGATGAGAAATTTAGAGCTAAAAATTTAGTTATCGCAAGTGGCGGACTAAGCTACAAAGCCCTTGGTGCAAGCGACATTGGCTACAAGATAGCTAGCGAATTTGGCATTGAGCTCTCACCTCTCGCGCCTGCCCTTGTTGGCTTTAGCGTGCAAAAAGATGAGTTTTGGTTTAAAGAGCTTAGCGGCGTTAGTCTAAGCGCGGATGTAGTGATAAATACCAAAAACGAGAGCCGTAAATTTAGTGGTGACC
>NZ_PPAW01000033.1 GCF_002913225.1 Campylobacter concisus | reverse complement strand
GGGAAGCACAGCGCAAACGCCGCGAGCACACCGAACACCGCGCCCGATGCGCCCAGCAGGTGGGTATAAAACGCCATCGCCAAGCCGTCGGGCACATTGGGCAGGCCGCCGGAGAGCAACGCCGAGCGTACTGTAGCTTCGTCCAGCCCGATTTGCTCGGCCACATTGCGCACGCCGTTGGCAATCAGGTATTCGTTCCAGCCCGTATAAAGCAACGCCCCGGCCAAGCCGCACAGCAAATACAGCAGCAAAAAGCGCCGCGGGGCGAAACGCAGCAGCAGCATCGGGGCAAACGAACACAACACCACCATATTAAACAGCAGATGGGTGAGAGTCGGGTGCGAAAACATATGGCTAAGCCACTGCCAATGTTGGTAGCGCGGATGCTCAGGCGGCCACAACGGGCCGGCGAGCTGCAAAAATTCGAAACCCGGCAACTGCATCAGCAC
>NZ_PPAW01000032.1 GCF_002913225.1 Campylobacter concisus | reverse complement strand
TTATATCCTCAAATTTGATTTTAGTTTTTACGATTATGAGGATTTTATCTTTGAAATTTACATCCGATACTAGGCCGCTAGTTTTTACGTAAGTAAAGCCGTCGTGGTAGCTCACACGCACTTCATCAGCTATCTTTATCTCGCTTATTTTTTTTAAAATTTCATCGACTTTGCTCTCGTCATGCTCTAGTTTTTCGCATTTTTCTCGCTCTTTTTGGCGCAAGGCTCGCTCTAATGTTGAGAGAGGATTAAACGAGCTAAAAATTTTCGCCCTATCTTTACTCACCGCTCTTGTGCCCTCCGATCTTTTTGTTTCTATCTTGCCCAGTCGCCTCTGGCAGCAGGTCGATCGCGCGCAGGATTGAGTTTTTACCAAATTTCTCTTTTATCAAATTTAGCGACTTTAGCACCGCTTTTTCTTTGGCGTCATCTTCAAACAGGCTAAACTCAACCAAATTTTCTTTTAACACATCGTTTGCAGATATGCCTATTTGCCTGATTAGCCCGACATTTTTTATCTTGTTTAAAAATAGCTCCTCAGCCGCACTCATCAGCACGCTTGAGACATTTGTTGGCGTTTTAAACCTCACGCTCGCACGTTGCTGAGGCTCGAGCTTATCGGCAAATCTCACATTTATCGTTAGCCCACTCGCCCTCACATCTTTGTTTATGAGCCTAAGCGCGAGCCTGTCAGCCATCTCTTTTAGCACGATCACCGCCTCGCAGCGCTCGTAGTCTCTAGGCAAAATTTCCGAGCTAAAGTAGGACTTCGTGCTTGGTTTATAGGCCTTTATCTCAGCTATCGTCGTTGGCTCTATGCCGTTTGCGTGATCGATCGTGATGTAGGCATCGACGCCAAAAATTTTTTCAAGCAGGCTTTTTGGCGCATTTGCGATATCTTTCATGCAAAAGATGCCGCATTTTTCGAGCTTTAGCCTAGTTTGCTTACCGATACGCCAAAAGTCACTTAGTGGCTGGTGCGTCCAGAGCTGCTTTTTGTAAATGTGCTCGTCTAAAAAGGCGATCCTGTCGTCGCTGTGCTTTGCTAG
>NZ_PPAW01000031.1 GCF_002913225.1 Campylobacter concisus | reverse complement strand
GAAAGTAGAGTCCTGAGCCACTAGACGAAAGGGTCATAAACCCAAAAAATGGTGTCCTGCGTTGGATTCGAACCAACGGCCCCCTCATTAAAAGTGAGATGCTCTACCGACTGAGCTAGCAAGACATAATTATTTAAAAAAGAATTGAGATTATACAAAAAACATTATTATATGTCAAGAAAAAATTAAATTTTAAATCAAATTAAAGCTATTTTGTCCGCTATTTCTAAGCAAAAAATATAAAATTTTATTTTTAATCTTATAAATTTAAAGCCAAAATTTCTTACAAATTTAAACCATTTTTACTTTATAATCCAACAAGCAAAACACAATCAAGCAGCTAATCCGCTTAGTAACAAATTTAATCCCTGCCTAAAAACCTTACCGCCATTTTTCTAGCTTTTTCTATCTTTTCAGTGTCTTGATCTTGGACTGCGGCAGATGATATCCACTTTTTACCAAATAAATTTTGAGCTACTTCTATCATAATCGCGCAAGTGTATAGATCTTTTTCGCTAGAGATGCTTTGCAAAAATGCGGCTTTTGTTTTATCTCGCAAGATTGCTTGAGCAACCCTGTGAAATGACATCTGCATAAGGCTAGCTGCCGCCCATACCCTGCAAAGGCTATCTTTGCTACCATGCATCTCGCTTATTAAAATTTCTATTTGCTCTAATGTGCCAACCCAGCCAAGCGCTATTATAAGTTTGCGGCGCAGTGCATCATTTATCCCTAAAAAAGAGGTTATTTGAGGGATAAGGCGGTCGCAAAATGTGGTATAAAAGTCCCTATGCTTAGACTTAGAAAGGATTTGCGCTATAAGATAGATGGTTTCTATTTTTAGTTTTTGATCGCTCTTTTTGGCTAAGCGCTCAAACAAAAACTCTAGCCCAGCGCCTCCGTGCCTATCAAAGCTACTTTCAAAATTTAGTTGCCTGCCCTCTTGCCACTGCTTGCAAATAAGCTCATAATGATATGCTATCTCGTCACTTGCGCCTAAATTTGCGATAAATTTGATCCTTTTGCCATCTGGGAAATTCTCTTTTTTAAGCCCCAGATACTCTCTTTCAAGATCATTTAAATTTAGCACTAATTTTTACTTTATCATCTCAAGTTTGGCTTTGCAGGCGTCTTTATAAGCACTTGTGAAATTTGAGCTAACGCACTCGTCCAAATAGCCCTTAGCTAGTTTATACTGCTTTTGTCTGATGTAAATTTCACTTGCTAAATTTAGCGCATGCAAACGGTCTTCTGGCTCAAGCTTCATATTTAGTATAAATTTCGCCTCATCAAGCGCCTCGTCAAGGTTATCTGTCTTTAGTGAAGCCTCCGAGTAGTCAAAATTTAGCTTTGGTGAAAAGGTATTTATCTTGGCCCTAGTTTGCAGCTCAAGCGCCTTTTTAGCGTAGGTTGCAGCGATAGCATAGTCGTTGCTCTTCATCGCATAGTCACTTATAGCCGCATACGCCTCGATGATCTTAAAGTCCTGCCCCCTTAGCTGCTCAATCGCACTGATCGTAGAGACTGCCTCAGTAAAGCGCTTTAGCGCAAGCAGCGAGTAAAATCTATCAAAAAGCGATGGCGTAGGATCCGAGTACTCGACCGCTGAGCCAAGCGAGAGCGCGTCATTTGCCGCAGTGATCGCATGCTCGTAGTCTTTATTTTTATATAAAATTTTGCTCAAATTTACCAGCCACTCGACTCTATCTTCTAAATTTTCATCCTTCACGTGTGCCTTTGCAAGCTCTAGCGCGTCGTTGTAGCGCGCCGTTCTAAAATAGCAGTTAAATAGCTTAAACTGTGGCAAAGAGACCTTGCTCACATCGTAGTTTTCTAGTAAATTTACAACCGCCGTGCAGTCATCTTTGATGAAAAATTCTTTTGTTAGCTCAAGTGCAGCCTCATTTACTAGCTCCATCGCCCGGCTTAAATTTTCATCTTTTGCGAGGTTGTTGTAAGCCAGCGCATCGGCAAATTTACGCTCTTTTAGATCAAGCTCAAGCTCGCTAATTAATGCCTTTTGACTGATATTTGTGCCAGCGTATTTTTCGATGAGATCTTTATATCTTGCGTGAAGTGCGGTGGCGTTTTTGTCATCCTCTTCAAAAAATAGCCCATCCTTTGCCTTAGCGACCTCATCGATATAATCGCCATATTTAAACTCTTTTTCATATCTGTTTAGATACTCATACGCCCTTTTTTCATCTTTAGTTTTGGCTAAATTTAACGCTAAATTTTTTAATGCTGCCTCGTAAAAATCCTTTGTCCTGTCGCTATTATTTACCAAAATTTCATAAATTTTAGCAGCCACGTCTGGCATATCTTTGCTAGCAAATGTATAGGCTAAATTCATCGATTTTGTCGGATCGTTCATGAAAAATTTTTCATTTGCATTTGCAATCTTTAGTACAAATTTCTTCGCCTCGTCAAATTTCTCTTTGTCGATATTTGCATCTGCTAGACTTAGTGCAGCTCTACTTGCAAGGTCGATGTCGTTTGTAGAGTAGAGCACCTTTTCATAGTCGCTTAGCGCCTCTTTTTGCCTGCCTATTTTATATAGGTAGTCAGCATAATCAAGCGTGGCAAGCTTTGTAAATTTCGACTCCGCGTGCTCTTCACTTAGTATGTCAAGCATATATTTGGCATCACTTGCGATGCTATCTTTGAGGTAAGCTCTGGCGATGAGATATAGCACCTCTGAGTAGTTTTCATCAGAGGGGAATTTCCTTATCCAAGCTCTGCCCTCGCTCACGATATCCTTTGGCTCCAGCCCCTCAAACTCGCTCTTTGTCTCAAAAATTTTATCAAGTGCTCTTAGTCTAAAAAGTAAAAACTCACTTGAGAAAAGACTGGCTGGGTGCCTTTTCATCGCTGTTTGCGTATCTTTTACCACGCTTTCATAAGCGCCCTTTTCGTAAGCTCTTTTTATATTTATGTAGATGTCTATATCATTGCTATCAAGCCCAGCGATAGGCGCTTTGTTAAGATCAAGCGCTCCAATGCTTGGACTTAGCATATCTCTAAAATCAGGCGAAAAATTTAGCCCAGATACTCTTTTGTTGTTTTCGCTAAGCGAAGTGTCGATTATGATGCTAAAGTGCTTTGAGATGGTCGTCTTTGGCGTATCTTGCACGCTTGGACTGCTGTAAAGCTCAGTTTGAACATTTAGAAGTTTTGAAGGCGCCTTTGGCATGATGACGATAAAGAGCTTGCCGTCTTGCTTTTTATATTTTATGTCCATTAAAGGCAGCGTCGTATCTTCGATCTTTGGCAAGATCCCATCATCGAGCATACAAACGTAGCGCTTCGTGTCATAGGCTAAAATTTGCTCCACACATTCAAATTCTTTTTCGTCGCTTAGCTGAAGGACGCTATAAGGCTTATTTGCGTTTGCGCCGCTGTTTAGGCTAAGGCTAAAGGCGGATAGATAAAGCGGTAAAAATAAGATGGTTAAGAGCTTTTTCATGCCGCCATTATAGTTAAATTTTCTAAAATCCTGAAGCAAAGACAAAATGCTCGATAAATTCCAAAATCGCTCCAGAAAACAAAAAGGCAAAGACCGTGCCAGCAACGGCAACTCCAACGATCACCTTTAGCGCCATCGAGACATTTGAGATGTAGATATTTTTATCTTTTACGATAGGCTCTTTTAAAAACATAAAGACGATGAGCTTTAGGTAGTAATAAATAGCAATCGCCGAGTTTATCATGATGATGAGGCTAAGCACGACATAATCAGACTTTATGAGCGATGAGATAAGCACCATCTTGCCCCAAAATACGCTAAAAGGTGGTATGCCAGCAAGGGCTATCATGAAAACTCCCATTATCACAGCGTAACTTGGCAAAATTTTAATAAGCCCTGAAAATTTCTCATACGGGTGTTTAAAGCGCTTGTCCCAGCAGACGACGTCGTCGCACCTTGCGACCCAGAGCATAGAAAATGCGCCCAAATTTGCAAACAAAAACATGATCCAGTAGAAAAACAAGGCAACATTTGCCTCGTGAGAATTTGCCACAAGCGCGCAAAGCACGACACCAGCGTGAGCTATGGAGCTAAAAGCGAGCATCCTTTTGACGTCTTTTTGCACTAGCGCCATGATGTTTGCAAGGCTCATCGTAAGCACGGCAATGATGTAGAGCATATCTTTTATCCATGAAATTCCAGAGCCCTCAAGCATCGCAAAAATTCTTAACGCGACGATAAAGCCTGCCACCTTTGGCACGATCGACATATAGCCTGCTAGTGGGGCATTTGAGCCCTCATAAACGTCTGGTATCCATGTGTGAAATGGTATGAGTGAGAGCTTAAAGCCAATGGCTGAAGCGATGAAAACGCAGCCAAGCAAGATGATTAAGTTTTGATTTAGGCTAAGATCTTTTATGGCAACGCCTATACGAGCGATGTCTATTGAGTTTGTTGCTAGATAAAACATCGCTATCGCCATCGCAAAAAAGCCAGCTGAGAGCGAGCCCATCGCGAAGTATTTGATAGCAGCCTCGACACTTTTTGCCTTGTTATGAAGGGCGATTAAGGTGTAGAGGCAAAGCGAGCTGATCTCAAGGCCTAAAAAGATGATGAGTAGGTTGTTTGAGCTCACCATAAACAAAAATCCAGCGATCATAAATAAAAATAGCGCGTAGTACTCGTAAATTTTATATTCAAAATACTCTTTTGTGCTAAGTGCAAGAGGGATGAAAAGAGCTGAGGCGATTAGGATGATGATCTGCGAGATGATAGAAATTCCATCGACTAAGAGCATATCCCAAAAGCTTATGCTAAGCCCGTTAAAATCAAGCGTAATGCCTAAATTTACAAATATAGCGATGATACAAAATACGCAGTAGAAATTCCTTGAAAGGTCCTTTTTTATAGCACCTACTATAAGGATAAATAGCGCAAAAACCATCATGCTAAGCATCGGCGAGAGTGATTGTAGCGAGATCTCGTTTAGGTCTAAAAAGGCTATTTCGTTCATAGTTTGCTCCCGCCATTTAAAGATGAAATTTTATCTTTTGTGTCACTATTTACAGCTCTAGTTTGCATTTTGCTTATGATATTTTGCACGCTTGGCTCAAGTGGTTTTAGTATCAAATTTGGTGCGATACCAAGAATGATTATGAGCAAACAAAGTGGCACAAGAGCGGCTAACTCTTTAAAATTTAGATCTTTTAGGCTTAAATTTTTCTCTTTGCACTCGCCAAAAAAGACCCTTTTATAAAGTACGAGCATATAAATAGCGCCCACGATGATACTAAAGCCACCAAGTAGCGCAAAGAGCTTGTTTAGCTTAAAGACGCCAAGCAGGCTTAAAAACTCGCCCACAAAGCCAATCGTTAGCGGCAGGCCGATACTTGCAAGAGTTGCTATAAAAAATATAAGCGCATACTTTGGCATCACCTTGGCAAGGCCGCCAAATTCGCAAATTTCTTTTGTGTGAGCTCTCTCGTAGATGACACCAACTAACAAAAATAGCGCGCCACTTACGATGCCGTGGCTTATCATTAAAAATATTGAGCCGCCAAGGCCTATTAAATTTAGTGAAAAAATGCCAAGCATGATGACGCCCATGTGTGAAATGGAGCTATAAGCGATCACTTGCTTCATATCGCTTTGCGCGTAGGCAACAAGGGCTGCGTAGATGATCATGATGATGGCTATGACGCAGACAAAGCCGCTTAAAAGCAGGCTCGCATCTGGAAAAAGTGGAAGTGAAAATCTCACAAAGCCGTAAGTACCCATCTTTAAAAGCACGCTAGCAAGTAGCACTGAGCCGATCGTAGGAGCCTGTCCATGCGCATAAGGTAGCCACGTGTGAAATGGAAACAGCGGAGTTTTCACGCCAAAAGCAAAGAAAAATGCTAAAAATAGCCAAATTTGAGCATTTTCTCCGATACCAAGCTTGTACCAATCAAGCAGGTTAAAGCTAAATACGCCGCTTTTTTGATAGCACAGATATCCGATAAAAATGATCGCTACTAGCATAAAGACAGAGCCTAAAAATGTGTAGATGAAAAATTTAATCGCTGCGTAAATTCTATTTTTACTACCAAATGCACCGATGATGTAAAGAAGCGGTATGAGGCTAAGCTCCCAAAAGCTGTAAAACAAGATCATATCAAGCGCGCTAAAGACGCCCATCATCGTGCTCTCTAAAAATAGCACGCTAATAACAAGGTGCTTTAAATTTCCATCATCGCTAAGTGCGGCGATAGAGATGAAGCTCATAAACGCACTAAGGACTATAAGCACAAGAGAGATGGTATCGATGCCGACAAAGTAGCTGATATTTAGGCTTGGTATAAGCGAGACTTGATGCGTTAAAACAAAGTCATAACCCTGAAAATCGACATTTACGCAGATAAAAATGGCTAGTAAAAGCTCGATTAAAGCGATGCTTGCTCCATAAAATTTGATACTTTTATTTTCTATCAAAAAGCCAAGTATTGCGCTTATTGCTGGGAAAAATATGATGACACTTAGCATTATTTGGCTCCGTTTAATAAAAATATAAAGCTTAAAAGCAAGGCAAATCCTGCGACCATAAACCTAAGCATGACGCTTAGATCGCCACTTTGCATTTTGTTTGCAAGATACGCAAATTTAGTAACCAAAAGTGCGACAAAATCAACACTTCGATCGACTATCATCTCATCAAATTTCTTGCAAATTTTAGAGATTAAAGCGTAGCCATTTATAAAAAATTTCTCATAAAATTTTGGGATAAAGTAGGCATTTTGCAAAATTTTGTAAATTTTACTCTCGCAAATGCTCTCTTTAAAAATTTCTTTTTTATAAGCAAACACAGCAAAGCCAGCACTTGCAAGCACTAAAGTAAGTGTTAAAACGAGTAAGAAAATTTCACTGCTGTGAGATAAATTTAGCTTAAAATCCCCAAGGCTGTTACTTAAAAACTCACTAAAGTTGCTCCAAAAAAAGCCACTAATGACCGAGAGAACGCCGAGCACACTCATGCCAACAAGCATGTAGTTTTTAGCTTCATGTGCGTGAGTATCGCTCTTTGGCTTTGCAAAAAAGACTAGCATGACAAGCCTAAAGCTATAAAATGCCGTAAGCACCGCGCCAAATAGCAAGACGGCCCACAAAATTTGATTTTCACTAAAGGAGACTTCTAAAATTTTATCTTTAGAAAAAAAGCCAGCAAATGGATAAAAGCCAGCCAGCGCGCAGCTTGCGATGATAGAAAGAAGTGCTGTTGGCTTCATAAATTTATAAAGTCCGCCCATTTTTTTGATATTTAGCTCGTCATTCATCGCGTGCATGACGTTTCCAGCGCACAAAAAGAGAAGTGACTTGAAAAATGCGTGCGTGACAAGGTGAAAAAGTGCGATCTTGTAAGCGCCAAGACCAGCCGCTACAAACATATATCCAAGCTGCGAAAGCGTCGAGTAAGCGACTATCTTTTTAAGGTCGTTATGCACTAGTGCAATGCTTGCGGCAAATACCGCTACAAATGCGCCAAGGCAGGCTATAAAGTGCGAGACTTCAGGTACATTTGCAAAGATGAAATTTGCACGTATGACTAGATAGACGCCAGCTGTTACCATGGTCGCAGCGTGGATGAGTGCGGAAACCGGCGTTGGTCCCTCCATGGCGTTTGCAAGCCAAGTGTGAAATGGAAACTGCGCGCTTTTACCCATGGCGCCTATAAAAAGAAGCGTGGCGATGATGCCTAAATTTAGCCCAGAAAGGTCGCTTCTAGCGTTAAAAACCTCGCTAAATTTAAGCGAGCCAAAGCTATAAAATATATAAAAAATGCCAACAAGCATGGCTAGGTCAGCCACTCTATTCATCACGAAAGCCTCGTTTGCAGCGACGTTTGCGCTAGGTCTTTTATACCAAAAGCCAATGAGTAGCCAAGAGCAAAGCCCAACGCCCTCCCAGCCGATAAAGAGCCCTATGAAGTTATCGCTTGATACAAGGACATTCATGCAAAAGACAAAGAGCCCAAGGTAGCTAAAAAAGCGGTTAAAGCTCGCGTCATCTCTCATGTAGCCAATAGAGTAGATGTGCACGATGCTAGCGACCACACCCACGGTGCTAAGCATCACAAGGCTGATGGCGTCAAGATAAAAGCTAAAATTTAACTCCAAACCACCAAAATTTATAAACTCTTTTAGGGTTAAATTTAGTGGCTCATCTACGCTAAGACTAGCCGTTAGCATGAGTGAAGCTGTGGCGCTAACGATCATGAGAAGCGAGCAAAAAAGACCGATAAATAAATTCTTACTGCTATGCGAAAAGATGCCAGCTATGATGAAGCTAAGAAGCGGGAAAAATAGCGAAATACAAAATAAAATCATCTCTTAGCCTTTCATATTTGTCATCGAATCTAAACTGATGCTGCCAGTCTTTTTATACCAAAGCACGAGCAGCCCAAGCCCCACAGCGACCTCACTAGCAGCGATGGCTACTATAAAAAATGCGATGATCTGCCCAGTTAGGTCAAAGTAGTATTTCGAGATGGCTGCAAGCGCGATGTTTGCTGAGTTTAGTAAAATTTCGCTTGAGAAAAATAGCATTATCAAATTTCTTCTTCTCATTATGCCAACGAGCCCTATGACAAAGACTAGACTAGCTAGGATGAGGTAGTGAGTAAGGCCTATCATAGCATCTCCTCAAATTTGCTTTGTGCATCTAGGTCTTTGTGTATCAAGATAATGCCAGCTACCATCGCCACAAGTAGCATGATAGCGCACATCTCAAAGGCTAGCAGGTACTTGCTAAAGAGCAAAATTCCAACCGCTTCGATGTTGCCAAGGTTAGTGAGAGCAGAATTTACCACCTCTTGCTTAGCACTATAGATCGGCGCTAAAAAGATAAATATCAAAAGAAGCGCTATGAAGCTGCTTAGAAGATAGATGATGATCTTTGCTTTTTTACCGCTTTTTGGCTCGCACTCCTTGCTGGTGTCAAAAAACATCATCGCAAATGCGTATAAAACGACCACGGCACCTGTATAGACTATGATCTGCACCACACCTAAAAACTCAGCCCCAAGCAAGAAAAATATAGCCGAGATAAAAACCATGCCAGCAGCTAGCGCAGAGACCGCATTTAGGGCGTTTTTGCAAAGCACACTAAAAGAAAAACTAACTAATATAAGGGCGCTAAAAAGATAAAATGCAAAGCTCTCATACATCGCTTGACCCTTTTAAATTTATATCCATCGTTTCTGCCTTATCTTCATTTGTAAGCGCATTTGGCGTCTTTTTCACCAAGCTATCAGCATTTTTAGGTAGTGCGCCATAGCCCTCAAACTCGGTTTGATCTTTTAAAAATTTATCATCTGTTAAAAACTCAGCCTTTGTGCCAAAGAGGATTTTGTTTTCACTTGCGACCTCGTACTCTTGCCCGCAGACGATAGCAAGCTCAGGGCAGACATCAGCGCAAAATCCGCAATATACGCACCTGCTTAAATTTATCGTGTAGCTTGCGACCTTTTTACGACCATCTTCGCCAAGAGAAGTCTTCATCGAGATGCAGTTGCTAACGCAAATTTTCTCGCATAATCCACAGCCTATGCAGCGCTCATTTTCGCTTTCAACAAATTTTAAAAGCCTATGAATTCCCCTATATCTGGCGTTTAGCTGCATCTTTTGCATAGGGTACTTTAGAGTGTGCGACTTGCTAAATAGCATCTGCTTTAGCGTGATCTTTAGCCCCACTAAAAGATCGAGCTTAAAAGTAGCGGCGATGAAGTGCTTAAATTTATCAAATACCCCTTTTGGCTCTATCTTTTCGTCTATCAAAATATATCTTTTCTCGCTCATTTTACGCCTTAGATAAGTAGTGCAAAGCCGGTGATTACGACATTTAAGATGCCAAGCGGAAGTAAAATTTTCCAGCAAAGCATACTAAGCTGATCGACCCTTAAATGTGGCCACGACGCCCTCGTCCAGAGAAAAAAGAAAAAGACTAGGCTTGATTTTAAGATGATCATTAAAGCACCAGGGATAAATAAAAACTCGTTAAAACCACCTAAAAACAAAAGCGTGATAATGATGCTTGCTGCGATCATATTTGTGTATTCGCCTATAAAAAACATCGCCCATCTCATGCCGCTATACTCGGTGCCGTAACCTGCTACGATCTCGGTCTCGTTTTCTGTTAAGCAAAATGGCGTTCTGTTGCACTCCACAAAGCTTGCCATCACGAAAAGCACGAAGGCTAGGGGTTGCTTGAAGATGAGCCAGTTAAATATGCCTTTTTGGTAGTTGTTTATATCAACTAACGAGAGTGAGCTAGTCACCATCACAACGCTTAAAAGAGCCATGCCAGCGACCACTTCGAAGCTAAGAAGCGATACGACTGCACGAGCAGCGCTGATTAGTGCAAATTTATTGTAGCTTGCAAGGCCTGCTGCAAGTGGCGAAAATACGCAAACCGCTGCCACGCCAGCGATATATAAAACGCCTACGTTTATGTCAGCAAGTATCGGTCTAATCGTGCGACCAAAAATTTCAAACTCAGGCAAGAATGGCACCGGCGCAAGCGCTGCAAATGCCGCGATAGCAGAGATGAGAGGCGCTATTAAAAAGATAAATTTATTTGCATTTGCTGGGAGGATGTCCTCTTTTGTAAAGAGCTTTATCATGTCAGCCACGATCTGAAGCACACCAGCAGGTCCCACCATATCAGGCCCAACGCGGCGCTGCATGTAGGCTAGCACCTTTCTTTCAGCATAAGTCGCAAGCCCTGCAAGGCTCGCCATGACGGCCAAGATGACGACTGCTTTAACAATAGTTGTTATCACGAAAAATAGCATTTCACTCATTCTCTGCCTTTATTATTTTTACGCTAGCGTAACTCTTGCCCTCAAAAATGGCGCTTACATCAATCTTATCATCGTAGTCGCCAAGATAGGCCGCCACGCCTCCTAGCTCGCTATCAAGCTCTACGCAAATGGCAAATTTACGCCCATTTTTTTCTAAAATGACCGCTTCATTTTGTGAAATTTCAAATTTAGCCATAAACTCGCTACTTGCGTAAAGTTTCGCGCGTTTAGCAGTTTGTGTAGCGTAGTTTGCAAAAAACGATGGCAAATTTATAGGATTTGCAAGGCTTATTAACGCTTCGTCCTCTTTTAAATTTAGCTCATTTTTTTCTTTAAAAAGTGGCTCTATGTCCTCTTTTGGCGTGAAATTTGAGATTTCAAGCCTGTAGCCTCTGTGACTTGTGCCGTCATTTGCGTAAAAGTTTTCTAAATCATCAAATTTAACGCCCTTATAGCCCTTCTCCTTTGGTAGCTGCGCTGTATAATCAATCATATTTTTAGCCGCCAGTCCAAGCGCATTTGCGATGTCATTTAAGAAGTAGCCGCCATGTGTCAAAGCCGCATTTGTCGGCACTACTTCGTTATTTATGCTTGTAAATGTGCCCTCTTGCTGATTTAGCGCACCAGCGTCAAGATCGCCCTCAAAAATGCTAAATTTAAACTCGCCCATTTCGTTATATCCTAGCGTCTTGCCAGGCTTTTTCTCGCGTGAAAGCGTGCAAATTTTAGCCACACCAAGCGAGTTTGTGCGAGGCGGTATCAGCATCACAGCAAAAGGCGTAGCTCTTGCGATCACTCCAACAAGCGCAGCTAGTAAATTTGCATTTTCATGAGTGTAAAAGTCACTACCCAAAATGAGCGTAAATTTAGCCTTGCCCTCGCTAAGAGCGGCTGCCTCCACGCCAAAGTTTTCATCAAATTTTTCAAGTCTAGCCTGAAGTGCTGCTGGTAAATTTTCGCCCCAGTTTTTAAGCACAAAGAGTAAAATTTGCTCCAATTTGCCAGCCTCATAGCTCACACAGGCGAAATTCTTTGAAAATTTCTTCACGACCTCATCAGCGATGTGATGAAAGTAAATTCCAGCCGCCTTGTTTATCTTTAGAGCGTTATTTAGCTTATAGCTTGTCACTGGGCTCTCATGGCGCAAGAAGCTGCCAGCCGTGATCACAAAGTCGCTATTTTTTAGGCTCTCATAGTCTGCGTTATATGAGCTAAGACCGCTAAATTCGCTAAAAATATTTAAGAAATTTTGAAATTTAAAAGCCTCATCGTTTAATAAATTTAGATCAAATTTCTCTCTCAAGCGCTCCAAAATAAGCACCTCTTCGTTTGTTATGAAGCTATTAAATTTTATATTTTTTATGTTGCCGTTTTTAAAATTTGAAATGAGCTCATTAAATTTCGTCTCATTTTTACGCGCGTTTTTGTTGTGAAAGTCGTAGCCAAACCTTGCCGCACCGCTTATCTCGCCAAAGTGAAAGTCGTTGCTAACGCGGTAAATTTGCTTGCTTCTATCGCTAGTGCTTTTTTCTTTTATGTCATAAAAAATGAGCTCGCAGTCGCTTTGGTGCGGATTTGCCGCTGGGACACGGCTTAGCTCCCAGACGTTTGAGTTATACTGGAAATTTGAGCTAACAAGCGCGCCAACAGGGCAGACGCTAATGCACTCTCCGCAAAATGAGCAGTCCAAATTTTCGCCCGCACTTGGGCCAATTAAGCTCTTTTGCATCTTGCTAAAGACGGCGTAGGCATCTTTTGGCATGCTCTCTTTTAGCTCTTTTGGCACCTCAACGCCCCTTGGCACCGTTTTTAGCGCACTCTCGCCGATCTTATCTTTACAGACCGTCACGCACCTCTCGCAGACCACGCAAAGGGCTGGGTCGTAGTTTATTAGCCCCCATTTTTTGTGCGGTTTGTGCGTATCTTCTATGGCAAATTTTTGCTCATTTACACGCAGATGCGCCGTTAAATTTTGTAGCTCGCACTCGCCACTTTTATCGCAAACGCCGCATTGAAGGGGGTGATTGACGCAGTAAGTCTGCATGATCGCATTTCGCTCAGCAGCGATCTCTGGCGTATTTGTGTAAATTTGCATATCCTCTTTGGCTTTGGCATTGCAGCTATAGACCACTTTGCCGTTTGCTTCGACCATGCAAAGCCTGCAAGCAAGCGTTGGCGAACAGCCGCTAAGGTAGCAAAGCGCGGGTATGTAGATGCCATTTGCCCTTGCGATATTTAGGATACTCTCGCCCTCGTTTGCCTCTAAAATTTGATCGTTTATGGTGATTTTCATTTGCTAACTACTACTTGTTTAAATGCATATCCATCAAAATTTTTTGCGCCAAGCACGGCAACTGTGCCTTTTAGCGTTGGATCAAGCCTAAATTTAGCGCTCACGCTAAAGTCTTTTGCCTTTAAATTTAAAATTTCGCCATCCTTCGCCTTTGCCACGATGCCAAACTGCACGCCGCCAACGATCTCGTCGCTTGCGTTTTTGTTTAGATAGACGACCGCTCCGTCAAAATTATCAAGCTCTCTTAGCTCGCCAACTTCGCCGCCTGCTGCAAATTCTCTCACTTCACCGCCTGCTAAAACGACATTTTTGCCTAAAATTTCAAGTAGCCAAAAGATCGCATCTTTGTCTGGATGAGTAAAAAAGGAGTCATCAATGATCACGTTTTTAACGTCCTTTATCCACTCGCCAAGCTCTTCAAACTCCTCCTCGCCCACGTTACACTCGCCGCTTATCAGCCCATCATCAAGCTCATCGAAAAACTCATTTTTCACCAAATTTGCATACTTGCAAAGAAGCGCTAAGACATAGCTTATCGATCCTATCTCGCAGCGGATCAAATTTTCGCCGCCAAGCTCGTTATCTTCAAAGCATGAGATGTATTTAAACTCGTGCTCTTTTATCTTTTTTGCTAAATTTTTGTCGCTCAAACTTAGTAAATTTGCGATACTTAGGCTCTTGCCTGCTATTAGATCATTAAATTTCATATCTTGCCCTTTTTTATCGTTAATGCCCAATCAACTTGGTTAAATTTAAGCGAGTTCATCACCTCGCAGTTTAAGTTATAAGCCAAATTTACAGCCTTCTCCACGCCGCTGTAATCACCTATCTCAAACAAAAATATCACCACTTCGCTTGGCTCGCTTGCCTTTATCTGCTGCCCAAGAGCGCTCAAAAACTCGCCCTTTAGATGCCTAAGATCGACCCTTCTCATCTATCAACCTCGCCTAAGATGATATTTGTGCTGCCAATTATCGCAGCCACGTCTGCCACATACTGCCCAACTAGCATATCTTCATAAATAGCGCAGTGCCAAAAGCTTGGCGTTCGAATTTTTAGGCGGTACGGGCTTGCGCTGCCGTCTGAGTTTATATAAATTCCAAGCTCGCCCTTTGGCGACTCACTAGCAAAGTAAATTTCACCCTTTGGTGGCTTTAGCCCCTGAGTTATCAGCACAAAATGCTGCATTAATGAGTAGTTTTGGCTCATTATCTGCTCTTTTGAGGCGCTCACATACTCTGGCGCATCGGCGATGATAGCAGGACTGCTGGTCTGATACTTGCTAACGCACTGCTTTAAAATTTTCACGCACTCGCGCATCTCTTTCATATAAAGTAAATATCTTGCGTAGCAGTCGCCCTTGGTGGCGTAAGGCACGTCAAATTCTAGCTCGTCGTAGATGAGATATGGCTCTTCTTTTCTGATGTCACGCGCCACACCACTTGCTCTTAGCATGACGCCAGAGCAGCCGCTACTAAGGGCTAGCTCTTTGCTAACTACGCCCACGTCTATTAGCCTTGCTTGCCAAATTCTATTTTCACTTAGTAGATCTTCGTAAAGCGTGATGTCGCTTGGAAATTTCTCGCAAAATTTAAGCAGCTCCTCGCACCAGCCATCAGGTAGATCAAGCGGCACGCCACCGATCCTTATGGAGCTATGAGTTAGCCTTGCGCCGCAGTATTTTTCTATGAGATCAAGGACATATTCACGCTCTCTAAATGCGTATAAAAAGACGCTCATTGCCCCTACGTCAAGGGCGTGCGTGGCTAAAAATAAAAGGTGCGAGCTGATGCGGTTTAACTCTAAAAGCATCACTCTAATGATCTGCGCACGGCGAGGCACTTCTATGGCGCAAAGCTTCTCCACAGCCGCGCAAAATGCGTAGTTATTCGCACTTGAGGCGATGTAATCCACCCTGTCAGTTACTGGGATAAACTCCTGATAGGTCATATTTTCAGCCATCTTTTCAACGCCTCGGTGCATAAAGCCAACCTCTGGCATAGCGCGCACGACCTTTTCTCCGTCAAGCTCAAGCACGAGCTTTAGCTGTCCATGTGCGCTTGGGTGCTGCGGGCCAAAATTTAGTATCATCTTGCCGTCATTTTGCTCAAATTCTAAATTTTCAAAAAATGGTTTTAAGCGGTTTGGTGCCTGGCTCAAGGTCTTTCCTTTACTATCTGGCTTTGGTTAAATTTAGCCTTTTTGACAAATCTCACGCCGCCTTCTTCTTGATACTCGTACTCTTCATTTTCGTCAAACACACGTGAAAATCCAAAGGTATCTTTCTCATCCACAAAGGCTGGGTCGCGGTTCTCTTCGCCGATCTGCTCTCTAAACTCACGCCCAAAAATTTTATCCACCTCGTACCATTTAGCAGCCTCGTCGCCAACTAGCGGATAGCTTTTTAGTAGCGGGTGCGAGTGCCAGTCATCAGGCATTATAAGACGCTTTAAATTTGGATGATCTTTGATGAGAACGCCACTTAGATCATACATCTCGCGCTCCGCCCAGTTTGCGCTTTTATAAAGCTCGCAAACGCTTTTTAGCATCTCATCCTTTTTGACAAAGCACTTTACGCGTGTGCGCCTATTTTTACTAACACTTAAAAGCTGATAAAATACCTCATATCCACCTTTTTGTGCTATATAATCAACCGCCGCAAGCTCACAAAGCTGCTCGTAGCCAAAGCTCTTTAACACTTCAAGTGCTTTAAAATTTTCACTAGAATTTACATAGAGAACAAGTTGGTTAAACTCCACGTAGCTAGATAGAATTTGCACTCCGCTTTGCTCTAAAACAGCTAGTTCCTCGTCAAATTTAGAACCACTTGCCACTTCTTTTGGCGTCTGCTTGGCGATATAAAATTTCTCGCTGTAATACTGCTTTTTTTGCAGGTCGTTTTTTGGCTTATACTCTCTCATATATCTAGCTTTCTTGGCTTTTGCGCCCTAAATGCACTTTGTTTTCTTATCTTTTTTTGAAGCATCATAAGTGCGTACTGAAGCGTCTCTGGGCGCGGGGCACAGCCTGGGATGTAGATATCGACTGGGATTATGCGGTCTACGCCTTGAACGGTTGAGTAGGTGTTAAACATGCCCCCAGTGTTTGCGCAGCTACCCATTGAGATGACCCACTTTGGCTCAGGCATCTGATCATATAGCCGCCTTGTAAATTCAGCGTGCTTTTTAGTTAGCGTGCCAGCTATGATCATCACCTCCGAGTGCCTTGGACTAGCCCTAAAAATGGTGCCAAATCTATCAAAGTCATATCTGCTAGCGCCACTTGCCATCATCTCGATCGCACAGCATGCAAGCCCGTAGCTAAGCGCCCAAAGTGAGTTGCTCCTGCCCCACTGCACGAGCTTATCAACGGTTGTTAAAACTACTGGCAGACCGCCATTTGCAGCGTAGTTTATCTGATGCTTTGCCATTTAAAGACTCCTTTTTGCCAAGCGTAGGCAAAGCCGATGAGTAAGATCGCTACAAAAAGCAGCATCTCTATGAGCCCAAATAGCCCAAGCAGCCTAAAATCCACCGCCCACGGATACATAAAAATGACCTCAACGTCAAATAAAATAAATAAAATTCCATAAAAAAAGTAGTGGATATTTATCTTATTTGGCTGTTTTACAGTTGTCGGTCCGCACTCGTAAAAGCCTACTTTTAGGCGCTCGGTATTGCGGTTGGCTAGCTTTTTGCCTATCTTTGAGGATAAAAATGTTATCAAGCTAAACGAACAAGTAGCTAACAAAAGTATGATAAAAGCGCCAAGATAGGTGCTGTCAAGCTCTGAGTGTGACATACTTCGCCTTTTTTAATTTTTCAAAATTCTACTAAATTTAAATTTATTTGATCTTGAAATAGCTCAAGAGTAGCGCACTCAAATCTCTTTTTGTGTAAAAAATACTCTTATTTTATCTTCTCAACGGCATCTTTTGCGGCGCTGGCACGCTCACTCTCATCAAGCTCGCGCACAAAACCATCTTTTGCTAAAATGATCCTAGTTGCCACGTCAAAGTAGCTATCATCGTGGCTCACGGCGATAACACTTATGCCCTTACTTTGCAAAAATGGCAAAATTTCTTTGTAAAATTTACGCTTAAATAGCGGGTCTTGATCGGCCGCCCACTCATCAAGGATAAGGATAGAGCGGTGCTCTAAGATGGCTATTAGCAGGCTTAGGCGCTTTCTCTGACCGGTTGAGAGCTGCGTGGTACTAAGTTTATTATCAACAACACTTACCTTTTTATCTATCTCAAGCAGCACTAAAAGCTCATCTATGTCGCTTTGGCTGGCAAAGCCATCACGAGAGAGCGTTTGCGAAAATAGATAAAAATCAGCAAAAATAGCGCTTATCTTTGCCTGATAGCTTTGTAAATTTGCCTCATCTATCTTTGTGCCATCAAGGTAAATTTCGCCGCTACTTGGGCGAAGAAGGCCACAGAGAATATTTATAAGCGTGCTTTTGCCACTGCCATTTTTACCGATGATAAATGTTATCTCGCCGCGTTTGATCTCTAAATTTACCCCTTTTAGGCTAAATTTGCCCTGCTCGTAGCTAAAATTTATATCTTTTAGCCTGATACTTTGCCACTCGTCGCTTAGGCTATCATCAAATTTAAAGCCTTGCTTAAATTCATTTAAATTTAAGTTCATTATCTTCTCTAAGCTCACTTTTGCGCTAAGTGCGGCTGGTATGGAGCCAACCATACTCATAAATGAGCCTCTTAAAAATAGTATCGTAAGGCTTATGCTAAGCGCCGTTTGTAGGCTCGCCCAGCCAAATGCCACGCACAAAAATACGCAAAGTCCGACCGCACCAAGAAGCATTACGTTTGTAAAATTATCACTTAGCGCGTGATATACGTCAGCTTTTACCATGCTTTGGCGCTTCTTATCGCCTGTTAAATTTAGCTCATCAAAGCAGACACTTGCCCTTACCCTGTTTAGGCTAAGCTCTCTGTGGCCCTCGACGATGTCGTCGTAGTGCTTTTGCAGTGCGTCATCTTGCATCCTTGAGTCTTTGAAGTAAAAGTGGATCTTTTTCATCAAAAGCGTGTTTATAACGAGTGTTGCACCGATCCAAACTGCGCTAAATATAAATACTTTTGGCGCAATATAGGCTAGATAAAAGCTAGCACAAATGATGAAAACTAGGCTTTGTATGAAGCCAGTAGCGCTCATGAAAGCAAAAGTGATCGTCTTTATGTCGTTGTTTAGACTGGCTATGATCTTTGCCTTGCCGATCTCGTTTATCACGCTATTTGGCGTGTCTAAAATTTGCTTTACGCTTTGATATCTAAGCTCGTAGATAAATTTATGTCCGAAATTTGTAAGCGAGATGTTTGCAGCGATGGCGCTTATGAAAAATAAGACCAAGATAGCTATAAATTTAACCGCCACGAAGGCGTTAAATTCTTTTAAATTTACAAGTTCATTGTTGATAAAAGAGAGCGTCCAGACGCCAAGCCCGCTAAAAGCAAGCGTCAGGACCACTATTTTGATTATTGAAAAAAGATTGCTTTTTATTAAATTTGCAAGCATTACATCGCAGCGCGTGGCTGAATGATGTTTTGATCAAATTTTTGCTCGGTATTTTCACTCATGATGTGAAGCACCTTGCTGCGTTTGATCTTAGCGTCATCCTTAAATATCGCGCGCACCTTGTCCATGCCAGCGTAGAAGTCGCGCATGAGCACGACGCAGATGTATTTGCCAAAAAATGTCGGCTTGATAACGCCATTTTCTTCGTAGATCGCATTTACTAGTTTTAGCAAGCTAAGCTCAACAAATAGATCTTTGTTGATGTTTGCATCGTTTTGCTCGTTGTAGGTTTTGATATCGACTGCGCCGTCAAAAAGCCTTGTTAAAAATGTATATTTTAGTCTCTCTTTTTTGCTAAATGCGCATTTTGCGATGACTGGGCTTTGCCTGCCTTTGATCTTTCTGCCGTAGTCAAGTAGGTTAAAGGCATTTATCACAAGCTCACCGTCAAGAAAGCTAAATGCCCCGCTACCAACGCCTACGTACTCTAAATTTGAGCCCACGTATTCGTCGCGAAGATCTGCGCTTTTTTCATTTGAAAACGCCCAGGCGTTGCTTTGTCTGTAGCCGCTTTTAGCAAATTCACTCACGATGATCTCGTAAAATTCGCGCTCGTTATCGACGTTTGAGACGCCAAGTGCGCGAGCGATGTTTTCTCTCGTTAGCTCCGATTTCATAAGCGGATAGAAGGTGATCTGCTGCGGAGAGATCGATTTTGCGACATTTACGTCGTTTATTATCTGCTCTTTTGTTTGATTTGGTAGGTTAAAGATGAGATCTAGGCTGATAACTGGGATCTTGCCAAGAGCCTGCTCTATCTTTCTTTTTGTCTCCTCTGCCGAGCCAAATTTATCGTATCTGCCAACCTTTTTTAAAGTCTCATCATCAAAGCTTTGCACGCCTACGCTTAAGCGATCGATGAGGCCGTCAAAGCGGCTGAGACTCTCTGGCGAGATGTGATTTGGATCGCTCTCTGCTGAGATATCCTCTATGCTAAAGAGATCTTTTGCGAGTTTTAGCGTTTTTTCAAGCTCTGGCTCGTTTATAAGCGTCGTGCCACCACCCACATAAAGCGATGTAAAGTCAAAGCCAGCCTCTTTTATCTGTCTCATCTCCTCGCGTAAATTTTCAAAGTAAATTTTCGCAAGCTCCTGCTCGTAGTGGTACTTGTGAAACGAGCAATACGGGCAAAATGTGTGACAAAACGGCACGTGAGCGTAGAGCATGTACTTTTTGTCTTTTTTTGGAGTTTTGGTGTAAGTCGTGTTTAAAATGTCTATGTTAAATTCGTTATATAGCGATTTTTGTATAGAATTATGAGCGTAATTTACAGCAAAACTCTCAACAATATTTTTAAAAATCATAATTAATCGCCTTAAATAAGTTAGTTTTAATTTAGTCCATTAGGATAGCCAAATTTTAATAAATTTAGCCTTGTATTAACGTAAATTTTGAGTAAAAAATGCAATCATTTTTTAAATTTTTCATTTTTACAAACCTGCGATTTTTACATATCTTGCTCGCTTTTGCTCTACAAATTTAAGCTTAGCCTACTTACTCTTTAACCCTTGATATGACCTTGCTTGAGTCAAGCTCAAATTTCACTCCGTCTTTTGTCTGCAAATAGTAAAATTTACCGATATTGCAAAGCGACTTCACATCATAAATTTTAACCGCTTTTTCATCTATCTCACAAGGCGTTTGCTCTTTGCCTTTTGCCTCACAAAGTGACTTTGGCAGGGCATTTAACGCACTTTTATCCACAAGTAAAAATTTATAATCCACATCGCCTATGTTAAAGGTTTTTGCTGTGTATTTTATAAACAAAAGCGAGTTTGAAACGATCATAAGCGAAAGTGCAGCGTAGAAAACAAATGAAAAGCCTCTAGTCTCTTTGATACTAGCAGCGCCCAGTATAAAAGAGAGCATAAACGAGCAAAAGAGTATCCAAAGTGCCAAAAATTCGCTATTTTTTGAGATAACAACCGAAATGATAAAGAGTAAAATCATGAGAAATGACAGAAGATAGATGATAAATTTTGATCTATCTTTAAAGGAAACTGCCAAATTTACTCCAACGTAGGAAAGTAAAAACATCGACAAAATAGTGCTCCAGCCGTAGTTTAGCTTGTAGCTTGCAAAGGCCAAAATGGCAAAAGAGATGAGAGTTAAAATGTAGATGAAATTTGAGTTATAAAAAAATAGAAATTTTGGCTTTTTAAATTTATGCTTTTTATCGTCGTTTTGGTACAAAAATGAGACAAAAACGAGGACTAATATCTCAAAAACAGTGATAAATGCGGTTGCGCAAAATAGCAAGATGCCTGTAAATATCATCTCTGAGCTATCTAAACTCGGAAAATATCGGGTCTCAAAACCAAAATATAAAAAGTAGCAAAGCACGCTGATGATAGGCACTATGAAATTTGAGTGTTTGAAGAAATTTGCAACGCACTCTTTTATGAAATTTGCCTTTAAATTTGCCGAGTGCTCGCCCAAATGGCTCTCGAAAAACGAGTTTAAAAGTAGCTCATTTTTGACCTTTTCAAGCTCCTCTGGCTCTTTTGAGAGCACCCTTTTGTAAATTTCATAGTTTTGCTCGTCAAAATCCTTTATGATCTCATCTTTGATATCCAAAATAACAAGAGTGATCTGCTCTTTTATCTCGCCAAGCCTTTTTAAAACTTCAGCAAAATTTGTCCTATTTAACCTATCAAAAAGGTCGTTTTCTTCGTTTAAAAGAGCGATCAAACGCGCTTGTTTGCTGCTTCTTATCTCGCAGTTTGAAAAATTTGCCTTTAAAAAATTTACAAATTTTTTAGCGTTTTTAACGCTCTCATCTTTTTCATCTAAAATGTCTTGATAACTCAAATTTACCTTTCTTGCTTCTCTCTTGAGATAATTTTACTTGCGTCAAGCTCGAATTTTATTTCCTTATCGTTCTTGTTTTTATAACCAATTGTTTCTAAATAATAAAATTTACCAAGAGTTGAAAGGGCCTTAATGTTGTAAAGTTTCATAACTCCGCTTGTCTCATTTTCATCGTAGTAGGTTTTATTGAAATCGCAGTTTTTATTTTTAGCATTTTTGCAAATTTTTTCTGGTAAAGCACTTGCTACACTTTTTTCTATAGATAAATACTTATATTTAACATTTGCGATTTCAAAATTATTTGCAATATTGTCTGTAATTGTTACAAAAAAATACACTTGAATTGCAACAATAAAACCACTCAAAATAAGTCTATACTCTCCAGTTTGGTAAATTTCGTGCATATATAACAAAAAGCCTAGAGGAATAACAAAACTTATCAATATTGAAATGGAAAAAAGTTTTATCATTAATTTTACAATATTATTTGATAAATAATATTGTATTTTTGCTAACAATATTATGATTATAACAATTACTATTATTGAAACTATTTGTTTTAAAATACTATCAAAAATATAATCCTTGATTTTAAATGCGCCAAACACTAGTAAAAGAGTAATAATATATATGGCAGTAGTCACAAAAACAAACAACTTAGTAGAAGCCCCTGCAATCAACATGAGATAGGTATAAATCAATATAGATGGCATAGATATTGCCAAAATCAGTTTAAATTTTTTCTCTGTTTTATAATATTCTGGATATAAAAGCATTGGAGAAACAATAATTATAGAAAAAAAGCAATTACAAAAAATATTAAACCACCAAAGTAAAAAACATCGGAACCACTTAATGCCGGAAAATATCCAACAAATAGACCAAAATACACAAAATAACAAATCATACTAATCAAGCTAATGCCAGATAGTATCAATGGATGAAATTTTAAAAGAGCATTTACATGGTCTTTAATACTTTTTTGTTCATAAAAATTTGTTAAATAATATTCAAATAACTTATTGAAAAGTAATCTATTTTTTATTTTAATAGCTTCATTATTTAACAACTCCTCTTTCTTTTTTTTAATAAACTTATCACTAAACTTTTCTTTTGCTATTTCGGCTTCTACCTCTTTATTAAAAATTTTTTTAATTTTTTTGTTTTTTAATATTTCTCTATTATTTTTTATGCTTGTTAATAATTCTATGATTTTTGATTGTGGCGACCCCTTACAATCACAATTAAAGAAAGTCTCTTCTAAAAATTCTCTAACCCTACTAGCGTTACTTTCTTTATAATCAAACAGACAAGAAAATATATTTTTAAAATTCTTATACAATTCTTTTTTAATGTTGTGCATATTTTCATCTAATAATTTATCTGGTTCTAATATTTGCTTTTTGTCTTCAGAACTTATTTCATCAATAACATTTATTTTATTATTTTTAATTTCTAAGATTTTTAAACTTATCTGATATCCTATATCTTTTAATTCTTTAGTAAAATCGTTAGAATCTTTTTCACCTAACTTCAAATATAATTTTTTTCTTTGTTTAGAAGTGCTACTAATTGATTGTATTTATCTAGTTCTTTAAAGTTTTTTCTTAAAAAATCTATAAATTTGTCTATTCTGACAATATTCTTATCTTTTTCATCTAAAATGTCTTGGTAGCTCAAATTTTGCCTCTTTCTACTAAATTTACAAATTTAACTAGCTAAGCACCTTTGCGATGTGCTCCCAGCCCAAATTTTCAGCAAATTCAGCCGCCGTTTTGCCACTTTTTGTTCGGGCATTTTTATCAGCGCCATATTTTAGCAAGAGATTTACAAGGTTTAAATTTCCAGCGATCGCCTCGTGGTGAAGCTGCGTATATCCAAACTCATCAGTGTCTGTGGCTACGCTTGGGTGCTCTTTTGCGTAGTTTTCAAACTGCTCAGTCATATTTTTGCTCATCGGGTGTTCTATCAAATTTTCTGGGTGTTCTTTTTGCTCGTAAACGACCAAGATATCGTTAAAATCGCCAAAATCAAGCCCCCAAGCCGCGTCATGCTCGGCTAGCTCATCTTTTTGCATGCGTGATCGCATCGCCTGCACGCTAAAGCCACCATAAGCACACCCGTCTATGGCAAAGAGCCAGTCGCTCATTTCTTCTATCTTCGCGCTTACTTGATCTCCAACTTTCACGTTTTGCACGGTGTCAGGCTCATTTACAAGCGTGCCATATATCGTATCTCCGTCAAATTCCACGTCGTTTATCCACATGTGCTCGCCCACCTCTTCGCCGTTTATGGTGTCAAGAAAGCAAATTTTTACCATCGCATAATCAAGCATAGGCACGATCCTGCGGCGCTCCCAGTAAAGCTCACGCCAAAAATATCTAAAGCTCTCACGAGCCTGCTCAAATGCGCGCTGCATGTAGTCTTCGTCGCTACTTACAAAATAGATCGGCATTTGCTCGCCAAGATCGATTTGTTTGCCAAAAATTTTCTTAAAAAAACTCATTTTTTATCCTTAGTGAAATAAATTTAAGTGTAAAATTGCAAAAAAACTGCCAAATTTAGGCTAAATAGCTAAATTTTAAATGAAAAATTTAGTGGCTATTTCGCAAAATTAGGCTAGGCGATTTCAAAAATTTAGCTTAGCAACTTACCAAATTTAAACAAAAACATCGTGAGATGGATTTAAATGTTGTGACGAAAAATCAAGCGTGCGCTAGGCGTATAGCCTGCGGAGCGAAAATTTTTCTAGCTCATTTAAAGGCGCTCACGAGAGGCCATTATTTTAGGTTTTTAAAGCTTATCGGAAGCTCTAAATTTAACCCCCTAACCAGCTTTATACACTCCTGCAGATCGTCTATGCTTTTGCTTGTCACCCTGATCTCTTCGCCCCTGACCTGCGCACTAACCTTGATCTTTGAGTCTTTGATCGCTTTGGTGATCTTTTTTGAGTTTTCGCCATCAAGCGTGTCGTTTAGCTTTAGCGTCGCTTTTAAATTTCCGCCACTAGCTGGCTCTCTTTTTGTCTCTGTAATCGCAACTGGCGGGATGTTACGCTTGATGAGCTTTGAGATCACTATATCTTTTAGCGCGTCGATCTTATTGTCGCTTGAGCTAAGAAGCGTGATAAATTTCTCCTTTTCATTTAGCTCAACTTCAGCCGCAAGCCCCTTAAAGTCATACCTTGCTGCGATCTCTTTTTTAGCCGTCTCAAGAGCGTTTTTAACCTCCATCATATCGACTTCAGCGCTTATATCAAAGCTGTGTTCGCTTGCCATTTTCTATCCTTTTATAAATTCTTCTATATTTTTAACTATGAGCGAGATCAGCCGTTTTCTGGCCTCCAAACTGCCCCATGCTACGTGCGGTGTGATTAGTAGATTTTCTTTGTTTTTTACATTTAAAAATGGGTTATTTTTGCTCATCGGCTCGCTTTCTAAAACGTCGGTGCCAAAGCGTAAATTTCTCTCATCTATCGCCCTTGCCATCGCCACTTCATCCACTATGCCGCCACGTCCTAAATTTAGCACTATCGCATCATCTTTTAGTAAATTTATCTCGTTTATACCTAGTAAATTTCTAGTCTTTTCATTTAGCGGTGCGTGGATGCTGATGATGTCGCTGACCCTTAGTAGCTCTTCTAAGCTTTTTTGCTTAAATTCGCTATTTTTATTTGCTCCGCTTGTCGAGTAGTAGCTCACGTTTGCGCCAAATGCACGTGCCACTGCCGCCACGCTTCGTCCTATCTCGCCAAGTCCGATGATGCCAAATTCTTTACCAGCGATCTCACTGATATCTGCGCCAAGATAGGTGAAAATTTCACTCTTCACCCACTCGCCGTTTTTTACGTACTCATCATAAAATTTGATGTGATTTGTCAGCTCAAAAAGCAAGGCAAACGTGTGCTGCACGACGCTTGCGGTTGAGTAGCCAGCGACGTTTTTTACAGCTATATTTTTAGCTTTTGCGTGCTCAAGATCTACGTTATTCATGCCAGTTGCGCTTATACAGATAAGCTTTAAATTTGTCGCGTCCATCACGGCTTTGTCGATGACGACCTTGTTTGTGATGACGATATCAACGCCCTTTAGACGCCCCACGACCTCATCGCTTTTGGTTTTTTGGTAGCTGATAAACTCGCCAAATTTCTTAAAAACACTAAGATCTACGTTTTCGCCAAGAGTGGCCGCGTCTAAACAAACGATCTTCATCCTTAGTCCTTAATGAAATGTCCTACAAATTTAGAGTAGTTATCTAAAATTTTGCCGCCCTTTCTATATCCAAGAGCGCACGCCTCATAAGCGTAAAATACGCCAGCTTGATAGCTCTCGCCTCTCTCATCTTGATTAAACTCGTAAAATTCTTGATAGATGGCTTTGTTTGAGTCGTATTCGCCGTCGTTACTTGCTATTTGTGCGCCGTTTTCATCGTGTATCGAGACGTTTGCGCCCTCTCTGCCAAATACCGGCTTTTTCACATATTTTTTGCCTTTTAGCGGCTCGTTCGAGGTTTCAAGCAAGAGAGGGTGATTAGGATATAGATCCCAAAGGATTTTTAAAATCCCCTTGCTTTGGAAAAGCAGCGTGTAGGCTGGATTTATGATGATAGCTTTTTGGTTTTTGATGATGTTTGAGAGTATGAGAGCCAGCTCGCCCTCGTCGATCGCTATGCTCTCCCAAGGGGCAAGCTTAAACCAGTACTCGAAATTTTCATCGCCTTTAAAAATACCCTCGTCATCATTGAAAACGACCTCGTCAACGTAGGCAAAGTCTGTTTCAAAGCCAGCCTCTTTTGCGATGTATTGCAGTAGTTTTACGGTCTGCTCGTCCTCGATACTGCCTGCGATACTGCTAAATAGTATCCCCCAATCCTCGTAAAGATCGTCAAAGTCGGCATCCTCGTCGCCAAGCGTGATAAGGCGTTTGAAATTTTGCTTTAGCGACTCGTAAAGGTCGTTAAACTGGGCTGCTTCGTCCATGTGATTTAGCTTTAGCATCGCCCACTGGATGATCGCTGTCTCAAAGACTGCCGTTGGCGTATCGGCGTTAAACTCAATGAGCTTTATAGGCTTGCCATCAAGCCCACCCGCTAGGTCAAACCTGCCGTAAAGGTGCCAATGAACGTCATTTTCCCAGCTATTTTTTATGATATCAACAAGGTTAAATGGTATACCTATCTCGTGAAAAAGGTTGTTGTCTATGACGTGCTGAGCGGCATTTACATACATATCGTAAAGCTCATTTGCAGCCTCATAGTAGGCATTTGCCTCTTTTTCGCTTACTTGCACGATCTCATCAGCGATATATGAGCTGTTATCGTTATCTGTATGCCATGCAAAGCCTATTTTCTCCATAAATTCATTGTTTAATGGGGTGATTTTTCTTAAATTTACCATTTTCAGCCTCCAAAGCTTGATGAGCTAGAGCTTGACTTTGAGCCACCACCAAAAAACCCACTCTTACCGCCACTGCTTCTTGCAGCAGAATTTGCCGCTTTTTGCTTGTTAAAGCTATCCACACTTCTTGTGTAAGCACTTGGATTTTTATATGTGCTTTGGCGATTTGCTTGGAAATTTTGGTTACCAAAGAGCTTACTGCCTATCCAACTACCAAGTATCGCGCCAGCTGCTGAAGCAAGGATAGTCTCGCCAAGGCTTAGTCCGCCGCTACTTAGCTGTGCGTCGCTCGTTCTTGTCAAATTTGAAGTGTTATTGTCGATCTTTGCGTTTGCTTGAGCTAGAAGTTTATCGATCTCGTCTTTACTTAGCACGCGCTCAGTGCCGTTCATATCTTTTAGCACGACCCTCGTTTCAGTGCTTGGATACTCTTCTAAAATTTTATAAACGCCAGGTGCGCTCTCCTCGATGATAACAAAGGCACCGTTTTTTTGCGCAACTTCATTTAGTGCATTTTCATTGCCGCCATCGTCGCTTCCACAACCTGCAAGTCCAGCCATGATAATGGCACCAAATCCCCCAACCGCAGCATAAGTTGCTATTTTTTTGATGTGTTTCATATCTCTCCTATCAACTCTTTTAAATTTTTATGTCTTCTAACAAGTATCACGCCGCGTTTAAATTTGATAAATTTGGAGTGATGTATCGCTTTTATTATCTTTTCACTGATCTTTTTTGTCGCTTTTGGCTTTAAATTTAACTCCTTTAGATATTCGCTTAAATTTATCCATTTTGACTCGTCCTCTATCTGCGCATCTATCGCCACTTCGCTTGTGGCACTTTCATTTTTAGGTGCTAAAAGAGGCCTTTGCATGGCGTTTAGAAACTGCATGAGCTTCTCGTCTCTATCCTTGTAAATTTGCAAAATTTCATTTTTTCGCTCGATGAGCATCTGCTCTTTTTCTTTAAAAAGCCTATCTTTGTCGGCTTGCAAATTTAAATTTAAGCTCTTAAGCTCATTTAGCTCATTTAGCAAATAACTTACAAACTCGTCGTTTTGGGATTTAGTTTTTGTGCTTTTTGAAGCAATTTTTGCGGGTTTTTCGCTACTTGGCTCCTCGTCAAGGATGACAAATTTTGTGCCATTTTCAATGACTGTTTTCAACGAGCCTCGTCGGATTCTATTATAGACTGCTTCTTTTGTTATGCCTAAAATTTCTGCAGCTTCATTTACAGCTAGCTTTTGCATCGGATTTCCGTTTAAAATAAAATAAAAAAATTGCTTTGATTATAAAAAAATAAGGCTAAAAGAAGAGTTAAACAAAGAGAGCAAAGCTCCCTTTGTCTTGGTTTTAGAGTCTTGACTCGTAGCGTCTAAGCATATAAAGACGTTTAAGCATTTTCTTGCGAGCTGCAATTTTTTGTTTCTTGCGGATCTCAGTTTTAGGCTCAAAGAAGCGTCTAGCTCTTGCTTCAGTAACGACTAAGTTACGGTCAGTTTGTTTTTTAAACTTTCTGTAACCCTCGTCAAATGACTCGTTAGGATGTACCTTAATACCAGGCAACGTCCTCACCACCTTTCAGATTAAAATAAGCCGTGAGTATAGTCTGTTTTTTATAAATTTAAGCTTTCAAAATATGCTCAGCAGCTATCAAACCAGAGCTAATGCAGTCTGGTGTAGAGCAGCTTGTCAGCCTTGCATAGCCGTGAATTCCGCCTGTTGCCTCACCTATGGCATATAAATTTTTAATAGGCATATTATCTTTTAAACCTAGCACCTCAAAATTTAAACTAACCCTTACTCCGCCTGGTGTATAGCTTATGCCAGGAGCTGCTAGCATGCCGTAAAATGGCGCTTTTAAGATAGGATTTACCTTGCTAAGGTCCTTTTTAAAGTCACTATCATCTTTTTTCTCTATATTTTCATTATATCGCTTGATCTCGCTGTTTAAAACCTCTAAATTTAGCCCAAATTCTTTTGCTAGTTCGTCCAAATTTTGGAATTTCTTCATCTTTCCATCTTCTACAAATTTATTTAGCCTTTTTGGATCGTGACTGCTTCCAAAACCAACCTCATCAAAGATTATCACTGCAAATTTATCTGAGTTATTATCTTGCATATTTTCTAAAATTTTATCCGATAAGCCCTGCCTGTCGCCATCTTCATTCATAAACCTTTTTGAGTTTTTACCATCAACTATCATTGAAAAGACGAGGTCTTCAGTTGGGATACCAAAAGAGTACCTGCCAAGACTTAGTTGGATAGGCGTTGCTCCAACTGCTAACATCATCTTTAAAGCACCAGCTGTTGCACCTGGATTTGAAGGTGTTTTAGCAAGAGCTAATCTTGGATTTTAAGCAGCTTTAAATGCCTTATCTGCCGAATATCCACCACTTGCAAAGATGACAGCTTTATTTGCTTTGTAAAATTTGACATCGCCTGCTGTATTTTGCAGATCATCATCAGCCAAGCTCTTATCAAATTTATACCCTTCTCTCACCTTTAAGCCTGCTACCTTGCCGCTTTCGTCAAATATAATCTCATCAGCCTTTACGCGCTTAAGACTTGCCCCACCTTTACTTTCAAAGTGCGAATTTAAAGTCTGAACAAACGCTCCACCACCGCCCTCTGTCTCTAAGCTTCTAGCTACGCTATGTCCGCCAAGATGTTTTAGTTTGCTAGCAAATTTAACACCTCTTGCCTTTACAAATTCATAAGATCGTTTTGAATTTTCAGCTATACGTAAAGACTGAGCGACGTCGTTAAAGCCCTTGCCAGCTTTGTTTAGGTCTTTGACAAAGAGCTCTATGGAGTCTTTTATGCCAGCATTTACCTGTTCGTCTGATCCAACGCATGCAAAGTCAAGCTGTGAAATAACCGAGTTACCGCCAAGTCTTGACATCTTTTCAATCAGCGCTACCTTTAGTCCAGCCTCAGCCAAAACTATGCCAGCTACATTTGCGCTAAGTCCGCTACCAACGATAAGTACGTCAAATTCCTTATCCCATTTTGGCTCATTCGCTGACGCCTCTAAATTTAAAGCAGCTAGTGTTGTGGCTGCTAAACTTGTCTTTATAAATTTTCGTCTAGAAATCATGCACGCTCCTTTAATAAATTTGTAAAAATATATCTTAGAAAAGGGGCAAAAATGGGTTTAAAGCGGTTTTAATGTATAATCACAAAAAAATAAAAAAAGGCTCACCATGTCAAAGGATATTCACTTTAGCTACGCCAAGAGGCGTTACATTTTTTTTGCCTGTATCACGTTATTTGTATTTATTTTGCCATTTATTAGGATAAATGACGCGCAGCTATTTTTGCTAAGTTTTGATAAGAGCAGAGTTGATCTATTTTTTACAAAATTTGATATGCAAGAGCTATATTTGATGCCGTTTTTGTTTATCACTTTGTTTTTGACTATATTTTTCCTAACGACGCTTGCAGGGCGCGTTTGGTGCGGTTGGAGCTGTCCGCAGACCATTTTTAGAACAGTCTTTCGTGACCTTTTACAGACTAAAATTTTAAAGATCAGAAAAAATATCCAAAACAAACAAAATGAGCCACAAGGTCAAATTTTAAAACGTGCAATAGCTGTTGGAATTTGGTCTGTTTTAGCCCTTATAATAGCTGCAAATTTTATGTGGTTTTTTGTGCCGCCGTTTGATTTTTTAGCCTATATAAGTGAGCCAAGCGAGCATAAAATTTTACTTGCATTTTGGCTTGGTATTGCTGCTTGGCTAGTCTATGACGTGGTCATTTTAAAAGAGAATTTCTGCGTCTATGTCTGCCCGTATGCGAGGGTGCAGTCAGTTATGTTTGATAGCGACACGATACAAGTTATTTATAATCAAAAACGAGGTGGCATCATATATGAGGGCCGGGAGAAATTTAAAAAGCCAAAAGAAGAAGGCGCGCTTTGCACTGGCTGCGAGGCCTGCGTGAGGATATGTCCGACGCATATAGATATAAGAAAAGGCATGCAACTTGAGTGTATAAACTGCCTTGAATGTAGCGATGCGTGCGCTAAAGTGATGGGGCATTTTAACGAGAGCTCGCTTATAGAGTGGAGAAGTATAAATTCTCAAAATGAAAATAAAAAGGTGAAAATTTTTAGATTTAGAACGGTTGCCTATCTTGTCATTTTATGCATTGTCTTAGTAGCTGCTGCGCTGATGAGTGGTAAAAAAGAGAACATGCTTTTAAATATAAATAGAACTAGCGAACTTTACAAGGTTTTAGATCAAGGTGAAGTTGAAAATTCTTACGTCTTTTTGGTGCAAAACACCCAAAACAAAGAGCATACATTTTTCTTTGAGATAGATGATAAAAGCATAGAAATTTCGCGTCCAAATAGGCCTTTTACGCTAAAAGCTGGCGCAAAACAAAAGGTCATCGTCACGCTAAAATCAAAAAATGAAAACACAAGCGAAAAAGATCTTTTAAAACATATAAATATAAGAGCTTGCGCCACTGACGAGCCAACTATCAGCGTGCAAAGAGCTAGCACTTTTATATATCCTAAAAGATGATAAAATGACAAAAATTTAGCAGGAATTTAAATGGCGATCTCAGAAAAAGGCAAAAAAAGATACGAACTCATCGTAAAAACAGCGCTTGATCTATTTTTAAAAAATGGCTACGAAAAGACAAGCCTTAGCGATATCGTCGCAATTAGCGGCGGCTCGCTTGCTAGCATTTACACATTTTTCGAGAACAAAGAGGGGCTTTTTCAAGCGATCATCGAGAAAGAGATAGATGACTTTATAAAAGAGATCGATGAGAAGATAGATCTTAAAATTTCTCATAGCTTAGAGGAGTTTTTAACCAAATTTGCAACCATTATCTTCTCCATCGTCTGCACCAAAAAAAGCGTCTTGCTTAGCAGGACTATGATAAGTGAGAGCTCTAAAAATGGTGGCAAGCTTGGCAGGGTATTTTTAGATCAAATTTTAAATAAGATTGACCTTGTGCTTATAAATTTCTTTGAAAGAGATGAGATAAAAGCCCAGCTTAATCCAAAATTTCCAGCAAAATTTGCTGCAAAATGCTTTATAGAAAATGTAAAGGGGTCACATTACTACAACGCCCTCATATTAGACGAGGAGCCAAAACTAAGCAAAAAGGAGCGTGAAGAGCACGTTGCCTTGTGTGTTGAGTTATTTTTAAATGGCATCATTAAAAAGTAAAATTGACTTTTAATTTATTTTTGGTTATAGTCAGGGACCTTTAAAATTTTGTAATGATTATTACAAAACTAAATTTGGGATTAAAATTTAAAATTAAGAGGGGTTTTTATGTTGAAATTTAAAAGTTTTCTTGTGCTTTCAGCTGCCGTTTTTTTATTTTCTGGCTGCTTTGAAAGTGGCGACAAAAAGGCTGCTGCAGGCCGCCAGATGCCAATATCTCACGTTGATATTTTCGTTGCACAAAAAGCAGATGTGCCTATTAGTTTTGACTACACGGCCACAGTTACTAGCAACCAAGATGTCATCATCTATCCAAAAGTTAGCGGCACGATCATAAAGCAGTTTTTTAAGCCAGGCGACAAGGTAAAGGCTGGAGATAAGCTATTTTTGATAGATCCAGAAAAATATCAAGCTAGCTTTGACTCGCTTGACGCAGCTGTCGGCGTGGCAAATGCAAATTTAAAAAATGCGCAGACTGAGTTTAAAAGAATTTCTGCCCTTTATAAGAAAAATGCAGTCTCTCAAAAAGACTACGACGCAGCCGTTGCAGCTTATGACATCGCAAATGCAACTTTAGTAAGCGCAAAAGCAACTTTAAAAAATGCCAAGATCGATCTTGGCTATACAACTATCACGGCTCCATTTGACGGCGTTGTTGGCGATAATAAAGTAGATGTTGGCTCACTTGTAACAGCAAGCCAAACCCAGCTTGTAAGACTAACAAAGATAAATCCGATCGAGGCTGACTTTTACATCGCAGACGTGGATAATCTAAGCAGAAAAGCAAATTTAGATAACGGCGCTTGGCAGCAACTAAATAGCGAGGCTATCTTAAATTTAAACAATGAAAATTTCACTGGCAAAGTGACATTTATAGATAATGTCGTAAATACCGCGACTGGCAGCGTTTTGGCAAAGGCTAGCTTTGATAACAGCGAAGGTAAAATTTTACCAGGTGCGTTTGGTCATATAAAGATGAGTGGATTTGTGCAAAAAAATGCCTTTAACATCCCTCAAGTTGCCCTTCAGCAAAGCGCTACAAACACTTATGTTTTAGTCGTAAAAGATGGCAAAGTAAGCCAAAAAAATGTAAAAACTAGCTACCAAACAAAGGATATGGTCGTAGTGACTGAGGGCCTTGAAGAGGGCGATAAGATAATAGTTAGTAACTTCCTTAAAATCGGAGTTGGCGCACCAGTTGAAACTGATAAAGACTTAAGCGCAAATTTCTTAAACAAAGATGCAAACGCTACAAGTAGCAAGTAAAGGCAGATAGATGTTTTCAAGATTTTTCATAAACCGCCCGATATTTGCAACTGTTATATCTATCATCATAGTTATAGCAGGTTTTATGGGTATCAAGGGGCTTCCTATAGAGGAGTATCCAAGTCTTACCCCGCCTACTGTCTCTGTAACTGCAACATATAGCGGTGCTGATGCACAGACGATCGCTGACTCAGTCGCAAGTGCCATTGAGGATCAGATAAATGGTGTTGAAAATATGCTCTATATGCAAAGCACATCAAGTTCAGCAGGCACTATGAATATAAGTGTATATTTTAAGATCGGCTCATCATCAAAACAAGCTACGATAGATGTAAATAACCGCGTGCAAGCTGCCCTTTCAAGATTGCCTCAAGAGGTGCAAAATATGGGCGTAACGGTGCGTGAAAGAAGTGGTTCGATCCTTCAAGTAGTTGGCTTTACAAATCCAAATATGAACCAAGTTGAGCTATACAACTATGTAAATTTAAACATCGCTGACGCGATCAAAAGGGTAAATGGCATCGGCGATACGGTGCTAATTGGCAACAAAGAGTACTCGATGAGAATTTGGCTAAAGCCAGACAGACTTGCTCAGTTTAAACTAACTCCAAGCGACGTCATCTCTCAAGTAAAAATTCAAAACTCACAATACGCCGCTGGCAAGATCGGCGAGCAGCCATCAAAGGGTGAAAATCCTTATGTTTATTCAGTAGTTTCTGAAGGACGTTTTAAAGATCCAAAGCAGTTTGGCGAAATTTTGATAAAAAGCGAAGATGGCACAGTTGTTAAGCTAAAAGAGGTCGCCACAGTCGAGCTTGGAGCTGCTAGCTACGCATCTGAAGCTATGCTAAATGGCAAGCCAGCAGTGCCACTTTTACTATTTTTACAAAATGACGCAAACGCACTTGCAACTGCTGAAGCGGTTAAAGCAAAGCTTGAAGAGCTAAAGAAAACTTACCCAGTTGGCCTAGAGCACACCATAGCTTATAATCCAACTGAATTTATCACCGTCTCAATAGACGAAGTCATAAAAACTTTCGTAGAAGCGATGGTGCTAGTTCTTATCGTAATGTACTTCTTCTTAAAGAGCTTTAGAGCTACCATCATACCGATGCTAGCCGTGCCAGTCTCTATCATAGGCACATTTGGTGGGCTTTATGTGATGGGCTTTAGTATAAATTTGATAACGCTTTTTGCCCTGATCCTAGCCATCGGTATCGTCGTGGATGACGCGATCATCGTTATAGAAAACGTCGAGAGAATTTTGCATGAAGATAAAGAGATAAGCGTAAAAGACGCGACATTTAAGGCGATGGAGGAGGTGCAAACTCCAGTCATCTCTATCGTGCTCGTGCTTTGCGCGGTTTTCGTGCCAGTTTCATTTATGGAGGGCTTTGTTGGCGTTATACAAAAGCAGTTTGCGCTAACACTTGTCGTCTCTGTTTGTATTTCGGGCTTTGTCGCTCTTACGCTTACGCCAGCACTTTGTGCGGTTATGCTTAAAAAGCAAGAGAGCAAGCCATTTTGGATAGTTCAGAAATTTAACGACTTTTTTGACTTTAGCACTAGGCTCTTTACAGCTGGCGTGGAAAAAATTTTAAAACACGTCATCATTAGCTTTATAGTCATTGGCATAATGGGATTTGCAACGTATGGCCTATTTCAAAAGGTACCAAAAGGACTTGTGCCTTCAGAAGATAAGGGCGCTTTGATGGTTATCACCTCGCTTCCACCTTCAACAAATATGCTAAAGACCAAAGAAGAGGTAAAATCTATTAGTAACGCCATTTTGAGCAACCCAAATGTCGAATTTACCATGGGATTTGCAGGCTATGATATGCTAGCTAGCTCGCTTAGAGAAAACTCAGCCATCAGCTTTGTCAAGCTAAAAGACTGGAATGAAAGAAAAGGTGCAACGGACGGTGCAGATGCCTTAGTAGGTCAGTTTAATGGCATGCTTTGGGGTTCAAAAAACTCAATGACTTTTGTCGTAAATGTGCCACCTATCATGGGTCTATCAATGACTGGCGGCTTTGAGATGTATCTACAAAATAAGAGCGGCAAGAGCTACAACGAGATAGAAGCGGACGCTAGAAAGGTAACTGCAGCAGCAAACGCAAGACCTGAGCTAACTGGCGTGAGAACGACGCTTGAGACAAACTACCGCCAGTTTAAGATAACAGTTGATAAAGAAAAGGCAAGGCTATTTGGCGTAAGCGAGAGCGAAATTTTTAGCACGATAGCAGCTAGCTTTGGCTCTTACTACATAAACGACTTCAACCTTGCTGGCAAGTCTTACCGCGTATATGCAAGGGCAAGCGATAACTTTAGAAACAACCCCGAGGATCTAAGAAAAATTTTCGTCCGCTCATACGAGGGCGGCATGGTGCCACTAAATTCAGTAGCGACGCTCACAAGATCGATCGGACCTGATATCGTTGATAGATTTAACCTCTTTCCAGCAGCTAAGATCATGGGCGATCCAAAACCTGGCTACACATCAGGCGATGCGATAAGAGCGATACAAGAGGTCGTAAATGACACACTAAGCAGCGATGAGTACGCTATAAGCTGGGCTGGAACGGCGTATCAAGAGGTAAATTCTCAAGGAACAGGCACAGTCGCCTTTATCTTTGGTATGGTCTTTGTCTTTTTGATCCTTGCGGCTCAGTACGAAAGATGGCTCATCCCACTTGCGGTCATCACTGCCGTGCCGTTTGCAGTATTTGGCTCGTTGCTAGCTGTTTGGATAAGAGGGCTGACAAACGATATCTACTTTGAGATCGGACTCTTGCTGCTCATCGGTCTAGCGGCCAAAAACGCCATTTTGATCGTAGAATTTGCTATGCAAGAGCGCGAGAGTGGAAAGAGCATATTTGAATCAGCTGTAAATGCGGCCAAACTTCGCTTTAGACCTATCGTAATGACCTCGATCGCATTTACTCTAGGCGTTTTCCCAATGGTTATAAGCACGGGTGCTGGCGCTGCATCTCGTCACTCACTAGGAACTGGCGTAGTTGGCGGCATGATCGCATCAACAACGATAGCGATATTTTTCGTGCCTATGTTTTACTATTTGCTTGAAAATTTAAATGAAAAATACTGGAAAAAGGGAGCAAAAAAAGATGAGAAATAAGGCGTTTATACTTATAACGGCGGCGTTTTTGGCTGGTTGCTCGTTTCGCCCAGATATGCCAAATGTGGATACAAATTTTACCTCAACATACACTTTCGAGACAAGCGATGTAAGAGATCTTTGGTGGAAGGAATTTAAAGATGAAAATTTAAATGTTCTTGTTGAAAGTGCGCTTGAGAAAAATACAAATTTACGCATCGCATATTTAAATTTAGAGAAGGCAAAGGCAAGCCTTGGTGTTGCTGAGGCTAGCTTGCTCCCTGGGGTAAATTTAAATGTAAGTTATACCAAAGCAAAAAGCAGTGGTGAAACTTACACTGGGCAGCCTCAAACACGTTATAGAAGCTCGAGCATAAATTTAGGGCTAAACTACGAGATAGATCTTTGGGGTAGAGTGCGAAATAGCGTACTTGCAGCTAATGAAAGCTTAAATGCTAGCAAATTTGACTACGATAGCGCCAGACTAAGCCTTAGCTCAAGTGTGGCAAAAAGCTACTTTGCTCTAGTGTCGCTAAACATGCAAGAAGCGGTGCTAAAAGAGACACTAAAAACCTACGAAGATACGCTAGCGCTTCGCAAGATGCAGCTTGATCTTGGTGGCATAAATGAGATGACCTATCTGCAAAGTAAAGCTGAAGTAGAAAGGGCAAAGACTAGCCTAACTTCAGTGCTAAACTCAAAGTCGCAAGCGCTAACCTCGCTAGCTATCCTAACTGGCAAGAGCAATGATGAAATTTTAAAAGGAGCCATTGTTAGTGCGCAAAATTTACCAAGTTCGCCCGAGATAAAGGCTGGCATCAGCTCAGATGTCTTGCTTAGAAGAAGTGACGTGGCAAAGGCGCTAGCAGATCTAAAAGCTACAAATGCGCTTGTGGGCGTGGCAAAAGCTGATTATTTTCCTACGATCTCACTTACTGGACTTTTGGGCTTTACGAGTGTTGATTTTGAAAATATATTTGTAGGAAATGCCAATACTTGGAACATAGGTGGCTCTTTAGCTCAAAAGATATTTGACTATGGCAGGACAAAAAACAATGTCCGAGTTGCTGAGACAAACGAGCAAATCGCGGCCGTCACTTACGAAGCGACTATTAGATCAGCCCTTGGTGAGGTTAGAGATGCCCTTATATCAAGGCAAAACGCAAAGCTCTCTTTGGATCAGGTAAAAAATTTGCTACAATCGCAGCAAAAAATTTATTCGCTTGCTAAAGACCAGTATAACGCTGGCTATATCGGTCACTTAGAGCTTCTTGATGCACAGAGGAATTTGCTTCAAGCAAAGCTTCAAGATATCTCAGCTAAGCTTGATGAGGTAGATAGCGCGGTTGAAGTTTATAGAGCATTTGGCGGCGGATTTAAGGTAGATAAATAAACTCAAAAAGGAGAAAAGTTGATGACTAAAATTTTAAATTTTTTATTTTCTTGGGGATTTTTTGTTTTTGCTATCGCTCTTGGCGTAGCATTATGGTTTGCGATAAATTACGTGGATACCATTAGGCTTGAGTCAAGCTTTTATGATATCGGCGAGATATTTATGATGGCAGCTGTCTTTGGTATCGTTTTTTACCTTATTGCAGCGATATTTGTTATACCTATTAGGGCGATGACAAAAAAGGCCTAAAAACTCTTTTCATCTAAGAATTAAATTTCTTAGATGAACCCTCAAAATACATTATAAATTTCTTTTTACTTATTTAAATTTGAAAGAGTAGAAAGGGCGAAGATCGCCCCTTGAAGCATAAAATTTGATTATTTTGCGCTTTTGCAGCCGCATGTGCAGCCTAAAATCCTATAAATGATAGCTCCGATGATCGCTCCAACGATAGGTGCAACCCAGAAAAGCCAAAGCTACTCTAGTGCCCAAGTGCCTTGAAATATCGCAACGCCAGTTGAGCGAGCTGGATTAACCGATGTGTTTGTGATAGGTATTGAAATGAGGTGGATAAGCGTCAAGCCAAGGCCAATAGCGATCGGTGCAAAGCCCTTTGGAGCACGCTCGTCAGTCGCACCTAGGATAATAATAAGGAAAAAAGCAGTTAGAACGACCTCTGCAACTAGCGCTGAGACTAGATTATAGCCATTTGGTGAGTGCTCGCCGTATCCGTTGCTAGCAAAACCGCTCGCAGTAGCGTCAAATCCAGCCTTGCCTGAAGCGATAAGATATAGCACGCCAGCAGCTGCGATCGCTCCGATAACTTGCGCGATGACGTAAGGCACTAGATCTTTTTTATCAAATCTTCCGCCAACTAATAGGCCAACTGAGACAGCAGGGTTGAAGTGTCCGCCACTGATGTGACCAACTGCGTAAGCCATCGTAAGAACTGTAAGACCAAATATTTTTATGTAATTTCAATTCCTCTCGCTTTTCGTTTATTTTTACACATCCAACTGTCACTTTATCCTTAAATTTTTAAGTGCCTCACCAAACAAGTAATCTACTAATTTTCATTAGCTGCTATGCAATCAACCACTCATCTTTTTTTACGCCAAATTCAAATTCTGCTTGCCCAAAGGTATCTTCTAAAGTCTCATGATATGTATCTGTCTGCTCTTCTCCAAATTTGTCAAGATAAAGCAAATAATATCCTTCATTGTCACTATACTTGACAATACTTAGTGCAAATGGCTTTGACAAAAGAGCGCTGCCAGAATAGTGAATTGTTTTTGGCATTTGCCCAAATTGCGCATTGTCCTTTAAATAAATCTTATAAAGTTCTCTCATTTTTTACTATCCATAATAATTTCTACAGCCGTATTTTATATTATTTTTCCACCACTTTAAGTATAAATTTAGCCTATCAATGCTTGTCATCGCTTCAAATTTACCCTTATCTAGTTTTATATAGCACCATCTTAGAAATAGTAAATGCAAGGAAGTAAATTTATTGATTTTTACCAATACTATATTACTAAACTTTATGTTCAGCTATCAATTTCGCATCTTCATCAAAGTCATTAATGAAATGACCTAATAAATTTAGTAAATTTACAGAACTTATAACTATCTTATTCCAAATTTCTGGCATTTCATATAAATCTGTATCCGTATTATTATTTTTACAAATAGTATCAAGTTTATTTTTATATTCTTTTATAGCTAGGAGCTCATTATTATCAAATAAGTACTTATTTTCTGGCCTTTGTATAAGTTCTAATGGATTAATTATCTCATTTACTAATTCATCGCCCCAAGTATATTTATCAGTAGTAGCATTGTCTATATATTTTTTTGATACTCAGTAGAAGCTAATTCAAATAGCCTTTCTAATAATATTTTTTTAGTTGATACATTTTTATTTTCCCATAATAGCATTAAGATTTCCGTAAATTCGATTTTGTTATTTTATTTACCAAGCTCATTGCGGTCTATATTATCTATTGTATTATAATCAAAATCTTTTATTTGATAACCCAAAATATTTAAAAATTTTTCTGCATCTATTTTTAATTCAGCCCATATATTTGTTCTGTATATATCACCATTTGGCAGGTTAAGTATTTTATTTCGCAATATATTTGCAAATTCTAATTCTCGTTCTGAAAAATTATTTTTGAAACAATCTAATTGTGCTTCTCTACAAAAATTTGCAACTTCTTCAATTAAGTCTTCTGGCACCACATACTCATAAATAGTAGAATTATCAATATATTGTGTTTGATAATCTGTTGAAGCAAGTCTAAACAAAGACTTTGCCAATAATTCCCTTATTTTTCTCATTTTAATTTCCCTTAACAGCATTAAGATTTCCATAAACTCGATTTCATTATTTTGTTTACCAGTTTATTTTTCCTACACCATTGTATGTAAAAAACTGTGTGCTAGTATCCTGAGCAGGCTCTAAACCGCAATAATAAAACTTTGTATTTAATGCATTTGCCATTTTCTTGCAAAAATCAATAAAATTTTGTAAGGGAATTTTATTTGCTTCATTAAAATCAAAAGATAATGTTAGTTCGTTTTCATTATTATATATTAGAATATATAGTTCAAAAAATTCAAATTTTAAATCAAAAATTTGTGAATTTTTGAACTGAAAATATATATACCCATTTTGTGTTTCATCAAACCTAAAATTTTTATAATTTTCTTTTGATAAATTAGGATAAATAGTGGAATTTACATTTAATTCCAATCTAATACCACGACCATCTGGTAATCTTTTTTCCAAAAATGTTATACCTTTACTATTTGTAACTTTCTTAAATTCAATATCAGAATTTAAAATATCTTTCAAATGCTTCATGCCTTGTAAATTCCAAGTATCCATACTACCAGTTGTTTTACCCCAAATTTCAGGTTTTCTACCCGTATGCTTACTTAACGCATGACCTATAATGATGGAGCCTTTATAGGTTTCTTGCGTAGAATTTGTTATTTGATTTACAGATATTTTTTCTATTTTATCAAGAGTCTCTGCAATTTTCCCAATGTACCTTTAAATTTATTTAAATTCGCTTTTATAAATTTTAAAATAAATGAAACCAACAAATTCAACTACATAATTTCTAAAAGCAAAACAATATCTCTTCTCTTTTTCTCTAAAATTTAGATCATCTTCAAAGATTTATTGCAAAAGTGGTTAAAAGTTTTCATAATTAAAATTTTCTATGCTAAAACCAAATCTTTTTATAATTGTACCAGCAAATTCTCTTGCTTTTATCCAAGTTTTATTTGAATAAACCAAAGTTTTATTATCTATTTTTTCTATTTCATTCCAAAAATCTATTCCAAAATTCTTATCCATAAATGATTTGAAGTGGCTTATGATTTCTAGTTCTCGCTTTGAAAAATATATTTTATTTCTAGGATATAACGCATATTCGCAAGCATTATATATATCTTGTACCAAGTCCTCTACTGTTTCATATTTATCCATAGTTGGATTAACCAAATACTTATCTTGATGCCACAAAGAAGCCATTCTACATAAATTTAATAAAAAATATCCCTTTTCTACTAGCATTTTATTTCTCCAAAATAGGATTTCCATAAATTGGCATATGCGTTTCATTGGCCTTATAGCCACCACTATTTCCAAAATTATCTAAGTAATTTTTATTTTTATCGTATATTCTTAAAATATAACCTTGTTTATCATTAAGAAAACTATCTAGTTTTTGACTTGTGCTAGGTGCATGAATAATCTTACATGTCATTATTATTTAGTTTTTATATATCATTTTTCCCAGCCTCATCACGACTATTTTTTATATAACTATAACAACTAATACTAGCTATTCATCCACCACTTCTATCCCACTTGGACAAATTTTTGCAAGTGGGTTGTTATATTCTTGGTGGCATTTTTCACACTTTATGGCACCTAGTTCTACGCTTGCTTGTTCTGCATTGTAGCAATGCGGACAAACCACGTAGCCATCTGCTTGCGTATCTACTCCGATAGCTTTGATACTTGGATCTTGATAGTCGTTAAAGATTTTTCTAAATTCATATCGTGAAAATGATCTTTTTATAGCACTATCAAATCTCTTATAATACGCTCTTAACGCTAGTAGTTCGTCGTCCCAAAATTCCTCTACAAATCCAAGATAATTTATGCATTTTGGAGCAAGCATAAAAATGCTCTCGTTTATCTGTCTTAAAACCCAATCATCACCAATAGTGTCATCTGTTATAACAAAAATATTTGCATCAAAACTCCAAGTTCTATAATCAAATATTACCGAATAACTTATACAACATGGATCATTTTTATTTACCTCTATCCCGCAAACTTCATACTCCTGATCTATTTTTAAATAATCACCGATAGAATTATATGTTGGTATGTGGTATTTATCTTTATCAACACCATCTTTTAATCTTACTTTCAAATTTTACCCTTTTTAGAATCTGGTAATTTTATTTTATAATCCATATCATAATAAATCTTACCCGTAACCTTATTTTCATAGTAATACAGCTGTCTATTGCCACTTAGCTCTATATATTTTTTATTCCAATCCGTTAAGTTACTGTCATCCTTAATAAGATTTTCTTTCAAAACAACGTTTCCTAATTTGTCTCCAGTATAGCCACTTAGTGGTTTTCCTAATTTTATAGCTTCTTTAGTCAAAGTTCCATCCTTGTTAAATAAACTGCTTATTTCTAAATTCGACAACTCTTTTTTATACTTTTCATACAAAGAAACATTTGCGGCACTATCTTTGTCTTTTACTAACTATATGGTTGGATTATCTATTTTAGCAACATCACTAGTTACCTCACTAGGCTTTTTACCAAACTTATCCCAAACTGCTTTTCCAGCTTTGTTTGTAGCAGCACCAGGACCAGTAAGTCCAGCTATAAATTCAAAGTCCCTAGCAGTTACACTCTCATAATCACCTAATACCGTATCTAGTTCGCTTTTCATAAAGCCGTTATAAATAAGCGTATCTACATTTGAGAGAGTATTTGCTATGCCTTTAGCTGTCTCTTTTGTGTCTGTTACTAGATAATAAACTCCTGTTATTGTATCTTTTACAAGATTTATTCCACCTTTTTGCAAATCCTGTTGCAAAGTTTGCTATATCATTACTAAGCTTTGTATCTACTTTTAGATTTTTATCATAGAATTCTCTATTGTTAGTAAAACTATCTAGATAGATATACCTTGCTTCTTATTTGGATTAAAGGCATTTGTATTATCTAGAGTTGTATTGTAAAAGCTACTTTGTTTTATGAAATTTGTTGCTAGTTCTATATTATATAAATCATTTGAGCTTAGACTTTGTCTATATGCTTCGTTAAATGATCTATCTGTTAGAGATAGTGCTGCTTTTGCTAGGATAGATTTTGCTTCATCATCACTATAAATTTTATTTGTTGTTGTTTGTAGCTTTGTTTTAAAGCTTTCTATATTGTTTTTATTGTTTATAAAGTCTATCTCTCTTTGATGAAGCTGTCTATTATAAGTATCTGCACTTGTGGTTATCTTATATCCTGTGTTTGCTCCTTTATCTCCATTTGTGTTATTTAAATTTAGAGAAACTCTACAACCAGTTACAATAAAAATTATAAGTGCTAAGATAAATTTATGAATTTAGTCATTTTCTAATCGTTATCCTTTATATGCCAAAAAATAATTTTGCGGCACAGAAAATAAATTTGGATAATCAATTCTAATTGCTTTTTCATCGATTTTATATTCGTTAAAATCTGCGATAATCAAACTACTAATATATCCTATATTATCCTGATCGTCGTCTGTTATTTCACCATTATATATAAACAATAGTTTAATAGTAAAATTTTCCAAAGTTACATATAACGCACGCATATTTTGTGTAGTCTCGCCATTTAATGCTCTCTTTGTAGATGATAGAATTTTAGAAATTATTTCATTCATACCAAATCCTTTATCAATTTGGATTACTCGGAACAATATTGGCACCATTTTTACCATAATGAACTATCCCTTTTGTAGTTGGCAATTTATTTCCAGCTTCATCAACATAATAACCAATTACTTTTCCAAAATCAATTCTTTCTTTTGAACCAGCTAAACCGATTTCTACATTATTTATTTTCTGACCCGTTCCTAATTTTGGTAATAAATTTTCTACATTCTCTGTCAATATACTTCTTGTTACACCGTTTTGATTAGCACCGTAGGGTGGGCATCCTTGCCCACCGAATTTTATATATTTATTAAATTTAATCATTTTTATATTCCGCTATCCATTGCCTGAAATATTTTTTATTAAATAAAATTTCATTAGCTAATTTTTTAGCCCATTTCTCGTCAAACTGTTCATGTTGCGCATTTAAAAATTTTATCATAATCAAAAAACTTTCTTTTAGTGTTATTTTTTCGGAACTTGAAATTTCATTGACAAGCCCAGCCCATTGATGATATAAATATCCATCTCCTGAATTCTCTCCCACCCAAATTTCTGGCGACATACTGCCTAAAAAACCACCTAAATCATCATCTAAATTTTGAAAATATAAATCACTCAAAAAGTTATACGCATAAATATATGCTTCATTTGTAGTTAAATATTTTTTCATAATTTATTTCCAATTTGGTCTTATTGGTGATGATAAACCAGTTTCAGAATTAAATTGTTTAGGAACTTTGTTTATTCCACCATTTATAATTTGCCCGTTTCTAGTTTGTGTCCAAACTTGTTCCCCAGTATCTAAAAGTTTTGCACTCCATGTATTTCCAAATTTATCATTTCCTAAAATATTATTTGCATCATTGGCAACATTTGTTAAAAGCTCTCTATTTTGTGGCGTATCAATAATATGCCCTTCTCTTGTTCCAAATATTTTTTTAGCCTTATTATCCGTGATAATATTTTTAACATTTTCTCCCCCAGCAACAACTATTCCATCATTACCATTATTGTTCCAATTGTTTGCGTTATTATGAGTAATCTACTGTTTTTTCTTTAGCTACTGTGCAATCAACCACTCATCTTTTTTTACGCCAAATTCAAATTCTGCTTGCCCAAAGGTATCTTCTAAAGTCTCATGATATGTATCTGTCTGCTCTTCTCCAAATTTGTCAAGATAAAGCAAATAATATCCTTCATTGTCACTATACTTGACAATACTTAGTGCAAATGGCTTTGACAAAAGAGCGCTGCCAGAATAGTGAATTGTTTTTGGCATTTGCCCAAATTGCGCATTGTCCTTTAAATAAATCTTATAAAGTTCTCTCATTTTTTACTATCCATAATAATTTCTACAGCCGTATTTTATATTATTTTTCCACCACTTTTAATTGGTTGGTCATATACCTCGAAATGGGCATGATGCTTTTTGACATTGTTTCATGTTTTATGCAATAAAATAATTTTAGCTTAACGCAAACAGTCTACTATTTCGTATTTGTCACCACATTTTTCATATAAAATTTTTCTAAGCTCATTGATTTTTTGCATATATTTTGCTTCGGATTTGGGACTAGCAAAGCCCTTATAACTAAATTCTTTTTCATTGTTTATAAAAAGACTATTGTATTCTTTCATAATTTCCGTAGAGAGCCTTTTTATATCTGGACAAGATAGCAGTTCATCTGGAAGTTTGCTATCCCAAGATGTTTCATCTTCTTGCTCTACCCATGTTCCGCCATTTATGTTTTCACCAAATTCATCATATATCCAAAATACGCTATCACATGCAAATTCTGTTTGTAAAACTATTTTTAACTTTTTACTCATTCAAACTCCTTCTATTCAACCCTATGATAAAGCCATTATTACCTATTGTAATTGCTGCTCGTTCTATTTTTCCATTATATTTAAATTCATATATTGGTCTGCCATTTCCTTTGCCCTGGTATCCTATAACTTTTCCTTCCTTTATTGCTGTTGCAACATAGTTTGGTATATCCTTTTCCATAATACCTTTTTGCTCTAATTCAGCTCCATGTTTCTCTATTATGTGTTTTAATCCAGCTCCATTTTTTCTACCTAAAGCTATGACTTCGGCATCAGTTGTTCCTTTTTCCAACCATACTATTTTTCCATTAGGCATTTTAGTTATCAATACAATATCACTTGAAGTAAATTTAACACCACTAGAAGATAGCTCTTTTAATAGTAAAATTTGTGAATTTAATTCGCTTATTGCCCTACCAGCTTCTCCAGCATTTTTAATGGCATATCCAGAAAAACTACTGCCTAGAGTATCTAAATCTTTAAGAACCAAAGAGCCTAGCTTATCCTTAACTAGCTTTACACCTTTACCACCTAAAGCTATCGCATGGACTGCGTTACCTGCTAGTTCACCACCATGTTTATTATAGCCAGCTTCATCTTTTAAGAAGCTATCTAGACTTGCTTTTTCATAAATTTCTCTTAGGTGACGTCCATATTCATATCCTGATCCTATAGGGTTTATAGCTCCTAGTAAGATATCTTTTGAGCTATTTAGTGGATCAGACACTATATAGCCAAATATATCTTTATATGGTTTTATAAAACCAGAAGCTAAATCTGAGGCAGAGAATTTAAGAGTATTATCTTGATCTTTTATGCTAAGGTATTTTTCATAAAAGTCTTTATTGTCATTATAGCCTTGTAAATTTGAATACCTATCGTAATACTCTTTTTTAGATGTGTTTGATATATCATTACCATTTACTAAATGGTTGTTAGGGCTATTTAAATTATCTTGTATAAATTCTTTTGCTTTTAATATCTCTATAGCCTCATCACTACTTAGGTTATTTATATAAAAGTCGTTGGCGTCACTATCTACACTAGAATAATATGCTTTTGCTACTATGCTCGTTGCTTTATCTAGTGATATGCTCTTTTCTTTGGCATAAATTTCTGATAACTCTTTGATCTTATCGGTTTCTCTTTGATGAAGCTGCCTATTATAAGTATCTGCACTTGTGGTTATTTTATATCCTGTGTTTGCTCCTTTATCCCCATTAGCTATACCTCCAGCTATTATGCCTATTAGCTGGGATGCTAGTAGGCGTTTATTGTTATAAGCTTCTATCTCTTTAGTGCTCATATTTGATGTATCTTTATATAAGATAGAAGATAGTGCTTCATTTACAGCTGCGCTTAATGCACCAGCTGCAACGTTTTCATGAGATAGCTTTGCTGAGAGTGCTCCTACGGCTGAGTGAAGAGCTATCTTGCCTAGACCTGATTCTTTAAATAGTGAGTTAGAGTTTATATTTGCTTCACTGCTTGAGTAGCTTCCTACTGCCTTGTAAGCATTATCTGTTGCTTTAGAGATTAAATTTGATAGTAGTGCATCTTTAAAGTTTGCTTTATAGATGGCAGAGTTTATTGCTGCGTTTGATGTAGAGCTTAGTAGATCTGCATAAGAGAAGGTATAGGATGGTGTATTTGTGATGTTGGTATTACTTAGAGTATCTATGCTTGATATATAGCTACTAACATATGAGCCTACCCCTGCACTGATGGCTGATTTAGCTAGGGATGATGTATCAAATTTAACCTTGCCATGAGATAAGAGGTTGTTTGTTAGCTGAACAGTTGAGTTTGCTATGACAGCTGTTGTCATAGCTGATATGGCTGCACTTGCAGTTGAGCTAGCAGCTGCTCCAAGTGCTCCAGCTACAGCGGTTCCAGCTCCTGCTGTTAGAAATGTAACGATGGCTGTTATTATTAGAGCTCCCATTCCACTAAGAGTAGTTGTCTTATCTTCCCACTCTTTAGAATTTAAAACCGCCTTTACTTGATTTATCGTCTCTTCGTCTATTGGAGTATCTGAGTTTGATCTTAGCTCTCTTATAACTCCTTCTTTAAATTCCTCTGAGTTTAAAGAGTCGTTTATGGCTTTAAAGGCTGTAGTGTCTAGTTTATCTGTTATATCCTTGCCATTTAGTGTAAATTTATCTTTTACCTTGATGATAGCTGGTATCTCTACCTCTTCTATCTTGCCCTTTGTTTTTACAGTAGCTGTTAAAACTCCTGCGTTGTTACTTAGAGTTGTATTTACAGATGTGCTCTTTGATGAGACTAAATTTAAAAGCTTTGTATTTACATCTAAATTAGTAGCCTCTATGACAGATGCTAGGGCGTTTATTGTATTTAAGCTTAGGCTTATATCTTTTGCTAATAGTGTGCTTGTGGCAAGGTTATAGTTTGAGCTACTCTCTTCACCATTTGACTTTATTAGATCGCCAAAGCCTGAGTCTTTAAATTTAGATGAGCTCTCTAAGCTATATGAGGCTGGGAGTAAATTTAGATTATCAGCTTTTATATCTAAGCTCTCATCTGCGCTGATATTTGAGCCTATAAGTGTAGTATCTTGGTTTGAAGCTATGTTTATGTTTTTGGAGTTTAAATTTGAGCTAACAACCTCTTCATTTGTTGAGCTTGCTGACGCGCTTTGTTTGCCAAGGATCTTTCTAGATGTAGATTCTGATTTGGTATTAGAGATGCTATTTGTCGATGAAATTTCTATCGCTTCATTAGCCTTTAAATTTAAGTTCTCTTTAGCATCTACATTTGAAGCAACTATGTTTATATCTTTATTGGCATTGATATTTATATTATTGCCAGCTTTTATGTTAGAGCTCTTGGCTTCTAGGCTGTTGCTTTCAAATTTAGTAGATGTTTTTCCTATTACAAATGTAGGTGTGCTAAGTGAGCTAAATTTATCTTTTGTTTCTTTTAGAGGGTTTAGCTTTCTTTTTAGATCGACAAAGATATCTTTTAGCACTTCATTAGGCTTTAAGATACCTACCCTACTACTCTTATGCTCCTCTTTATGATAGCTTTCATCATTAGTGTTTGATATAGTTATAAGCTCTGCGTTTAAATTTATATCATTGCCAGAGTTTAGGTTTGCACCTTTTAGGCTAAGAGCACCTTTGGCATTTAAATTTATATCGCTTCCTGAGTCTATAGTGCTATAAACTGCCTTTTTAGTGCCATTTGCAACAAGATCAAAGCTACTCTTATAAAAGGCATTTGGATTTAAAGATATTTTACTCTTTCTAGAAGAGTGTGAGCTAGCCTCTACGTTGTAGCCATTTTCAAAGAGGATGTTGTTGTTTGAGTTTAAATTTATATCTTTGTCTGATTTTAGCTTAGATGATACTAGATATATATCATTAGCTGAGTTTAAATTTATATTATTGCCTGATTTTAGGCTAGTGCTTACAACCTCTGAGCTTACGGCGCTATCTATGGTTTGTTTTTTAGAAAGGAGCGACTTAGAGCTATTTATAGCTGTTGCTTCGCTAGTGTTTGACTGTGCTGCTAGTATGATGTCACTAGCATTTAAATTTATATCTTTTAGGGCATTTAAATGAGACGATGAGACTAAAAGAGCATTTTTAGCATTTAAATTTATATCCTTAGCATCTAAATTTGCAGCGCTTACTCTTTTTACGCTCTCATCAAATTTCATCCCTTTGGAGCTTACATGATGAGTGTAGCTAAACTCATCTGCTTTTATCTCTATATTATTGCCTGAGTTTAAATTTATATCTCCACTCGCATCTAAATTTGAGCCAGAGACTTTTATATCATTGCCAGCTTGTAAATTTATATCGTTTGTAGCCTCTAGGTTAGAGACTTTGCTAAACTGAGATTTGCTTTGATCTAAATTTATATTATTCTTTGCATTTAAGCTTAGATTTTTAGATTTTAGATCAGAGCTATCTATCTCTATATCATTAGCCGCGATGTTAGCATCTCTACTAGTTGATAGTTCTGCGCCTTTTAGCTTTATCTTTTTATCTGCATTTAAATTTAGACTATCAGCCACTACGCTGCCAGCTAGGCTTATGTTGCCTTTGGCGTCTAGGTCTATGTTGTTAGCCATTACTAGAGCTGAGGCTTTTACGTTTTTATCTTTTGCTTCCTTTTTAAATTTGCTTATGCT
>NZ_PPAW01000030.1 GCF_002913225.1 Campylobacter concisus | reverse complement strand
AATTGTTGGCCACCCCTTACTCCAGTTACGTTGCCGTTGTAGTACGTTTGTCCTATCAGTGGATCAGGTATGCCAAACCACCCGCTAAACGTATCTTGCAAAAATTCGACAAGACTCATAGGGCGGTTATAAACCGCTGTGTTGCATACTACTGCGTTTAGATCGCAACCAAAACCAAATCTATTATCAAGCCCTACCGCCATTTCAAAGACTTCAGTTACAAGTGCGTTAATCAGCCCAGCTATCGGAGCTACACCAAGGGGTGATATAGTTGTGCCAAGTGCTGAAAGTGTGTTTTGGATAGCAACTGAGGTTAGCGTGCTTTTCATATTTTGCTACATCGCCGCGTCTACGTTCATCGCTTTAAAGCGTCCATTTACGATGTCATCATCTAGCATACCAGCCAAAGCTTGACCTACTTCTCCACCATACATTTTGCCGCCTGCCTCGGCTCGATTCTCATCATGT
>NZ_PPAW01000029.1 GCF_002913225.1 Campylobacter concisus | reverse complement strand
TTACAAGCTTTTTCGTAGTAGCCTTTTGCCTTTACAAAGTCTTTTTCATTACTAAAATTTACAGCTAAATTGTTGCAGTCGATGCTATTTCCACCCTCACAGTTTTGCATCATCTTCTCTTTTTCAAGCTCAATACGCTCTGCTCTAGCCTCTTCATCACTTTGCCAAAAACCAAAGCTCACCATCTTTTGCCACGACCAGCAACCACTAAGCATCAAGCCCATAGCCAATAATAGACTATAAATTTGGACCTTTATCACTTATATTCCCAGCTTTATACCTAGTCTTTTCATCTGCAGGCATGCCTTACTTAGCCCACGAAAGCAATCGACTTGATAAATTCCATAAGCCCTTTTTTCGTCTTTATTAACACCAAGACCAAGCTCGTACATCGTTCCGATATTGGCACAACTTCGCAAATCTACACTATTGCATTCGCCGTCATCAGCTTGCATAGCAAAGGTATATTCTATCGTTACATGATCATTTTCGTTGGCAGTATAACCCGAATCATCTGAATATAGTATAGATCCTTTAATTGTTCTACGATCAGTAGCGCTATTTCCGCTAATTTGTATAGTATCCTCTCCGGCACCAAGATCTATAAC
>NZ_PPAW01000028.1 GCF_002913225.1 Campylobacter concisus | reverse complement strand
GGGGGGAATCGGGAAAACATCAAGCACAGGAGTCTGTAATAGCTCATCTGGGGTTATCGCATTAAAAATTTGGTCAAATAAAAATTTAGCCGCCTTAACAAAACCATCACTCATACTAAGCGCGTATAAAAGCATAATAACAATCAAGACAAAAAGGGTTGGAATCATCCATTTATTTAGCTTTTCGTTTCCACTTTTGACGCCTTTTTTTTTGTCCAAGCAGACGACGGCATACGCGATGCCTCAGCGTCTCGTGGGCTCGGATATTTGCCCGTCTGCTTCTTGGCCAGTTTCTCCGCCAGCTCGTCCACCTTCTTGTTTTTGTCGGCGATGATTTTGTCTTTGGCCTCGGCGGTTTCGCGGCTCTCGCGCAGGGCGGCGCGGAGTTCGCGTACCGTCATCCTGTCCACATCGTCCAAGGTCATACCGTTCACTTCGCCGCCATCGGCCAACTCAGTGAGGGTCTCATCCTCCTCCACCCGCAGCTCTAGCAGTTTGGATTTGCCCAGCACCATCAACTTGGTCTGAGCCTTCTGCATTTGCGGTGTGGCAAAACGGCGCGTGGCCTGCGTGAGCTGTTGTGCGGCGCGTACTGACATCCCAGATGTTCCGCAGACGTCTGCGAACTTTTCCCAAGTCATGTGTTCTTTCAACACAATTAGGACACGACCAAGCTCAAACATACCTTCAACGGTCTGCCTCATTGCTTGGCGGCCACGTTCAATCCAACGATCTTCGTTATAAGCCTCACCGTTGCCCCATTGCTCCATTACCATCAGAC
>NZ_PPAW01000027.1 GCF_002913225.1 Campylobacter concisus | reverse complement strand
ACCCAGTAGCATCAAGAATCCCTCCATGAGAACTAAGCACATCTTTATTCATGCATAGCTATGAGCTACAAGCAATACATAAGTGTGGCAAGACACACCAATATTGAAAGAATCGAAGTGCTTTAGCCATAAAACAAGGGGCTGACGTAGATTAGCAGTCATGCTAGTCTACAAAAATGCAGATAACCAATTGTAAATTAAGCAAGAGAGTTCAAAAGAAACTACTTGAATTTTTTGTACTCCAAGTTACCGCCCGTTCCGCTGCCGATATTTTAGACATTCAGCCCAACTCCGCTATTCTGTTCTACCGCAAAATTCGTATGGTTATCAGTCATTATCTGGCCTTGGTTGCCGATGAGGTTTTTGAGGGCCCTGTCGAGTTGGACGAAAGCTATTTCGGCGGACGGCGTAAAGGCAGACGCGGTCGCGGTGCGGCAG
>NZ_PPAW01000026.1 GCF_002913225.1 Campylobacter concisus | reverse complement strand
CAATTACTTCGCCTTTTTCATTTGTAACTACTACTGGAGCATCTACTAGTGGTTTGTCACCATCTGTAGCGTGACCTGTTACAATAGCCTTCTTTTATTCACCTTCAGCTGCGTTGGTCGCCTCACCTGGAGTAGCAACTAGATCTTCTACCACAGGAACATTTTTATCAGTAAATTCTAGGTCGCCAGCTTGAGTAGTGCCTTCACCTTTATTACCAGCTTTACCAGTTACTTCTACTTTAACTATATCATTTGGGTTAACTGGTTTAGTAGTTTCAATAACGAAGTCACCATTGCTATCTGTTTTACCACTACCAATTACTTCGCCTTTTTCATTTTTAACTTCTACTGGAGCATCTACTCGTGGTTTATCACCATCTGTAGCGTGACCTGTTACAATAGCCTTGTCTGATTTACCATCAGATGGGTTGTTAGT
>NZ_PPAW01000025.1 GCF_002913225.1 Campylobacter concisus | reverse complement strand
AAGTTGTAGATCTTTAAATGTGCTTTTTAGTTGATTTAGAGCTGGGTTGTTTGTATCAGCTTCTAAGCTTGCTTCATAGTTGCCATCTTTTATCTCATTTACAAAGGTGTTGGCTTTTTGGATGAAGGTGTTCTCTTTTTCTTTAGATGTTTGGATCTTTTGGATGTTTTCGTTTATAAGAGAAGACATGATGCAAATTTCATCTTTGCCTTTTAAGCTTAGAAGTTTGGCAGAATTTGTCTTGTTGTTTAGATATAAGAAAAACTCGCTTAGCCCGCCCTTTACGCTATCGATGCCTGAAATGATATTTTTACCAACAAAAAATGAAACCAAAACAAGCAATAGTATAAAACAGGCAAGTAAAATAACCATAGAAACAGCTAAGTTTCCAGCTTCGCTCATATCTTGTAAAGCTTTATCTTTCATATCATTTAACAAATAAAGTTCATAGTTTCTAAAGCTATCGATCAAATTTGTGATGCTTTGAAACCAACTAGCCGCTTCGATCTTGCCAGCTGTCTCATCTGGAGTAGCGATAGCACTTTTGATGATATCATCTATCTTTTTAAACTCATCACTTTGCAAGATCTCTTTTTGCAAGCTATCTGCGTATGTGCCTGCGTTAAATTTCACGTAGTCATTTATGAGATTTTTGATATTTGAATTAAATGAAACCAAATTTACGTATGTATTTTTATCGATATTATGTTTTATAAAGGCAGCATTTAGCACCGCCCTTGTGATACCAAAATACTCTTTGATCTTTGAGATACTAAAAATTCTAGCTAAATTATCTTTCATGTCAGGCTCAGAGCTACTTGCTAGAGAATTTTCAAATATAAGTGTATTTTCAATCATATCGTGAAATTTAGGAGCTATAAGAGCAAAACTTTCTTTGTTATCTACTTTGGCTCTTATGCTATTAAGCTCGCTTGAAAGTTCATCTTTGTTAGAAAGTTTAGACAAAACGCCATCAACTTTAGCTCTTTGCTCTTTTAAATTTTTATCAGCATCTTTGCCATTAGCTATAAAGCCTGCACTATAACCGCGCTCCTTTTGAAGTTCATGGATAAATTCGCTTTGTTTTATGATATCTTCAGCTGTATTAAGACTTGATACAGCTTGGCTTCTAGTCTTAAAAACACCATTTAAAATGTAAATACTTGTTGCGCTTAAACAAATAAGACTTAAAATTACAATTAGTAGGATCTTTATTTTTATACTTAGATTATTCATTTTTCATTCCTTTGCATTACAAGATACGATATATAGGCTGTTTCTCCTAAAAACAAGGCGGATTTTATTACTTTAATAATTAAATATAACTTGAAAATATAAATTACATTTAAGCAACAATAAATTTACTTTACTTAACAAATAGCCTATTTTAGGTGATTTAAGAAAATTTTAATTACAAATAAATAATATTAATTAATAAAAAATATTTAAATTTTCTCTAAATTTTATGAAAATGAATAGATAAATTTGAAAAAGTAGTTAAAAATATTTTATAAGCAAAGATAAATTTAAGCAGGAGATCGCTCCCCTGCTTTGAGATTATTTAGAAAATTTTGGCTCAGTAAAAGCTGTAAGTTTTGGTGCTTCATCGCCTTGATATTTTCTGATATTTACAAGAGCTGTGTGGCTGATGTTGCCGTTTGCTAGCTTACTTGTTGGGATATCTATGGTTAGCACGTTTGCAGAGCCGTTTTTGCAGATGCCACTATCAAAGCCGTCATACCAAGCACCCTCAGCTAATTTTACAACGCCCTCTTTGATATTTTTAGTCACATAAGCACCCGCTAGCACCTCGCCACGAGCGTTAAATACACACACCAAATCGCCTGTTTTTACGCCAAGCTCTTTTGCGTCATTTTCGTTTATCCACACTGGTTCGCGGTTAGCGATAGCATACTTCTCACGAAGTGAAGTTTGGCTTAGCTGTGAGTGCAAGCGGTCAGTTGGGTGAGAGCTTATCATGTGGTATTTTGCAGGTTTATCTTTCATGCCTAGCCACTCGATCGGCTCAAACCAAGTTGGGTGTGCTTTGCAGTCGTCATAGCCCATTTTCTCGATCGTATCTGAGTAAATTTCGATAAGACCGCTAGGCGTTCCAAGAGCGTTTAGCACAGGATCTTCTCTAAACTCACCAAGCCTTACCCAATTATCACTATCTTGAGATGAGGCAAATGTGACTGGTTTGTTTTCATTCCAAAACTCTTCAAATGGCTTCATGTCGCTTGCAAGCTCAGGGATCGCTTTTACTTGAGCGTAGGCTGCGTCATAGTACTCTTTGATCCAGTCAAACTCGTCTTTGCCGTTATCTGTGTAGGCAACGACTAAATTTTTAGCATAAGCCTTGCAAAGATCAGTGAAAATTTGATAGTCATCTTTTGCCTCGCGGTATTTTTCAACGACTTGTTTCATTGGTACGATGTTCATATTTGAGTAGTCACCTGTCATCGTAATGTCATTTCTCTCATACTCTGTGGTGACTGGAAAGACGATATCAGCCATCTTTGCTGTTGGTGTCCAGTAGGCTTCATGAACGACAACGGTTCTTGGCTTTCTCCACGCTTTTAAATTTGTATTAGTATCTTGGTGATGCACAAGTGGGTTGCCGCCGACCCAGTAGATAAAGTCGATGTCTGGGTAGGTGATCTTTTTACCGTCATGATCTATCACTTTGCCAGGGTGAAGCAACGCATCAGCGATACGAGCTACTGGGAAGGCATAGTCGGTTGCTTTTTGTAGCCAGCTTTGACCTGTGCCTGCTACTGCGGCTGCTTTTGCGACGAAGCGACCGCGTTTGTCAAACTCACCCGTATCTGTGCCGATAAACTCGCCTTTTTCGTTAAATTTACCAACACTTGCGCTATTTACGCCGCCGATGACTGCACCTTTGCATGTTGGTGCGCCGCCGTTTGAGTAGTGGTAGCTTAAGCCAAATCCCCCGCCAGGAAGTCCGATCTGACCGATCATAGCTGCTAGTGTCACCATCGCCCAGTGTGGTTGCTCGCCGTGATGAGCGCGCTGCATGCCCCAGCCACTCATTAGCATTGTGCGGTTGTTTACAAATGTATCAGCTAACTCTTTTAAAGTATCTTTGTCGATGCCACAAATTTTGCTCGCCCACTCTAAATTTTTAGGCGTATTGTCTGTCTTGCCAAGTAGATATGGGAGGAATTTATCAAAGCCATAAGTGTAGTTTTCGATAAATTCTTTATCGTATTTGCCACTTTCATATAGGTAGTGCATCATGCCTAGCATCATCGCTGTGTCGGTGTTTGGCACTGGAGCGATCCACTGAGCTTTGTCAAAGTATTGTGCTGTTTCAGACTTGATAGGATCGATCACGATCACTTTGATATCTTTTTTATTTTTTAGCTCTTCAAAGTATTTAAAGCCCTGCTCATCAGTCGCTGTCCAAGCTATGCGAAGTGTCGCAAGTGGGTTTGCACCCCAGATGACTACGACTTTTGAGTTTTCTAGCACGACTGGCCAGCTAGTTTGCTGCTCATAAACCTCGATGCTACCTACAACGTGAGGCATGATGATCTGGCTAGCACCTGTTGAATAATCCCCTAATGAGCCAACAAAACCGCCACTAAGGTTCATAAATCTATGAAGTAAAATTCTTGAGTTATGTACGTTTCCGCTTGACTTCCAGCCGTAGCTACCTGCAAAAACGCTTTGTAAGCCCTTTTGCGCTCTTGTTTTTTTAAGCTCTTTAGCAACTAGCTTGATCGCGTCCTCATAAGGCACCTCGACCCACTCGTCTATGCCACGAAGCTCTGGTTTTGGGCTATCTGGATTTTCAAGGTAGCTCTTTCTTACCATTGTGTGTTTGATACGACTTTTATAGATCATATCTGGTGTGTAGTGCTGAAGTGGGTTGTAAATTTCACTTGTTTTTTGGATAGGCTCTGACTTTACAGCGATGCCGTTTTTAGTTGTCACTTTTAGCATGCCCCAGTGAGCAGCTGTAAGAGTTTCGCCATTTTTTACAACGCCCTTTTTAACCTCATCAGCAAACAAATTTGAAGCTGTTACACCTGAAAGCAAAGGTGTAGCTGCAAGTGCTGTTGCACCTTTTTTTAGAAAATCTCGTCTGTTCTCGTTCATTTTTTCTCCTTATTTGCCTAAATTTACATCAGATGAGTGTTTTTGTAGGTATTCGATAACTAGCCACTCGTCTTTTTTCTCTATTGCGGTTCTGCCGATCATTGATTTTAGAAGTGACGGCCACTGGTTTGCATTAAAGTGCGTAGTTTGAGGCAACGCATGGCAAACGCCACAGCTCTCTTTATACATCTTATCAGCTTTTGTAAACATCGCATTTACGTCAGTGCTAAAGCCATCCTTTTGCACAAATACAGTCGTTTCTACCTCGTTCCATTTGCCATTTTTGCCCTCTTTTATCACTTTGATATCAAAAGGTGCAGTTTTTGCAAATGCTACTGAGATGATCCTCGCGCCATCAGCAAAATAAACTACGTTGCTAACGGCTGGGTTTTGATAGCCTTTTACTTTGATCTGCGCTCTGTCGCCGCTTGTTTGTAAAATTTCAACTGCGTTGGTTGGTAGCAGCCTGCCTATGCTCTTAGCTGAGTTTGCGTCAGCATATACGTCCTTTACGACATCTGTGTAGTTCATACCTGCACCAAATGCAGCACAAGCTACGATGGCTGATAGAATAATTTTTTTCATATTTCTCCCTTCAAAATTAAATCGTTCAAATTCTAGGGGCTTTTTGATTAATTACAAATTAAAATTAAAAATATATTTTAAGAATAATGTAGAAAATTTTATTTAAAAATGAGCAAAAACACGCCAGATACGATAAGACAGACGGCTAAAATTTCTTTTAAATTTAGCCTCTCACCAAGAAAGATGACAGCCAAAATAATAGCTAGCACAACGCTAAATTTATCAACTAGTGCCACTTGATAGACCTTACCCGCTTGCATCGCTTTAAAATACATAAGCCAAGACAGCCCAGTTGCCATGCCACTTAGTATGAGAAAGAGCCAGTTTTTAGGGCTTAGTGAGCTTAGTGGTTGCCATTTTTTAGCCACACTTAAAAGCAAAATAAGCATAAAAATGACAACGATCGTTCTTATAAATGTCGCAAAATCGCTATCGATGTCCTTTACGCCAAGCTTTGCAAAGATCGCGGTAAGTGCAGCAAAAACAGCCGAAAGAGCTGCGTAGATAAACCACTCTGGCATCTTTATCCTTATAAATTTAAAGGGGCAAATTTGCTTCGCCCCAAGCTAAATTTATCCCTCGTAGTCACCAAGCATATCAAGCGTAGGAGCAAAAAAGAGAGCCCCAGTCACTGGCGTGCTAAAGTCAAGCAGCCTATCTGAGTTGCCTTTTGGCTCGCCGATAAACATCTTTTTAAGCATAAGTTCAACCGTTGAAAAGGTGCTAGCATAAGCGATGAAGTAAGTGCCTGTTTTGCTACCTTCAGTAAATGGCATATTGCCACGCACGACCTTTTTATCGTCGCCTACATTTGCAGCGGCTGAGTGTGAATTTGTAGGTTTTACGCTCTCGTCCATCTCGATGTCATACTCTTTTGAGCGGCCTATAACCTTTTCTTGCTCGCTCACGCTTGTGGCGTTCCACTCTTGCATTTTATGGAAGTATTTTTGCACAAAAACATAGCTACCGCCTTTAAATTTAGCATCCTCTTTGCCAACTTTTGCAAAAAGGTCTCTATCTTCGCCATCAGGATTTTCAGTACCATCAACAAAGCCAATTATCGCTCTGCCGTCGTGATACTTAAAGCCTTGAGTCTCATCCGTAAGCTCTGCAAATTTAAACAAAACTTCTTTGATATTTTGCGCCATGTCAAAACAGTCAGCCGCATTTAGAGCGCGGATGTGGATGTGTATATCGCCCTTTGTGCTAACGGCTTCATGTTTATCGCCTTTGATAGCTTTAAAATTTACAAGCTCTTTTGGCAATTCTTTTGAAATTTCAAGCTTCTTCCAAGCATCATGACCCACGCCAAGGACGCAATTTACGTTTTCATTTGCACCAAATCTAACTTTGGCAGTTTTATTTAAATTTACAACCAAAGCGCAAAGTCTAGCAAAGCCCTCTTTACATGCCTTTTTGTCGCCTTTTAAGACCCATGTTTGAAAGACTGTGTTGTTACCAGGTGTTTGTGTGACCTCTTGTGAATTTACACTCATTTTTTCTCCTTTAAGTTTAATTTTTATGCGATATTTTCTAAATTTAGTTGCTCATTTATCTGCTCGTCACTATCGTCAAAGACAAACTCGACCTTATTTGCACCAAAGCTCTTAGCTATCGCTTCAAGCGTGTCGCGAGCTGATTTGTGGATTTTGCTTTGAAGCTGCGAGATAAGGCGAACGCTCATCTTTTTCACTTCATTTCTTGCCTCTTCGATTAGTCTATTTTTGTCCTCTTCAGTAAATGTGCTACCAAAAAAGCCATTTAGCGAGTCAGGCAGCAAAAATGGTATAAATTTGCCATTTTTTTCATCGTAAAATTTCATATCGGCGATTGAAAATTTATACTTACATGGGGGCATTTTTATCTTGTAGCTAGAGTTTGCGATCTGCATGATATCGAGCTTTGGGCTAGTTAGATCGTAGATGAAATTTATCTCAAACTCAAATATCATCGAAAGCTTCTTCTCGCTTACCAGCCACCTTAGATACTCTTTGCCAAAATTTCCAAATGCATGATCTGTCTTTGTGACGATCTCTTTGCTATAAACTTGAAAAACAGATAGTTCGCCTATGCTTTTTAGCTGCGAAATTTCAGTGCTGACTGAGACATTTTCGCTATCATCTTTTGCCTTTTTTAGTGCCTTGTTTGACCTATAAAATGCAAATGCCAAAATAGCTAGCAAGATAGCTAATATCAAATTTGCGTATTCGCTCATATTTTCTCCTTTAAAGCCCGCATTTTATCCTAAAATTGTAAAACAAAAGAAATTTATCACTCTGGCAAGGTGATAGGGCTCTTATAAGGCATGTGAGCTCCCACTATCTTCGTAGTCTCGTCCTCCAATCCATCAAGCACCTTTTCTCTCGTTTTGGCAGCTTGCACTGGATCTATATCATAAGTGATAGATATGCTCGGCTCGACCTCTTGCACTGCTAGGACGTGAAGAAGGTCAGCTATAAAGATGATCTTGTCATTATCTGCCTCAAAGCTTATCATATTGTGCCCTGGAGTGTGACCGTAAGCTGGGATAGCCATGATCTTTAGCGCCCCGTCAAATAGTGGCTTTTTATGGTCAAAAAAGCTCTTATCATCCTTGTAAAGCGATAAAATTTCTTTTGTCCTCTCATCTTTGCCCTTCATCCAGTAGTCCCACTCCTTTTCATCTATAAAAAGCTTGGCGTTTTTAAATGTCTTTTTGCCCCCATCTATTAGCCCACCTATGTGATCAGGATGAGCGTGCGTGATGATTACGTAGGTTAAATCCTCTGGCTTTATATTTCCAAAAGTTTGCAGATCATACTTTAAATTTTCCAAGCTATCTTCATAGCCGCTATCTATGAGCGCTGTGTAGTCATCGCACTTTGCAAACATTACGTTGTGTTTGTTTGGTAAATTTTTAGTATTTGCCACAAGCTCTTTTTGAGCCTCATCTTTGGCTATTAGCTTATCTACTGGCGCGTCAGTCGTCTTTAGTGAAAATACATAAAGCTTGCATCCACCCATAGCTCCTATCCATACTTGATCATTTTGTTTGCCAACCACCTCATCATCGGCACAAAAAGCTAAAGTGCAAAACAATGCAAGACTTAAAAAACTCTTTTTCATATCTCATCCTTGAATAAATTTGCGAAATTTTAGTCCTGTAAATTTAATGAAAGTTAATGCTCGCTGCTTTAAAAGGTAGCGAGCTTTTGAATTTAGAAGAGTTGAGTGAAAGAAAAGCCGTTTTTATTAAGCGTATCTTTGATCTTTTCTTGGTGCTCAAGACCCTTTGTCTCAAGCGTGATCGTGATGCTAGCATCGCCGTAGTCAAGCTTTGTTGAAAAGCGGTCGTAGTCAATCTTAACTATGTTTGCATTTGCTGATTTTAGGCTATCAGTTAGGCTCATGAGCGCTCCTGGCTTATCCACAAGCGTGATTTGCAAGGTCATCTTGCGGTGAGACTTGATGAGACCCTTTTCGATGATGATAGAAAGCACTTGAACATCGATATTTCCACCACTTAGAACCACGCCTATCTTTGCGCCTTTTTTAAATTTGATCTTATCATGCATAAGTGCTGCCACGCCAGCTGCGCCAGCTCCCTCAACTACGATCTTTTGCGTCTCTAGCAAAAACAAAATCGCAGTTGCGATCTCCTCATCATCGACCTGCACGAACTCATCCACGCACTCAACGATATTTTTAAGCGTTATCTCACTCGCATCACGCACAGCGATGCCATCAGCTATAGTGCGAACTGACTTTGAGTTTATGCTCTTTTTAGCGCCGTAGCTATTAAACATAGCTGGAGCACCCTTTGCACCGACACAAACGACCTTGGTTTTTGGATTTACTTGTTTTATACAGCTTGCCACACCGCTAGCTAAGCCACCGCCGCCAACTGGCACGATAACCATATCAAGGTCGCTTATCTCATCAAGCATCTCAAGACCCACAGTGCCCTGCCCTGCCATGACGTACTCATCGTTAAATGGATGAACAAAGGTCATATCTTTTTCTTTGGCGTAATTTACTGCAAATTCATACGCCTCATCAAAGTTATCACCTTTTAAGATCACTTCAGCGCCAAGATCCTTTGTGCCAGCTACCTTTAGAAGCGGGGTTGATTCTGGCATGACGATGCAAGCATGCACGCCAAATTCTTTTGCGCTTATCGCTACGCCTTGAGCGTGATTGCCAGCGCTTGCAGCCACGACGCCACGTTTTCGCTCCTCGTCACTTAGGCTAGCTATTTTATTGTAAGCGCCTCTTATCTTGTAAGCACCGGTTCGCTGTAAATTTTCTTCTTTCAAATAGACATTTGCGCCTAAAATTTTGCTAAGTTTTGCACTTAGCGCAAACGGAGTTTTATTTACAAAGTGACCGATCGTTATCTTTGCTTGGATTATTTTGTTTAATGAAACCATTTTCAACTTTCCTTTTAAAATTTATCTTTTGCCTCTAGTAGCACGCCACACTCGATGTGATGAGTGTTGGCAAACTGATCAAAGAGCGCAAATTTTATCACTTTATGGCTTTTAGTAAGCTCATTTAAATTTTCTTTTAGCGTCTCTGGGTTGCACGAGATGTAGATGATGTTTTTGAAATTTCTAATAAAATTTATGACACTTTCACTAAGTCCAGCGCGAGGCGGATCGACAAGGACGTGCGAGAAATTAAAGTCGCTCAAATTTATATCTTTTAGCCTATTAAATTCCCTAACACCAGCAAATGCGCTCATCAGCTCATCAGCGTCCATGCGTAAAAATTTGATATTTTCTGCCCCATTTAGCTCGCAGTTTTTAAGGGCATTTGCAATCGAGCTTTTTGAAATTTCAGTGGCAAGGACGTTTTTAAATTTAAACGAAAGTGGGATGGTAAAATTTCCATGTCCGCAGTAGAGTTCCAGCAGGTCAGCGCCACCTTGCACGCACTCTTTTGCCCAAGCTATCATCTTCTCATTTACCGCTTTATTTGGCTGGATAAAGGCATTTTCACTTAGGCTAAATTTATAAATTTGCCCATCAACATTTAGCTCATCAACTAAATTTAGCTCGCCACTTAGCAGCTTTTGGCCGCGAGATCTAGCTAAGATCATCACGTCAAGCTTGTTAGCTAAAATTTTCATCGCCGCTTCAAACTCGCCATCAAGCTTTTTGTGATAAAGAAGCGTGACTAAGGTGCCACTTTTACAGGCGATAAACTCCACTCCAAAGAGCTTTGTGCGCAAAACTTCATCATCTTGCAAGCTCTCAAGTAGCCTTGGCATGAGATGTGAAATTTGCTCGCAAACCTTTGGGCACTCATCTATGAAAACCTTTTTACCCTTCTCGCTTGCGTGCATCGTATAGCTAAGCTTGCTGCCCTCGTGCCAGATGCCAAACTCAGCCCTCGTGCGGTAGTGCTTTGGGCTTGAGCTAAAAACATCAAATTTGCCATCATAAAATGGTGAGAAATTTTGCTTAATAAGATCAGTTTTAAATGAAATTTGCTCACTATAAGGGGTAAAAAGAGTGCATGATCCGCACTCTTTTAGGTATTTGCAGTCCAAATTTATGCCGCTTTCTCTTCGACTTTTTTGCCTACAAATCTAACCAAAGCCCAGATCGCTAAAAATCCGCAAGGAAGTGCGATCCAAACGCTAAGACCAAGTGCGACAGGTAAGTAGCCAACAAGCACACAAACCGCGCAAACGCTAAGCGCATAGATCATCTGTGTTGAGACGTGATCAATGTGGCTACATCCTGCACCCATTGATGAGAGTATCGTAGTATCTGAGATCGGAGAGCAGTGATCACCAAAGATAGCGCCCGTTAGAACGCTTGAGATATTTACGATCATATAAGCATGCATCGCGTCACCATCTAAGCCGTAGTTTTTGCCGACTGCATAAGCTAGCGGGATAGCAAGAGGCATCAAAATGCCCATCGTGCCATAGCTGGTGCCAGTTGAGAAGCTGATAAATGAGCCAAGGATGAAAACAGCCACTGGCAGGATAAATTTAGGCGTTGAGTCACTTAGTAGATCGACCAAATATCTTGAAGTGCCAAGCTCTTTGATAACCGCGCTAAGGCTCCATGCAAGAAGCAAAATAACAACTGTGATGATCATAGTTTTCCAGCCCTTTACCCATGTGCTAATGGCCTCTTTTACATCAAAAATTTTGCGCCAAACACCCATGACGATAGCCACCATACTAGCAAGTAGCGCTGCTTGAAATAGCGATGTAGCAGAGTCAGCTGCGCCAAAAGTATCTTTAAATGTTGAAAATGAAAGTGGATTTGCAAGTGCATTTTTAAGAGTATCGCCCTCAAGTGCAGCAAGACCACTAAAATAAAAGCTAGTAAATGCGCCGATAACTAGCACAAGAAGTGGCACTATCGCATTTGAAGCGCTTAGTTTTACGCCCTCTTTTGGCTCAAGAGTTTTGTCTTCAAGGTCTTGAATTTGAGTTTTGCCTGAGTGAAGCTCGCCTCTTCTAGCGCGTCTTTCAGCTGCTAGCATAGGGCCATACTCGCGTTGCATCAAGGCTGTGCAGACGATGAAAAACAAGATAAAGAGGTTGTAAAATCTGTATGGAATGGTCTCGATAAATATAGAATAAGCGTTTATGCCTGTCTCGCCGATTAGCTCGTAGCCCTTTTCGATGAGCGAAACCTCAAGTCCGACCCATGTAGAGATGATAGCGATACCAGCAATCGGTGCTGCAGTAGCGTCGATGATGAAGGCTAGCTTTTCGCGGCTGATTTTAAATTTATCGCTTATTGGTCTCATGATAGGACCAACGATTAGGGCGTTTGCATAGTCATCGAAAAACACAAAAATACCCATAAGCCAAGTTGAAATTTGAGCTGAAACGCCAGTTTTTGCCTTTTTGCTAAGCCAAAGAGCAACCGCTTTTGTGCCGCCCATCTTTGTGATAAGTGCGACCACGCCGCCTATACAAAGCACTTGAAGCAAGATGCCAGCATCGGTGCTATCAGCCATTGACTCAACCACTCTTGAGACGATGCCAGTAAAGCCTTTGATGATGCCCATAAAGACATTTTCATTAACGATATTTATAAGAAACGTTCCGCTAAAAACACCGATAAATAGCGACAAGATAACATCTTTTGTGATAAAAGCAAGCGCTATGGCCACAACTGGCGGTATAAGCGTGAAAACGCCGTAAATTTGTGCGTTTCTTTTGGCGACTTCTGGATCAACGCCAAAAAGAACGGCACTAAAAAATAGTAACAATAAAATTTGTCTCACATAAACTCCTTAAAATTTTTCTATCGCAAGTCCAGCCCAAGTCTGCGTGTTTGCCATGACTTCGACCCTGTTTATATTGACACTTCCAGGCATATTTAGGCAGTTAAGCAAAATCGTCGCGATATCCTCAGATGTGATGAAATTTGTATTTTCATAAAGACTATCAGCCTTCGCCTTATCTCCTCTAAATCTAACCTCGCTAAATTCAGTCTTACAAAGCCCTGGCTCGATGTTTGTCACCCTGATATTAGTGCCAACTAGATCGTTTCTTAAATTTAAGCTAAACTGCTTTACAAAGGCCTTTGTAGCGCCATAAACGTTGCTGCCAGGATATGGCCATGAGCCAGCTGTCGAGCCTAGGTTAAAGATATAGCCCTTTTCTTGCTTGTAAAGTAGTGGCAAAACCGCCTTTGTAGAGTAGATGAGACCCTTGACGTTGGTGTCTATCATCGTCTCAAAGTCCTCCACCTTCGCGTCTATCGTCTTTTCAAGTCCAAGCGCCATGCCAGCGTTGTTTACAAGCACTTCTATGTCCTTAAATTTATCAGGCAGGCTATCAACTGCGTCAAAAACAGTCTCTTTATCGCGTATGTCAGCTACAATGATATGCGTATCGCCAAGCTCACTTGCTAGCTTTTTTAGCCTATCTTCGCGCCTTGCAAGAGCTACTATCTTATAGCCCTCTTTTGAGAGTCGTCTAGCGATCGCCTCGCCAAAGCCAGATGTCGCACCTGTCACAAAAGCTGTCTTTTTCATATCTCTTCCTAATTAAAATTTGGCTTTAGCCCAAGCTCTTCTAAAAATTTAATATTTTTTTCGTTTTTATCTTTAATCGCATAATCAAGCGCGTTAAATCCAGCATCGTCAGTCGCGTTCATGTCAGCGCCGTTATCTATCAAAAGCTTTAAAATTTCTGGCGTCGCGTGAGCCGCTGCATGCATAAAAACGCTTCTGTTTGTATGCTCTAGGCCGCACGTATCCTCTACTTGCATCATGCCTAAATTTATCATATTCATCTTAGACTGCTCGTCGATATAGCTCTCGTTTGCATTTGCCCCACTCTTTAGCAAAAGCTCGCAAAGAGGCGCATCCTCAAACTGCACAGCGTAAAAAAGCGCACTTTTGCCAAAGAAATTTTTGTGATTTACATCAGCTCTATTTTTAAGCAAAATTTTTACATTTTCTAAATTTTTAAGAGCAAAAAAGAGCGGCGTCTCATCGCCTAAATTTAGATCCGCCCCGCGCCTGATGATCTCTTCTATCGTGTCGCTACTTTTGTCATTTAGCAGTGCGATATCAAGTAAATTTGTAAGCTCAGCGGTGCTAAAATTTTTTGAGTAGAGCAAATTTGCAAGCTCATCTTGGCTTAGCTTTTGAGCCATCATCTTTTGCTCAGAAGTTAGAGCCTTAGCCTTATTTACCTTTTTGCCGACACTAAAGCTTAAAAACTCATTTATCACGCTAGTTGCGTAGTAAGCGGCACTTGCACTATCAACGCCCAAAGCCTCGTAAAATTTAACTAGCGGAGTTTGAGCGTTTTTATAAGCTTCGCTAAATTTTTTATATTTTAAGAAGTTAAACAAGCTCTCATTCGCCCAGTATCTAAAATACTCCATCTGAGCGTCTTTTTGAGCCTCAGCAGCCTCTGGCTTTGCAAGCTCTTTTTGATAGATCTCAGGGGCAAATGAAGCCTTTAGCAAGATCCATCTAAATTTATTTAAATTTTCTCTATAAACGCCCTCGCCAACGCAACTTTGAGACTCGCTTCTAACAGCCACACTCGCATCAAAAAGCTCTTTTACCTCTTTTAAATTTAAAAGCGAGCCATCACAATAAAATAGCTCATCATTCGCATAAGCAAGCTCGTTTGGAGTAGTTTTAAAGATCTCTTTTTTAGCAAGGTCACTGCACTCTAGTGCGTGTAAATTTACAAAAAGAAAACTGCTAAAAAAGAGAAAAAAAGCTACTTTTTTCATCAAAGCTCCTTAAAATTTCGCGATATTGTAACAAATTTATATACTAAACTCGCTTATTTCATTAAAATTTAGGTATTTATAAATTTGATCTTTGTTTAAACTAAGACTATCTTTTACTATTTTTTTATACTCACTAACGCTTGGCAAACGCCCTAATAGCGCGCACACAGCGGCCAGCTCAGCACTTCCTAGATAAACCTTTGCGCCCATGCCCATTCTGTTGTCAAAATTTCTAGTCGAGGTCGAAAAAACAATGGCATTATCGTTCACTCTTGCTTGATTACCCATGCAAAGCGAGCAGCCTGGCACCTCTGTCCTAGCATTTAACCTTTTAAAAATTTCATAAACGCCCTCATCTTCAAGAGTCTTTTTATCCATCTTTGTTGGCGGTGCTATCCAAAGCCTAGTAGTAAGCTTGCTCTCACGCTCTAAAATTCTAGCAAGCGCCCTGTAATGCCCGATATTTGTCATACAGCTACCTACAAAGACCTCGTCGATGTTGTGCGCTCTTTTGTTATCAGCTAAAATTTCACTTAGCGTTGCCACGTCGTCTGGGTCGTTTGGACAGGCCAAAATCGGCTCATCTATCTTGGATAAATCAATCTCTAAAATTTCAGCATATTTTGCGTCCTTGTCAGCTCTTAAAAGAGTTGGGTTTTCTAGCCATTTTTGCATCTTCTCTTTTCGCCTAGCAAGCGTTTCATGGCTCTCATACCCTGCTTTTATCATCGCGTCTATTAGCGCAACGTTTGATCGAACGTACTCCGCGACGCTATCAACGCTTAAATTTACCACGCAAGCAGCCGCCGAGCGCTCAGCAGAAGCGTCACTTAGCTCAAATGCCTGCTCCACTTTTAGGCTCTCTAACCCTTCTATCTCTAAAATTTTGCCCGCAAAAATGTTCTTTTTGTTTTTCTTTTCAACGCTTAAAAGCCCTTTTTTGATAGCAAAATAAGGTATCGCATTGACAAGATCACGAAGCGTCACGCCCTCTTTTAGCTCACCTTTAAATTTGATCAAAACTGACTCTGGCATATTTAGCGGCATCATACCAAGCACCGCTGCAAACGCCACTAGTCCGCTGCCCGCTGGAAAGCTAATGCCAATAGGAAATCTCGTGTGACTATCGCCGCCAGTGCCCACCGTGTCAGGCAAGACCATGCGGTTTAGCCACGAGTGGATGACGCCGTCACCTGGTTTTAGGCTAACTCCACCACGAAGCGTCATAAATTTAGGCAGGCTCTTTTGCATCTCAAGATCGCTTGGCTTTGGATAAGCAGCCGTGTGACAAAAGCTTTGCAAGACAAAATCCGCCCCAAAACTAAGACTAGCAAGCTCTTTTATCTCATCTCTAGTCATGGGCCCAGTGGTGTCTTGCGAGCCAACGGTCAAGATTTCAGGCTCCACGTATGCCCCAGCTCTCACGCCAGCCTTGCCACAAGCCTTGCCGACCATCTTTTGAGCGAGCGTATAGCCACCGCCCTGCTCTTTTGGCTGATCTGGCTTTATGAAAATTTGCTCCTCGCCAAGCCCCAAGGCCTCTCTAGCCTTTTTGGTGACTTGCCTACCTATCATCAAAGGTATCCTGCCGCCTGCTCTTATCTCGTCGCTTAGAGTGTTTGGGCTTAGTTTAAAATTTGCCACGAGCTTTTTTTCGTTGCCTGTGAGCTTATAAATTTCGCCTTTAAATGGATAAATCTCTATCTCATCGCCCATTTCTAGCTCATTTACGTTTGCAACTATCGGCAGTGCGCCGCTATCTTCGGCGGTGTTAAAAAATATCGGAGCTATGGTTGTGCCGATCACGATGCCACCAGTTTTTTTGTTTGGCACGCCCTCTATCTCATCGCCAAGGTGCCACTGGATAGAGTTTATACCGCTCTTTCTGCTGCTGCCAGTGCCGACCACGTCGCCAACATACGCCACGCTCTTGCCGCGACTTTTTAGCTCTTTTAGGATTTCTAGCCCCTCAGGCATCTTTTTAACGAGCATCGCCTTTGCGTGAAGCGGTATGTCAGCCCTTGTATAGGCCTCGCTTGCGGGGCTTAGATCATCAGTATTTGTCTCGCCAGGCACTTTAAAAACCACTGCCTTTATGCACTCATCAAGCGGCTTTTTATGCATAAACCACTCCGCATTTGCCCAAGAAGCAAGCACCTCTTTTGCAAATTTATTGCTGCTTGCTAGCTTTGCAATCTCGTCAAAGTGTTCATGCACCAAGATAATGTTTTTTAGCTCATTTGCCGCAGCTTGTGCGATAGTTTCATCGCTATTTTTTAGCGCTCGCACCAAAATTTCTACGTTATATCCGCCAAGCATCTTGCCTAAAATTTTAATGGCACAAACCGCATCAAGTCCGTCTATCTTAAGCCCATCTATAACTTCGCCAAGAAATTCTGCCTTTATCTTTGCCGCGTCATCAACACCTGGATTTACGCGATTTGCAAGCAAATTTATAAGAAATTTTAGCTCGTTTTGCCCCTTCTCATCGCCACTAGAGTTGCCAGCACGTCTCATTAGCTCGCAAATTTCGCTTGTTTGCTTGGCATTTAGCGCAAGCGGTGGCACGCCCTCTTTTTCTCGCTCACTCACGTGTTTTTCGTAGTCGGTAAAAAAGCTCATAAATTTCCTTTGTAATTTTTGCTCGTTTTTAGTCTAAAATCGCTGATTTTGCTTGCATTTTATCAAAAAGCAAAACAATCTAAAGTAAAATTTGCCCAAAATTTCAAATTTCAAGGAGTAAATGTGTCAAAAGCCTACCTAAAATCGCCCATTGGAATTTTAGAGATCGTTGCTAGTGAAAATGGAATTTGCGAGATAAATTTTGTAGATAAATTTGAAAAAGTAGCGGTAAAAGATGAAAATTTAAAGCTTTGTTTAGATGAACTGGAAGCCTATTTTAATGGCGAGCTTAAAAAATTTAGCGTAAGGCTTGATATAAAAACAACCAAATTTAGAGCTAAAATTTATGATGTTTTACAAAAAGTTCCATACGGCGAAATGACCACCTACGCAGCTCTAGCACTTGCTGCAGGCCACAAAAACGCTTACCGCGCAGCAGGCTCAGCAAATGCCAAAAACCCACTGCCTATCATCGTCCCTTGCCATAGAGTGCTCTCTCACAGCGGTCTTGGCGGCTACTCAGGCGGCGAGGGTCTGCCAACTAAAATTTGGCTACTAGAGCACGAAGCAAAGCATAAATAGTTAGAAGTTTAAATTTGACCTTTAACAGCTTCCATTAAATTTTAAAATTTATGAGCGAGCGTATCTAAAAATTTATTAGGGCTTTTAAAACACATGCAGTGTGCTAGCACTATCGCATGCACCTTGAACGTCGTCGGGCTTTACTTCGACTTCGTCTCGTAACTGCAAGCAGAGCGTAATTCAAGTCCCCTTGTCTCCCTTTTGGATAAAGCAAATTTAGAAATTTAATTAAGCTGTCTTTGCAAATTTTAAAACTTTACTCACTCGCCTTAGCAACTTACTAAATTTAGGTCTCGCTACTGCTTGCCACTGAATTTAGAAGCGTGATATGCTCGTTCATAAATTTTAAAATTTATCTGAAGCTTTTTGTATGTTAAATTTAAAGTTTAAAATTTAAAGTGGCTATATAAATGATTAAATTTAAAAAATATTAAAAACCCCAACCCAGCTTAAGCTAGGTTGGAATTTATGAGGATTGATGAAGTAGTTTGATTAAAATTTATTCTTTCTTACTTCACTTACTATTGTCTTAGCCATGTTATCAACATCGCTTGTTACTTCATTGGCTTTATTGGCAATTACAACATTCTCTTTTGTTAGGTGATCTATTTGAGCAACTGATTGATTTATCATATTGATTCCTTCACTTTGCTCTTTAATTGATTCACTCATCTCATTTATTGATTGAGCTAATACATTTGTATTTGCCTCTATCTCTCCTAGAGATTTTTGAGTTCTCTCAGCTAGCTTTCTAACTTCATCAGCAACAACTGCAAATCCTCTACCATGCTCTCCTGCTCT
>NZ_PPAW01000024.1 GCF_002913225.1 Campylobacter concisus | reverse complement strand
AAACTAATTAAAAAAATAAAAAAACTAATATTCTATACTTAGACAAGAAACAACAATAATAATAAATTTTGATTAATTAATTGAATATTTGAAATTAAAAGCAGATTAACAACAAAGCCCGCAACGACCTACTTTTCCAACATCCCAGTAAGGGAGAGTATCATCAGCCAGGACGAGCTTAGCTTCTTGGTTCGAGATGGAGCAAGGCGTTTCCTCGTCTGTATAGTCACGGGCAGTGTTAAATAAAAGATACATTAACTAAATCTCTTATTTAACACTACTAGATAAAGTTAAAAGTCATAAACAAAGTTTTATAAAAACATATCTTATTAAGTTTTTATCCTTAACAAGGAAGTGATGCTTATTAAAAGATAAGCAGACGAGCTATTAGTACTGGTCAGCTAAAGGACTTTCATCCATTACACACCCAGCCTATCAAACACATAGTCTATATGAGCTCTTAAAAGAAGATTCATCTTGGAGTTGGCTTCCTGCTTAGATGCTTTCAGCAGTTATCACATCCCAACATAGCTACCGAGCGGTGCCCTTGGCAGGACAACTCGTACACCAGTGGTTGGTTCGACCCGGTCCTCTCGTACTAGGGTCAACTCTCCTCAATCTTCTTGCGCCCACGGCAGATAGGGACCGAACTGTCTCACGACGTTCTGAACCCAGCTCGCGTACCGCTTTAAATGGCGAACAGCCATACCCTTGGGACCTGCTCCAGCCCCAGGATGCGATGAGCCGACATCGAGGTGCCAAACCTCCCCGTCGATGTGAGCTCTTGGGGGAGATCAGCCTGTTATCCCCGGGGTACCTTTTATCCTTTGAGCGATGGCCCTTCCACACAGAACCACCGGATCACTAAGACCGACTTTCGTCTCTGCTTGACGTGTATGTCTCGCAGTTAAGCTGGCTTATGCCTTTATACTCTACGAACGATTTCCAACCGTTCTGAGCCAACCTTTGTAAGCCTCCGTTACATTTTGGGAGGCGACCGCCCCAGTCAAACTACCCACCAGACATTGTCCTACTTGAGGATAACTCAAGCTAGTTAGCTATCAGAATAAAAAAGAGCGGTATCTCAACAATGGCTCACCATAAACTGGCGTCTATGGATCAAAGCCTCCCGCCTATCCTGCACATTTTTATCCCAATAGCAGTGTCAAGCTGTAGTAAAGGTCCACGGGGTCTTTCCGTCTTGCCGCGGGTAGGAGGAATTTTCACCTCCACTACAATTTCACTGGATCCCTCTTCGAGACAGCTCCCATCTCGTTACGCCATTCATGCAGGTCGATATTTAATCGACAAGGAATTTCGCTACCTTAGGACCGTTATAGTTACGGCCGCCGTTTACTCGGGCTTCGATCAAACGCTTCGCAGAGCTAACGTCATCAATTAACCTTCGAGCACCGGGCAGGCGTCACACCCTATACATCCTCTTACGAGTTAGCAGAGTGCTGTGTTTTTGGTAAACAGTCGGGAGGGACTCTTTGTTGTAACCTTCAATGCTTACGGAGTAAATCCTTCACAAAGTTAGGCACACCTTATACCGAAGATACGGTGCTATTTTGCAGAGTTCCTTGAAGAGAGTTCTTCCACGCGCCTTAGAATACTCATCCCACCCACCTGTGTCGGTTTACGGTACGGGCAACTATAACTAAACTTAGAAACTTTTCTTGGCTCGACAGTATAAAGGATTTACGATTCATTCCGAAGAACTTCACGCACCTGTAAGGCCTCGGCTTAAAGGAATTCGGATTTGCCTGAACTCCAACCTGCACCTTTCGACCAGCACTACCATCCGCTGGCTCCTTTAACTCTAAGCGTCCTTCCATCGCACATTATAGTTGGCATTGGAATATTAACCAATTTTCCATCGCATACCCCTTTCGGACTTTGCTTAGGACCCGGCTAACCCTACGATGACGAGCATCGCGTAGGAAACCTTGGGTTTACGGCGTTGGGGATTCTCACCCCAATTATCGCTACTCATGCCTGCATGCTCACTTGTATTCGCTCCAGCACTCCTTACCGGTATACCTTCAACGCAAATACAACGCTCTCCTACCACTTAGTAAAACTAAGTCTAAAGCTTCGGTACTCATTTTAGCCCCGTTATATTTTCCGCGCAGAATCACTAGACCAGTGAGCTATTACGCTTTCTTTAAAGGATGGCTGCTTCTAAGCCAACCTCCTGGTTGTTTAAGTAACTCCACATCGTTTTCCACTTAAATGAGATTTAGGGACCTTAGCTGTTAGTCTGGGTTGTTCCCCTCTCGACGACGGATTTTATCACTCGCCGCCTGACTGCCATGATTACACACTAGGTATTCGGAGTTTGATAGGGTTTGGTACATTGGTGTATGCCCTAGCCCATTCAGTGCTCTACCCCCTAGTGTTACTACATGACGCTATACCTAAATATATTTCGGAGAGAACCAGCTATCACGATGTTTGATTGGCCTTTCACCCCTATCCACAAGTCATCCCATAGCTTTTCAACGCTAGCGGGTTCGGTCCTCCACCGGCTCTTACACCGGTTTCAACCTGCTCATGGATAGATCACATCGTTTCGGGTCTGCAACGTCTGACTAAACGCCCTATTAAGACTCGCTTTCGCTACGGCTCCGGGTTTCCTTAACCTCGCCAGACATCACAACTCGCAGGCTCATTATGCAAAAGGCAGTCCATCACCCTGATAAATCATAGGGCTCTGAATGATTGTAAGCAAATGGTTTCAGGTTCTATTTCACTCTGATCACCTCAGTTCTTTTCACCTTTCCCTCACGGTACTTGTGCACTATCGGTCTAGTAGTAGTATTTAGGGTTGGATAGTGGTCTACCCAGCTTCAGACAGAATATCACGTGTTCCGCCCTACTCAGGATACTGCTAAGTAAAACAAAGCTTTCATATACGGGGGTATCACCCTCTGTGCCTAACCTTTCCAGGTCGTTCTATTAGCTAAGTTTAGTCTATATTGCAGTCCTACAACCCCACTAGTAAACTAGTGGTTTGCCCTCTTACGCGTTCGCTCGCCGCTACTAGCGTAATCTCTTTTGATTTCTTTTCCTGAGGGTACTAAGATGTTTCAATTCCCCTCGTTCGCTCCGTTATACGGTAACTAATATCTCTATTAGTTGGGTTGCCCCATTCAGAAATTCCCGGATCAAAGCCCCTTGACGGCTCCCCGAGACTTATCGCAGCCTGGCACGTCTTTCATCGCCTCTACTAGCCAAGGCATCCACCACTTGCTCTTTGTAGCTTACCTTTTCTATATTAGATTATTCTAATTCGCATCACTTCCTTGTTAAAGATAACTTTATGTTACTACATTTAAATTCTAGCTCTCAAGACGGAAAGCATTGACTACTATTTAGATAAGTTTTAAATCCTAAATAGATTGTGATGTCAAACTTTTGCATTAAATGCAAAGAGAATAGAAATTTAAATCTTTAACAAGTCCTGTAAAATTGTTTTTAAAACTTGCTTGTGACTATTAACAATATTAATTAAAAGAACACTTAGACTTCGCAGACTAGCAAGCTAGCCTTTACGACCAAAGAGTTACACCCTTTGGAAACCTCTAAAGCACAAAGTTGTTTTCGACAACTTCATAATCAATAAAGATTAAGATGCTTAAAAGTCTAAAGTAAATGTTTCTAAAAACACTTAATATAGACTTTTACTGTTAAACTATTTCATGGTGGAGAATAGCGGGATCGAACCGCTGACCTCCTGCGTGCAAAGCAGGCGCTCTCCCAGCTGAGCTAATTCCCCAATTAAATTCTCTGGTGGGCCTAACAAGACTTGAACTTGTGACCTCACCCTTATCAGGGGTGCACTCTAACCAGCTGAGCTATAGGCCCCTATAGGTCTATCAATCTTTCAAAACTAAACAAGGATGATTGAGAATATCTTTCTTATAGATACCTTGTGAGAGAATATCTATATGTACTCTAGAAAGGAGGTGATCCAACCGCAGGTTCTCCTACGGTTACCTTGTTACGACTTCACCCCAGTCGCTGATTCCACTGTGGACGGTAACTAATTTAGTATTCCGGCTTCGAGTGAAATCAACTCCCATGGTGTGACGGGCGGTGAGTACAAGACCCGGGAACGTATTCACCGTAGCATGGCTGATCTACGATTACTAGCGATTCCGGCTTCATGGAGTCGAGTTGCAGACTCCAATCCGAACTGGGACATATTTTATAGATTTGCTCCATCTCGCGATATTGCTTCTCATTGTATATGCCATTGTAGCACGTGTGTCGCCCCGGACATAAGGGCCATGATGACTTGACGTCGTCCACACCTTCCTCCTCCTTACGAAGGCAGTCTCATTAGAGTGCTCAGCCGAACTGTTAGCAACTAATGACGTGGGTTGCGCTCGTTGCGGGACTTAACCCAACATCTCACGACACGAGCTGACGACAGCCGTGCAGCACCTGTCTTAACATTTCTGCAAGCAGACACTCTTCTATCTCTAGATGATTTGTTAGATATCAAGTCCGGGTAAGGTTCTTCGCGTATCTTCGAATTAAACCACATGCTCCACCGCTTGTGCGGGTCCCCGTCTATTCCTTTGAGTTTTAATCTTGCGACCGTACTCCCCAGGCGGTATACTTAATCCGTTAGGTGCATTACTGCCAAGACTAGCTTAGCAACAACTAGTATACATCGTTTAGGGCGTGGACTACCAGGGTATCTAATCCTGTTTGCTCCCCACGCTTTCACGCATTAGCGTCAGTTGAGTTCCAGCAGATCGCCTTCGCAATGGGTATTCCTGGTGATCTCTACGGATTTTACCCCTACACCACCAATTCCATCTGCCTCTCCCTCACTCTAGATTATCAGTTTCCCAAGCAGTTCTATGGTTAAGCCATAGGATTTCACAAGAGACTTGATAATCCGCCTACGCGTCCTTTACGCCCAGTGATTCCGAGTAACGCTTGCACCCTCCGTATTACCGCGGCTGCTGGCACGGAGTTAGCCGGTGCTTATTCGTTAGGTACCGTCATTGTTCTTCCCTAACAAAAGGAGTTTACGCTCCGAAAAGTGTCATCCTCCACGCGGCGTTGCTGCTTCAGGGTTTCCCCCATTGAGCAATATTCCCTACTGCTGCCTCCCGTAGGAGTCTGGACCGTGTCTCAGTTCCAGTGTGACTGATCATCCTCTCAGACCAGTTATGCGTCATAGCCTTGGTGAGCCATTACCTCACCAACTAGCTGATACAATATAGCCTCATCCTACACCGAAAAACTTTCCCTATCTAACTTATGTCAGACAGGAGTATAGAGTATTAGCAGTCGTTTCCAACTGTTGTCCTCTAGTGTAGGGCAGATTAGCTATACATTACTCACCCGTGCGCCACTAACTCATAAGAGCAAACTCTTACTCGTCCGTTCGACTTGCATGTATTAGGCACGCCGCCAGCGTTCACTCTGAGCCAGGATCAAACTCTCCATATTAA
>NZ_PPAW01000023.1 GCF_002913225.1 Campylobacter concisus | reverse complement strand
AGTGCTTGGCTCAGCTGTGACAGATGACTTTTTAACACCTCAAAAAGTGGTTAGCAAAAACTTCATCATCGCAAGCATTATAGTTACCTTGCTTCTTATCATAGTATCTATCTTCTTGCTTAAAAAGATGGTTGCAAATCCTATTGATAGACTAAGCACAAATTTAAATGCTATAACATCTGACTTTACTCTTAAAATCCCGATCTACGGCAAAGATGAGATAGCTAAAATAAGCAACGATATAAATAATTTCATAGAGCGCATAAGAGTGCTTATAAGCGATACTAAAAACCTTTCAAGTGAAAACAGCTCAGTCGCAAACGAGCTAAGCTCTACCTCACTTCAAACAGGTAAACGCGTGGAAGAGTCAACCCAGATCGTTGAAGAGACAAATCAAAGATGTAAGTCTATGCAAGAAAGCATGAAAGAGTCTCTATCTATAGCTCAAGCTGGTAAAGATGATCTTCAAAAGGCAAGCACTCATATAAAAACAGCTACTGACGCTATCAGAGCCCTATCATCTCAGATTGTAGACTCTGCAAACGTAGAGAGCCAAATGGCTGGCAAGATCGAGCAGCTTAGCCGTGATGCAGAGCAGGTTAAATCAGTGCTTGTAGTTATCAATGATATCGCTGATCAGACAAACTTACTTGCTCTTAACGCAGCTATCGAAGCAGCACGTGCAGGTGAGCATGGACGTGGCTTTGCAGTTGTAGCTGATGAAGTTAGACAACTAGCTGAGAGAACTCAAAAATCTCTAACAGAGATAAATGCAACTATCAACGTTATCGTTCAAGCGATAAATGATAGCAGTGAGCAAATGGGCATCAACTCTAAACAAATTCAAGAGCTAACCCATGTGGCAAGTGACGTTGAAAAGACGATAAATGATATGAGCGCAACGATGAATAATGCCATAGCGATGTCTGATAAGACTATGCAAGACTACATCGCAACTGGCAAGAATGTAAATGAGATCATGGATGGCATCTCAGAGATCAATCAAATTTCATCTGAAAATGCTAGAAGCGTCGAAGAGATAGCTTCTGCAGCTGAACATCTAAATAAGATGACAGACGCGCTAAATACAAAACTAAGTGTCTTTAGAACTTAAGTTTTTACCTCTTAAGCTAATATTTTTAGGTCTAGCTTTGGCTAGACCTTTTTAAATTTATAGACAAAAATTTCTCTTATATAAAACAAAAAATTTATAAATAATAATATAGTAGGGCTTTGTAAATTTACAAAGCTAAATTTATTTTCTATTTTCGTCTAGGACTTTTTGCATGCTCTCCCTAGTCGCCTCTAGCCAGTTTTGTTTTGAGGTATCGACTAGATCAAGACAAAAGAGCTTGATGTCAGCTTTTTTAAAGCTAAATTCTTTCACTTTCATCGCATCGCTTCCGACGATTACGATAGGCTGAACCTTTAAATTTAGCTTTTCAACTAGCAGTTTTGCGCCACCTTTAAATGGCAAGAGCTCTTTGGTTTGAGACCTTGTGCCTTCTGGAAATATCGCTAAAACACGCCCATTTTCTACTCTGTCTTTTGCTTCGCTTAAAAGCTTTATCAGTGAATGCTTGTTTTCTCGCTCGACTGCTATCATCTTAGGAAGGCTCAAAATTTTACCGATGATCGGGATCTTACCTATCTGCGCCTTTGCGATCCAGCATATATTTTTAGGATGGATCTCTTCAAGTGCGATGATATCAAGCATGCTTTGGTGATTTATCAGCAAGATATTTGCTTCGTCGCTAAATTTACCGATCACTTCAAGCTTATATCCGCCAAAAAATCTCTGCGATCTGCCCCAAAATTTTCTAATAGCTCTATTTTTAGAGTTAAAGAGCCACATAAAAAATACGACAATAACGACGCTTATTACAAATTCAATAGAAAAGAAAAAAGCTCTAATTTTTGACAAGATCACCCTTTCTTACCCAGCCGATTTTGCCATCTGCGAATAAAATTTTTGAGTAGTCATCTTTTGTATCTAAAATTTCAACATTTTCGTTTTTACGAGATGTATAAAAAACGGTTGAATTTTTAGTTGGCAAGATAGTGACGCTCACATCTGGCTTAAGCACTGCTTTGCCAAAAGGATTGTAAGTGTAAATCCCAAGTGCGATAAAAACAGCTGCCACAAAGAAGTAACTTAGCTTTCTTCGCCAGATCGCCAGCAAGATAAAGATAGCGACCAAAGAGTAGATCGTGATATCTTTGTAAGTGCTAAATTCGCTTTGTTTTGGATTTAGCCCGATCTGCGTACTAACTTCGTCTTCTTCGACGCTCACAGGCAGTGAAAAGCTCTCAAATTTAGCTTTTTTTAGGTTGTAGTAGTTAAAGTCAAGTGTCTTTTTGTTTGGCTTAAACACTGCAAAATAATATGCACTTTGTGAGTTAAAGTCGCCGTTTATCGTATCTACGCCTTGCTTTAGGATCGTTTTATTTTCGATATTAAAGGCGCTTAGATCGACATTGTTTCCATAAATTTCCACGACCATGATGTTGTTTATATCATCAAATTTAGTCGTTTTAAATTTCTTTACCTCAAGGTTGTCAGCGACGATGTGGTTGTAGTTCTCGTCACTTCTAAGCTCTTTTAGCTTTGGTAAAAAGATATTTATGTTTGAGTTTTGATAGTTCTCGCCATTTCTTTTTAGATCCAAGCTAACTCGTAAAGTCTTTGCATCAATGCTCGTTGCTTCAAGGTAGAAAGTGCCGATGTATTTGTTTTCTTCGCCTTTTACCCATTGAAAATTCTTCTTATTTAGCCATTTGATATTTGTCTCATCAAGCTGTGTCTCAAACTCAAACTCAAGGTCACTTTGCGTATCAGCCACGATCTCAACGCTAAAAATTTCTCCTACTACGACATTTTTGGGGATATTTGTCGCTTTTAAAAGGAGGTCTTTTATCTTGATCTTGTCATAGACTTGATTGTCAGGGACGCTGATGTCTGGTTCGTTTGTCGGGACGATATTTCGCATCTGCTCTGGAGTGATACGCTCTGGCTGTGGGGCGATAGAGCGTGGTGAGACGAGCTTTCTTGATATATCTTCTTCGCTAGGAGTCTTTGTTTGTGGCTTTGAACTTGGACTATTTACAAATTTATCCTCTCTTGCCTCATCCATCATGTCAAAAACGCTGACTTCATCAGTGTTTGCGGCAAATAAATTTAGCGCGAGTAGGGCGATAAAAAGTGTTCGTTTTACCAAACTAACCCTTTTAACATCTTCATGCCATCATCTGTGCCTAAAATTTTCTCGCAAGCGCGCTCTGGGTGAGGCATAAGACCAAAGATCCTCTTACTCTCATCGCAAATCCCAGCTATGCTATCAACTGAGCCATTTGGATTTATCTCATTGCCGTGACTGTCACAGTATTTTAGCAGGACTTGCTCGTTATCATATAGGCTTTTTAGTGTATCTTCGTCGGTATAGTAGTTGCCCTCGCCGTGAGCGATAGGGATATTTACTACTTCGTCTTTGGCTAAATTTGCTAGGAATTTATTGTTATTTGAGATCACTTTTAGATGGTGATATTTTGAGACGAAATTTAAATTTTCATTTCTTCTCATCGCACCTTTTAAAAGTCCAAGCTCAAGAAGCATCTGAAAGCCATTGCAAATTCCTAAAATGTAGCCACCTTTTTTCGCATGCTCTTTTACAGCCTGCATAGCTGGGCTAAATTTAGCTATCGCAGCCGTTCTTAGATAGTCGCCATAGCTAAAACCACCAGGCAAAACGACTAGATCAGCATCGATCTTATCTTCTTTGTGCCAGATGATCTGTGTTTGGCATCCAAGTAGCTTAAAAGCGTGAGCTGTGTCTTCTTCGCAGTTTGTGCCAGGAAAAAGTATGATGGCTACTTTCATAGCACGATCTCGTAGTCTTCGATGACAGTGTTTGCTAGAAGCTCTTCACACATAACTTTTAGCTGCTCTTTTGCTTTATTTTTATCGCTCTCATCGATATCTAAAACGATTTGTTTGCCTATCCTGACATTTGAAACACCGCTAAATCCAAGTGAATTTAGCGCATGCTCCACTGCTTTACCAGCAGGGTCTAAGACCCCGCTTCTTAATGCTATGTTTACAACAGCTTTCATCTTTGTCCTTAAGAAAGAATTCTTCTTAAAACTTCTTCATAAGCGACTTTTACGCTACCAAGGTCTTGTCTAAATCTATCTTTATCAAGTTTTTCGTTTGTTGTCGCATCCCAAAATCTGCAGCTATCAGGACTTATCTCGTCAGCTAAGATGATGTTGCCATCTTTGTCGATACCAAATTCGACTTTAAAATCAACTAGTTTTAAATTTCTCTCTGCAAAGAATTTAAATAAGATAGAGTTGATCTCTCTTGCTGTGTGTCTTAGTGTTTGAAGATCTTTTTCGCTCTTTACTAGGCCCATGATGATGCAGTGCTCATCAGTCACCAAAGGATCGTGCAAATCGTCGTTTTTGTAATAAAACTCAACAAGCGTGAAAGGTAAAACCGTGCCTTCTTTTATGCCAAGTCTTTTGCTAAGTGAGCCAGTCGCGATATTTCTCACAACAACTTCAAGAGGTATGATCTCGCATTTTTTAACTACTTGCTCGGTGTCGCTGATGGTTTCAACTAGGTCAGTGACGATACCTTTGCTCTCTAGCAGTTTAAAAAGCTGAGTAGAGATTTTGTTATTTAGCGCGCCTTTGCCAGCTTCGTTGCCTCTTTTTTGAGCGTCAAATGCTGTTAAATCGTCTTTAAATTCAGCCACAAGTAGATTTGGATCGTCTGTGGCGTACATTTTCTTGCCTTTTCCCTCGTAGATAAGCTCTCTTTTTTGCATGTTGTTCTCCTTTAGATTATTGTTGTTTTATCTTTAAAATTTTGATCGTATCAATCGCTGTTTTTAACTGAATGTCCTCATCGACTTTTTTCTGTGTGATTATATTTTTATCATCTTTTGCTTCAGTTTTATTGCCCTCACTTGTTGGATTTATCTTGTTTAGCTCGCTCTTTAGGTGTGCTTTTAGTTCGCTCTCTTTGATGCTAAATGCGCTATCATCACTTTGTGGCACTTTGCCAGGATGCACGACTACATCAGGCGTTACGCCAACTGCTTGGATAGTTCTACCACTTGGCAAGTAGTATCTTGCGATGGTTAGTCTTAGCGCTTCTGTATCGTCTATTGGTAAGATCACCTGAACGCTGCCTTTACCAAATGTGTTTTCGCCAATTATCACCGCACGCTTGTGATCTTGCAGTGAGCCACTTACGATCTCGCTAGCGCTTGCACTTCCGCCATTTACCAGCACTACAAGTGGGAGTTTTGATAAGGTTTTGCTAGCGCTTGCTTTATACTCTACATTTTCAGATGCATCACGACCCTTTTGAGAGACGATGATACCGTTATCTACGAAAAGATCTACTAGATCAACAGCTTGATTTAAAAGACCGCCAGGGTTGTTTCTAAGATCGAGTATGATGCCATTTGCTTTTGGATGCTCTCTGATCGCATCTTTGACCTTTGTGACGACGTTTTTGTCAAAATTTGTGACGCGTATATAAAGGATGTTTTCATTTTCTATCATTTTTGCATAGACAGACTCAACTTTTATAAGATCTCTTATGATTTTTACGTCAAATGGCTTTTGCTCGCCTTTTCTTAAGATCGTAATTGTTATCGGAGTTTTTGGCTTGCCGCGCATCTTATTTACGGCTTCATCTATCGTTGTGCCGATAGTTGAGTTGCCATCGATCCTTAAAATGATATCGCCTGCTTTTATACCTGCTTTATCAGCTGGAGTGTCCTCGATGGGCGAGATAACGGTTAGGGCGCTATCTTTCATGCCAACTGTTATGCCAAGTCCGCCAAATTCGCCGCTTGTTTGCACCTGCATATCTTTATATGCTTTTTCATTTAAAAAGCTTGAGTGAGCATCCAAATTTTGCATCAAACCAGCGATGGCTTTGTCGATTATCTCTTTAAATTTAATGTCATCAACGTAGTATTTTTCAACAGTTGAGATGGTTTTTGTAAGTTTTGAAAGTGCTTCAAGTTTCGCACTCGCCTCATCTTCGGTTTTAGCAAAAAGCGCATTTACTGCTACGCTTGAGATGAGTAGGGCGCCTGTTATTTTTAGCGCAAAAGATCTAGTAAATTTGTTCAAAATATCTCCTATATTTTTTGGTTCAATTTTATTAACATTTGGCTAAAAAAAGCATAAATTTAGCCTTATATTTTTAGCTTTTGTCTATTTTTAACACAAATTTATAACAGCAAATTTTAGCAATTAAATAAAAAGAGTGACAAATGTTATAAAAATACTTGACAATATAAGACTAAAGTTATATAATGCCGCCATTATAAAATAACTTAAGGAGCTTTAATGGCTGACATAACAGAAAATTTAACAGCGCAGATGCAAGAGACACTTGAAAAAGGCGTTAGCTTAGCGATCTTTTCTAAAAATCCACAAGTTGTGCCACTTCACGTCTTTTGGGCTTTGCTCGCTGATAGTAATTCTATTTTGAATCAAGTATTTAATAAGATGAACATAAGCAAAGACGCAGTCGAGCTTGAGATAAAAAGCAAGATCTCGTCACTCCCAAGCAGCTCAAACGTCACAAAAGATAACGTTTCAGTTTCAAGAGAGCTTATAAATTCGCTTGAAAATGCAAAAGCTTTAATGGTAAGTATGGGTGATAGCTACATAGCTGTTGATACATGGATCATCTCGGCTCTTGAGCTTAGTGAGATCAAACAAATTTTAAGCAAATTTTGCGATATCTTAGAGATTAAAAAGAACCTTGAGAGCATAAGAGGTGGTAAAAAGATAGATAGCCAAACCGGCGATGATACTCTTGATAGCTTAGAGAAATTTGGTATCGATCTTACGCAAAAAGCGCTAAATAAAGAGCTTGATCCAGTCATCGGCCGTGATGAAGAGATCACTAGGATGATGCAAATTTTAATAAGAAAGAGCAAAAATAACCCTATCTTGCTTGGTGAGCCAGGTGTTGGTAAAACAGCTATTGTTGAGGGGCTAGCTCAAAAGATAGTGGCTCGCGATGTGCCAACAAGCCTTGCAAACAAGCGTGTCATCGCGCTTGATATGAGCGCAGTTGTAGCTGGTGCAAAGTATAGAGGCGAGTTTGAAGATAGACTAAAAGCTGTCATCGACGAGGTTAAAAAAGCTGGCAATATCATACTTTTTATAGATGAAATTCATACAATAGTTGGAGCTGGTGCGAGCGAGGGCGGAATGGACGCTGCAAATATCCTAAAACCAGCTCTTGCACGTGGAGAGCTTCACGCCGTTGGTGCTACGACATTAAAAGAGTATAGAAAATACTTTGAAAAAGATGCAGCACTTCAAAGACGTTTTCAACCGATAGATGTCAAAGAGCCAAGCGTAAATGAGGCACTTCAAATTTTACGTGGTATAAAAGAGCGTCTTGAAGTTCATCACGGCATCACGATAACAGATAGCGCGCTAGTTGCCGCAGCAAGGCTAAGTGACCGATACATCGCAAACCGCTTCTTGCCAGATAAGGCGATAGATCTTATCGATGAGGCAGCAGCTGAGCTTAAGATGCAAATAGAGAGCGAGCCATACGAGCTTTCAAAGATAAAACGCGAGATCGTAACGCTTCAAGTAGAAAAAGAAGCTCTAAAGATGGAGGATGCGGATAAAAATAAAGAAAGACTTGGCGAGATCGAAAAAGAGATAGCTGATCTAAATGAGAAAAAGCTAGCGCTTGATACTAAATTTGAAAACGAAAAGGCCGTTTTTGGCGGAATTTCAAAAGCAACAAAAGAGATCGATAGCTTAAAATCACAAGCTGAGATAGCAAAAAGAAATGGCGATCTTCAAAAAGCTGCCGAGATAGAATACGGCAAGATAGCTGACGCTAAAAAGCACAAACACGAGCTTGAAGAAAAATGGGAGCACATGAAAAAAGAGGGCGTGCTTCTTAAAAATCAAGTCGATGAAGAGCTTGTGGCTGAAATTTTGAGCAAATGGACTGGAATTTCAGTTAAAAAGATGCTAACAAGCGAAAAAGAGAAATATCTGCGCATCGAAGAGCATCTAAGAGAGAGCGTTGTCGGTCAAGATGACGCACTACACGCACTTGCACGTGCTGTTAAGAGAAATAAGGCTGGGCTAAATGAGGGTCAAAGGCCGATTGGTTCGTTTTTATTTCTTGGACCAACAGGCGTTGGTAAAACTCAGTCAGCTAAGGCTTTGGCTAAGTTCTTATTTGACGATGAGAAGGCACTTATCCGCTTTGATATGAGCGAATATATGGAAAAACATAGCGTGAGCAGGCTTCTTGGTGCGCCTCCAGGATATGTAGGCTACGATGAGGGCGGTCAGCTAACAGAGGCGGTTCGCAGAAGACCTTACTCAGTCATACTTTTTGACGAGGTTGAAAAGGCTCACAAGGATGTATTTAACATACTTCTTGGCATACTTGATGATGGACGCGCGACTGATAACAAAGGCGTAACGGTTGATTTTAAAAACACGATCATCATTTTAACCTCAAACATCGCTTCAAATTTCATAATGGAGCTAAAGGGTGAAGACCGTGACGTGGCTGTTAAAAACGAGCTTAAAAACTACTTTAAACCTGAGTTTTTAAATAGGCTTGATGATACTATCATCTTTAATCCTCTAAATGAGCAAGGTTTGATATCTATCGTAGAGATCATGTTTAAAGAGCTTGAAAAAACTCTTCACAACCGCGGCATCAAGGCAGTTTTAAGCGAAGAGGCTAAGAAATTTATCGCAAAAGCTGGCTTTGACATAGTTTATGGCGCAAGACCTCTTAGAAGAGCGCTTTATGAGCTAGTTGAAGACAAGATCGCTGATATGATCTTAAAAGATGAGCTTGAAAGTGGCGATGAGATCACCATTGATAGCGATGGCGAGAAGATCATTATTAAGAAAAAATAACTTCAAATTTACTTGGCAGGTTGGATCAACTTGCCAAGCCTACTATAAATTTAACTAATATCCTTATTTGATCTGTAATAAAATATAAAAAATAGCACGCAAAGCATCGCTACAAAGGCAAAAACTATCAATGTGCCATCTTTAAATGAGCTTAGAAACATGCCGTTTGTATTCATACCAAAAAAGCCAGTGATGAAATTTAGCGGCAAAAATAGAGCCGAAATGAGCGTTAAGAGGTAGATATTTTTATTTATCTTGTCGTTTTTAGCGCTTTGTATAAATGTATAGATGTCTTCGACCCTGCAGGCATATTCGTTGGCTATGGTTTTAAAGACGCTTGCTTCGTGGATGCTGTTTTTAAGCTCTTTTTTAAGACCTTGCTGCTCACTTTGGCAGATTGCAAGAGCTTCGTAAAAGTGCGAAATGCTATTTTGAAATTTCCTTATCTCATACTTTAAAAAGTGGTGTCTTTTTATAAATTTCTCAAAATTTTTTTGGCTAGCATAAATTTTCTCATACTCATTTAGCTCGTCTTGGTGCTCTAAAATTTTATTTGCATATTCGTTACAAATCCCCTTAATAGCTGCTTCAAACGTGCTTTTGTCGCATTCATGCTCAAGATCTTCTTTGTAAATTTTGCCATCTTTAAATAAAAATTTAAAAACTTGCTTTTGCGATGATGAGATGAGCGTGATGTAGTCAAATGCATCTCCATAAAAATATCCACAAAGTGCGCTTTTATAGCTCATCTGCGCTCCTTTTTGCGTAGAAATTTCGCTTAAATTTAGCAAATTCGCCGACCTCGATCGCCTCTCTCATCTCTTTCATTAAATTTAGATAGTAGTGCAGGTTGTGAAGGCTTGCTAGTCTAAAAAATGTGAGCTCTCTAGCCTTAAAAAGGTGGTTTAGATAGCCTCTAGAGTAGCGCTTGCAGGTGTAGCACTGACACTGCGGATCAATCGGCGCGTGGTCGTTTATAAATTTGGCTGATTTTATATTTATCTTGCCAAAGCTAGTAAAGAGCGTGCCGTTTCTTGCGTTTCTTGTTGGCATCACGCAGTCAAACATATCGACCCCTCGCTCCACGTTTTCTACAAGATCCTCAGGCGTGCCAACGCCCATTAGATAGCGAGGTCTAAGCTCATCCATAAATGGCATAACCGCCTCAACTGTGTCATACATCGCCTCATTGCTCTCGCCGACACTTAGACCGCCGATCGCAAGGCCGTCAAATGGCATCTGATTTAAGGCTTCAGCGCAAAATTTACGCGCCACATAGTCGGTGCCGCCTTGAACGATACCAAAGATATTTTGCTGCAAGCCAACGCCCTTGCTTTGCATAAATTTGTGATAATCAATCGCCTCTTTTGCCCATTTTATCGTTCGCTTTATGCTTAGATCTATCCTTTTTGGCTCAGCAGGCAAGGCGACTAGATCATCAAGTATCATCATGATGTCGCTGCCTAGGTCATACTGCGTGTCAAGGACGGATCTTGGCGTGAAGTAGTGCGTGCTGCCGTCGATGTGGCTTTTAAATTTTATCCCGCCATCGTCGTTTTTGGTGTTTGACCTAAGCGAAAACGCCTGAAATCCGCCACTATCAGTTAAAAACGAGCGATCAAATTTAGAAAATCCATGTAGTCCGCCAAACTTACGCACGACCTTGCTACCAGGGCGCAGATACATGTGATAGGTGTTTGCTAAAATGATCTTTGCGTCTAAAATTTCGCTCATATCAAAGGCATCTAAGCTTTTAACTGCGCCAACCGTGCCAACTGGCATAAAAACTGGCGTTTGTATCACGCTGTGGGCTGTGGTGAGTACGCCGCGCCTTGCGTTGCCATCTTTTTTTATAACTTCAAATTTCATCTAAGTCCTTAAAATTTTTGATTTTTTATTTTAACAAAATTTATAATATAATCCAGAAATTTTAAGGCAAAGGAACTTTTTGCAAAAGAGAAATGATATCGTTTTTACCGAAGCAAACGGCACTGCGACCATAAAATTTGCAGGCGAGTTTAGCTACAAAGAGGCTAAAAATTTACAAAGCATTTTTAAAAAAATCCAAAAGCTTAACGGCAATGTTAAATTTGACTTTAGCGAGCTAAAGAGCATTGATTACGCTGTTTTGATCCTTTTAAAAAACACGCTAAATGGCAAGAAATTTGAGATCGTTACAAACGACGAGAAGGTAAAAGCGATGGGCGAGCTGCTAAATGACGAGAAGATTGACTTTAGATATATGCCACCGCACAATAGCCTAAATTTTTTCTCACGCTTGGGAGAGAAAATTTGTGAAGGTTTTGTAAATTTAGTTGAGTTTGGCTCGTTTTTGGGTGAGTTTTTGATAAAAAGCGTCAAAATTTTCCTTAATCCTGCAAATTTAAGGTTTAGAGAATTTAGTAACTACATAAAAGATGGCGGTGTAAATGCCGTTTTTATCGTCTCGCTCACCGCTTTTTTGATAGGCGTCGTGCTTGCATATCTTGGTAGTGCGATGCTTGCAAGCTTTGGGGCAAGTATATTTATAGTAGAGATCATGGGCATGCTAACGCTTAGAGAGGTGGCCCCGCTCATCGCTGCTATCGTCGTGGCGGGCAGGTCGGCCTCCAGCTTTACCGCTCAAATTGGTGCTATGAAGCTAACTGAGGAGATAGACGCGATGAAGACGATGGGCTTTGAGCCATTTAACTTCTTGGTCTTGCCGCGCATCATCGCCATGGTGCTTTGCGTGCCTGTCATCATCTTTATAGCTGATGGCATAAGCATTTTAGGGCAGATGATCATTTGCCAAACTATTCTTGATATTAGCTTTAGCGACTATCTCAATAGATTTCGCGAGATGGTCGAGCTTAGGCACTTTGCTGTTGGCATGATAAAGGCTCCGTTTTTTGGCGCTGTAATAGCGATCATTGGCTGTATGAGGGGGTTTGGTGTTAGTCAAAACGCTCAAAGTCTAGGTGCTATGACAACAGTTAGCGTTGTAAATGCGATATTTTGGGTCATCGCGCTTGATGCATTTTTTGCGATAATTTTTATGTGGCTAAAGATATGAACGAGATAATAGTTGGAAAAAACATAACGACAAGTTATGGCGATAAGATAATGCACGATAACGTGAGCTGGAGCATCAAAGAGGCTGAAATTTATGGCTTCTTAGGCGGCAGTGGCGCTGGTAAAACGACGCTTATGAAGACGATGATATATCTAAAAAAGCCAAATAAGGGCGATATATTTTTTGATGGCGTCAATATGTGGAAAAGTAGTCAAGCAGAGCAGCAAGAGATAAAGCTAAAAAGTGGGACGATGTTTCAGTTTGGAGCGCTTTATAGCTCGATGACGATACTTGATAATGTGGGCGTTTTGCTTCATGAGTACTCTAAATTTAACAAGCGTCAGATCGATGAGATAGCGATGTTTTGGATACAAAAAGTTGGGCTTAAAAAAGAAGTTTCAATGCTCTATCCAAGCGAGCTAAGTGGCGGTATGAAAAAAAGAGCCGCGCTTGCAAGAGCCTTAGTGCTAAGTCCTAGGGTGCTATTTTTGGACGAGCCAAACAGCGGCCTTGATCCAGTTAGCTCACGCCAGATGGACGCGCTCATAAAAGAGCTTCGTGATAGCATCGGCGTAACAGTCGTCATGGTGACGCATGATGCCGATAGTATTTTTGATATTTTGGATAGATTTTTGATAATAGATAACAAAAAAATAGCCTTTGAGGGAGATATAAAAGAGCTTGAACATCTTGAAAATAACCCGCTTGAAGAGCTATTTAAAATGAGGAAAAAATAGATGGAAAATAGAAATTCTTATACCATTGTTGGCATGTTTTTCATAGCCTGCCTTACAGCATTTGCGATATTTATCTGGTGGATGACTAGCAAAAATAATACGAAAGTTGATTTTAAGGAGTATTACATCCACACAAGCGAGCTGCCAAGCGGCCTAAAGGTTGATTCTACGGTTAAATTTATCGGCGTGCCAGCTGGAAGCGTTAGCGATATAAATTTTGTCGATGACAAAAACGCTCTTATAAACATCACGATGAAGATAAGAGAGGATCTGCCTATCAAGGCTGATAGCGTGGCTAGCATCGAAGTTCAGGCTATTAGTGGCGTGGCTAGTATCAATATAAGCCGAGGCACTAAGGATTTTAAACCAGGCGATAAGCCTATCTTAAAGCTTGAAGAGAGCCTTCTTTCAAAGCTTGGAAACAACGCTGAGAACATCACTTTAAAGATAAATCAAACCCTTGATAAGGTTGATGGCTTTTTCTCAGCTGAAAATATCTCTCACATCGAATCAATCCTAAGAAATATCGATAAATTTACTCAGGTTTTAACCGATGAAAATGGCTTAAGCGAGGTTGATAGTATCGTTAAAAATGTAAAAAATTTCACCGACAGCTTAAACAAAACAGACACAAAAGAACTTGCTAAAAATTTAAACACGCTAATCGCAAGTGCAAATTCAGTTTTCAAATCAGCAAATTCAGCCGTCACTGGATATAGCTCGCTTCAAGATATCATCACTCAAAAGGTAAAAAACGGCGAGTATGACCTTAGAAACACGGTCTCTCCGCTTCTTAGAGAAGCTAGCGAGTTTTTAAATGGATTTGACAAGACGCTACGTGAGTTTAGAGGTGCGCTTCAAAGACTTGAGGACAATCCTTACGAGTTTTTCTTCACAAATCCAGTGCCAAATACAGATAAAAAGGACAAAAAATGAGAAATTTGATATACGCTGCGGCTGCATTTTTGTTTCTTGGCTGCTCGCTAAAGACCGATGTACCACAAGCCACGATGTATGAGATACACTACTCAAACAAGGAGTGCTCGGCTGAAAACAAGCAAAAAGAGCTAAAAAATGTCTTCATCGAAAACGTGAGCGCCCTTGATATGGTCGATACCAGAAAGATACTAATCGTCGCTGAAAATAATAAGATAAGATATTTGAGCGATGCTAAATTTGTCTCTGAACCAAGCGAGATGATCTATAAGTCGCTCGTAAAAGGGTTTTACTCAAACTGCGCTGCAAAGCCGATATTTTCGCCAAATGCAAAGGATCTTAGGCTAAAAGTTAGCATCATCTCGCTTCAGATAAGAGGCGACAAGGCCGAAGTTTCGCTAGCTTATGAGCTATTTAACGCAAACACCTCGCTAAAATCAGGCATGATAACAAAAGAAATTTTCTGCCCAGATCCAAGCTCAAGCACTATTTTTGAAACGATAAATAAGGCTGCAAATTTAGCTATCGATACTTTAATCTCTGAAATAATCTACTAAAATTTTCTTAAATTTTTTGGCTGTGAAAGCTTAAATTTATAGCCAAAAATAGCTTATTTTAAAGACCTTTTGTTATAATGTGGCTTTAAAATACGGAGAATTAATGAAGAAAATTTTAATAATCGCAGATGGAGCTTTTGCTAGAAATTTTTTAAGCAGACTTCTTGGAGCAAAATCAAATTTACACCACTATATAGTCGTTTCGAGCGAAGACTTTAGTCAAAAGGCAAATTATGAAAATTTCACATTTTATCAGTTTGACCCAACGAGCCTTTCAAAGCTAAAGAGCATAAGCGACGGCTATTTTAGCCAGTTTTGTATAGTGAGCGACAACGAAAAAGAGGCGGTTGCTGTTTATGAAAATTTAAGACAGATCAGCACAAAGACAGAGACCATTTTTATGAACTCATGGGAGCTAGATGAAAAGTGCAAGGAGACTTTCGCGAGTGATAAGCACCTAAGCGTGGTTGATATAAGAGATATCGCAGCTTCAAGGCTCATGGACTATCTGCCAGACATGCCTGTATATGCTGATAATATCGGCTTTAGCGAGGGCGAGATCATGGAGGTTAAGGTGCCTATTGGCAGCTCATATATGTATCGCCATGTAAGCTCGATCGCTCAAAAGAGATGGCGGATAGCGCTCATTTACAGAGGCGCTGAGATCATCTTGCCAAAGCCAAATACAATGATCCAGCCAAGCGATATCTTGCTAATCGTTGGCGATACAAACGTGCTTCAAAACGTTTATCGCTCGATAAAACGCGAAAGCGGGCAGTTTCCAAGTCCATTTGGTAGCAACATCTACACGCTAATAGATATGAAGTTGATGAGCAAAGAGCGCGTTAGCAAGCTCATAAAAGATAGCCTATATGTGCATTCAAAGCTAAATAACAAACGCCTTATCTTTAGGGTGATAAACCCAACTTTAGGCGAAAATTTAGAGACGCTAAAGGCGATAAAAGAGAAAAATATCCTTGTTTTGATGGATTATTTTAACAGCGATAATAAATCGATAAAAGATGACGTTTTAAAACACGATATCGGACTAATCATAAGCGACGATAGATACTTTTTTAAATTTCAAAAGTTATTTTACGAGCTTAAAATCCCAGTGCTAAAAACGGGTAAAATTTTGCTCTCAAAGGTAAAAGAGGGCGTGATACTAGGCGATCAAAGCCAAGAGGTAGAAAATCAATCAGCTGTCATCACAGACTGCTGCGCGCAGCTTGATTTGGAGATGAGATTTTACTATTTTGATAACAAGCATAGCGACGATGAGGCGCTAAAAGAGCACTTTGAGAGCATTAGCACGCTCTTTTCAAAGCGCATAAAGATAGAAAATCACAGCCTCAAAAACCCGCTAGTGAAGCTAAAAGGCACAAATGATCTGCTTCATTTTGTGATGTTTAGCAAGAGCGTGGCAAATGGTAGTGCTTTTGCCTTTTTATCGACAAATTTAAATAGACTTTATAAAAAACTAAGCCAAAACGCACAGCTTTTTGTGCCAGTAAGTGAGTAGAAAATGCAGATAAATTTAAACCTTAAGGAAAAGGGCTCAAGCTATAAAATTTATATAAATGAGCTTGAGAAGTTGGAGCTAAAAGGCAAGGTTGGCATCGTCACAAATGCCAAAGTGGCAGGGCTTCACCTTGAAAAGCTACTTAGCGTTTTAAAGTGCGATGAGAAATTTATCATAAGCGTGCCAGACGGCGAGGAGTATAAAAATTTAACAACGATAGAGCAAATTTTAGAGCAGCTTTTTGTTAGTAAATTTGACCGCTCATCCACGCTCATAGCCCTTGGCGGTGGCGTCATCAGCGATATGACTGGCTTTGCGGCAAGCTTATATGAAAGAGGGATAAACTTCATAAATATCCCAACCACGCTTCTAGCGCAGGTAGATGCAAGTGTGGGCGGAAAAACGGGCGTAAATAACAAATTTGGTAAAAATTTGATCGGCTCATTTTATCAGCCAAAGGCAGTTTTTTGCGAGATAAATTTCTTAAAAACATTGCCAAAGAGAGAATTTGCAGCTGGCGTGGCAGAAGCCTTAAAAATGGCGATAACCTTTGATAAAGAGATGTTTGACTGGCTAAAGAGCGTAAATTTGGACGATGAAAATTTAGCTAAGCTGGTTGAAAAGTCAATAAATTTAAAGGCTAGAGTGGTCGAGCAAGATGAGAAAGAAAAGGGGCTAAGAGCCATACTAAACTACGGCCACACCTTCGCTCACGTCATCGAAAACGAGACAAATTACAAAGAGTTTTTGCACGGCGAAGCGGTAGCGATAGGTATAAATATGGCAAATCGCCTAAGCGTTAGACTAGGCCTCATGAGCGAGGCGCAGGCAGAAGAGATCAAGCAGGTTTTAGTGAAATTTGATCTGCCTGTAAGCTACAAAATAGAAAATGAATATGCATTTTACGAGGCGTTTTTTATGGATAAAAAGACAAAAGGTGATAAGATAAATTTCATCATCGCAGATAAAATCGGCAGTGCGATCATCAAAAATGACGTCAAAAAAGAGGACGTTTTAGAAACTTTGAGAGAATTTAAATGAAAAAGATCCTAGTTTTTTTAGTTTTTTGCTTTGCGCTTTATGCTGAAGAAAACGCTACGCTTGAGCAAAATGTATCACAAAATTTACAAAATAGCGAGCTTATAAAAGAAATTTCAAACCTAGATAACTCCCTAAAAAACAACATCTGGATCACAAGATACGCCAACTACAACACCTATCAAAAGCTTCTTGATGAGCTAGAGCAAAATGAAAATGAGCTTAAAAAGCTTGATAAAGGCTCAAAAAGAGGTGGCGATCTCATAAAGAGAAGTCAAACTCTAAAAGAGCAGATAAATTTGCTAAAAGAGTATGAGAAAACGCCATTTTCAAATATGCTAGCAGCCCCAGAAATGGAGACGCCGCCTAGGATAAATAGCCCAGTTGCGCTAATATCTGGCTTTTCATACATCAAAAAGATAAGAAGCGACAAGATCGAGTACCAAAGGCACATCAAAGAGCTTGACACCTTGCTTGAGAAGCTTGAAGCAAAAGAAAATTTGCTAAATAGGCTAAATTTGATAGATGATAGCGAGCAAAATAGAGCAAGTTTAAACCTTGTAAAACAAGAGATAGGCGACTTCAAAGCAGCAAAACAGATCGCTGATACCACTTATAGCGTCTATGAAAAAAGGGCTGATGAAGCGATAAATTTGACAACCTCTGACATCAAGGCTCAGTTTTTAAGCATGGGCTACACAGCTATCGTCATCCTTTTAACGATCGGGCTAACATTTATCGCTAAATTTATCGTTAAAAGAACGATCACGGATAACGAGAGATTTTACACGGTCAATAAATTTTTAAACGTGCTAAACATCACAGTTATCATCATAATTTTACTCTTTTCATACATCGAAAACGTCACATATCTAGTCACCGTGCTAGGTTTTGCCTCAGCTGGTATCGCCATCGCGATGAAAGATATGTTTATGAGTATGCTTGGCTGGATGGTTATCATGTTTGGCGGCACGATCCACGTGGGCGACCGCGTCAGGGTCTATCACGACGGGAGCGAATTTGTGGGCGATGTGATAGACATTTCACTGCTTCGCCTAACCGTTTTTGAAGACGTTAGCTACTCAACTTATAAGACAAACCGCCGTGCAGGTAGGATCATCTTTGTGCCAAATAACTATATCTTTACAGACCTCATCGCAAACTACTCGCACTACGGTATGAAGACGGTTTGGGACGGCATAGATGTCGTGATAAGCTTTGACAGCAATCATAAAAAGGCAGCCTATCTAGCAAAAAATATAGTAAAAAAATATTCAAAAGGCTATACAGACATCGCAAAACGCCAGATGAACAAGCTAAGAAGCCAGTACAGCATCAAAAATCCAAATGTAGAGCCAAGAATTTATACATTTTTTGAGCCTTATGGCATCAATATCTCATGCTGGTATATGTCTAACTCATACGCCACGCTCGCTCTAAGAAGCACGATAAGCGCTGAGATAATTGAGGCATTTTTGGCTCACGATGATATAAAGATAGCTTACCCAACGCAAACTATGTTTATAGGCAAGAAAGAAACGCCAAGCGATCATGTAGCTCACGCTGAGCAAGAGGGCGAAAATATCTAATGCAAAAGATATTTTTTAAGACATTTGGATGCCGCACAAACATCTATGACACCGAGCTGTTAAAGAGCTACATCAAAGACTACGAGATCACAAACAACGAAGAGGTCGCTGATATCGTAGTCATAAACTCATGCACCGTGACAAACTCGGCTGATAGCGGCGTTAGAAACTATATAAACGGCGTAAAAAGGCGAGGCGCAAAGGTTATACTAACAGGATGCGGTGCAGTTAGTAAGGGCAAAGAGCTTTTTAGTAGCGGCGTCTTTGGCGTGCTGGGAGCTAGCAAAAAGAGTGATCTAAACGAGCTTTTAAAACAAGAAAAGCCGTTTTTCGAGCTTGGAAATTTAAACTCAGTAGATAAAAACATCGTCACAAACTACGAAAATCATACAAAGGCATTTATAAAAATTCAAGAGGGCTGCAACTTTAACTGCAGCTACTGCATCATCCCATCAGTGCGCGGCAGAGCTAGGAGTTTGGACGAGGCGATGATATTAAAAGAAGCTAGAATTTTAGCTCAAAATGGCTATAATGAGCTCGTTTTAACTGGCACAAACATAGGCAGTTACGGCAAAGATACAAATAGCTCTCTTGGCAAACTGCTAGCAAATTTAGGCAAAATTTCAGGCATCAGACGCATAAGACTTGGCAGTATCGAGCCAAGCCAGATAGATGAGAGCTTTAGAGAAATTTTAAAAGAGGAGTGGCTGGAGCGCCATCTACACATCGCACTTCAGCACACGAGCCAAGCGATGTTAAAGATCATGCGCAGGCGAAACAACGCATTTAGCGACTTAGAGCTTTTTAATGAGCTAAGCTCTCTTGGCTTTGCTTTGGGGACTGACTATATCGTGGGCCATCCAGGTGAGAGTGAAGAAATTTGGGTAGAGGCGGTGGAAAATTTCAAGAAATTTCCTATCACGCATTTGCACGCTTTTGTCTATTCGCCAAGGCGAGATACGCACTCAGCAACGCTAAAAAGCGACGTTAGTGGCGACGTGGCAAAGAGCAGGCTCAAAATTTTACAAGGCATTGCTTTGCAAAATAATGAAAATTTTAGAAAAAAACATAACGGGACTTTAAAAATTTTAGTCGAGCAAAAAAACGGCGACTTTTACGAGGGCTTTGATCAGTTTTACAACAAAGCTAAAATTTCTAGTCAAAACGACATAACAAAAGAGTGGTTGGAGGTAAGCGAATATGAAATTAAGCCAGATGCCAATTATGCAAAAATTTAAATTTAACAAGAAAAACATCCTGATAATAGCCGCTGTGGCTCTGATAATAGCGCTACTTTTTGCTGTGAGCAAAGAGCCACGAAACATCACCTACTCACAATATATGCAACTAATGGATGGAAATTTCATCGATAAAGCGGTCATCGACGAAGATGAGGTCATACTCTATGCGCAAAATAACCGCTTTGCCATCATAAAAGAGGGTATAGATATAAAAGAGCTCATCAAAAAGGTCCCAGTCGAGCGAAGCGTGCAGTATATCACTCCTGGCATGGTCTGGGGAAGCATCATTTTTGTTTGCCTTGTGCTTTGGTACTCCTATATTTTTAGGGCTATTAAGAAAAAAGAGGAGAGCCTTTTAAACAAAAAAGACGGCGCTTTTGAGATAGAAAGCGTGCTAAACCAAAATGCGATGCCAGTTATCTCAAACGTGAGATTTAGCGATGTGGCAGGCATTAGCGAGGTCAAAAGCGAGCTTAGTGAGATAGTTGATTTTCTTAAAAATCCGCAAAAATATAGAAATTTTGGTATCAAAATGCCAAAAGGCGTGCTAATGATAGGCCCTCCGGGCGTTGGTAAGACGCTTGTGGCAAAGGCGGTTGCTGGCGAGGCAAATGTGCCGTTTTTTTACCAAAATGGCGCGAGTTTTGTGCAAATTTACGTTGGCATGGGCGCAAAAAGAGTTAGAGAGCTATTTAGCAGAGCCAAATCCTACGCACCTTCAATCATCTTTATCGACGAGATAGACGCCGTTGGCAAGAGTAGGGGTGGGGCTAGAAACGACGAGCGAGAAGCCACGCTAAATCAGCTACTAACCGAGATGGACGGCTTTGAGGACAACTCTGGCGTCATCGTCATAGCTGCTACAAACAGGATCGAGATGATCGACGAGGCGCTACTTAGATCGGGCCGCTTTGATAGGCGTATATTTTTGTCAATGCCTGATTATAACGACAGGGTGGCGATCCTAAACACATATCTAAAAGATAAAAATTGCGAAGTGCCGGCTGAGGATATTGCTAGGATGAGTGTTGGCTTTTCTGGTGCAGCACTTAGCACGCTTGTAAATGAAGCTGCGATAAATGCCCTAAGAAACGGCGAGAGCGTGCTTAGGATGAGGGACTTTGAAGCTGTTTTAAACAAGGTTTTGCTCGGCAAGAAAAAGGTGCTAAGCTACAGCGAGAGCGAGAAGAAAATTCAAGCTATCTATCAAGGCGCAAAGGCGCTAAGTGCCTACTGGTTTGATGTGAAATTTGAAAAAATTTCTCTCATAGAAGACCGCTTTATGGCGACTGAGCAAGAGATCGAGTCAAAGTCACAGATGCTCTCACGCATAAAGGTGCTTATCTCTGGCATGTGTAAGCTTGAGATAGATGAGAATGACATCTTTTCAAACTCAAGCAACGATCTAAATTTAGCAAAAGAGATCGCTTCAAAGATGGTTTATGAATACGGCATGGGAAATTCTTTCGTGCCAAATCCAAACGACGTGGAAGAAATTTTAAAACAAGCAAAAGATGAGATAATGTCCTTTTTAAAGGGTACAAACGAACAAATCGCAAGGATAAGCTCATATCTGCTTGCTTATGAGAGCGTAGATAAAGAGACGCTTGCTAAAATTTTAAATGAAAACTACTAATAAAGGAGAAGAAATGAAAGCAAAAATAGGGATTCTAACTATGTCAGATCGCGCAAGTGAGGGCACATACGAGGACAAATCAGGTCCAGCGATCAAAGAGGTGCTTGACGGTTGGATAGTAAGTGAGAGAGAGTATTTTTACGAGGTGATCCCAGATGAGCTTGATCTCATAAAAGAGAAACTAGTGCACATGATAGACGTGCTAGGATGCGACCTTGTGCTAACGACTGGAGGCACAGGACCAGCTGTAAGAGACGTCACGCCAGAGGCTACTGAGGCGGTTTGTGAGAAGATGATGCCAGGCTTTGGCGAGCTAATGAGAGCTGCAAGCTTAAAATACGTCCCAACAGCGATCCTATCACGCCAAACAGCAGGTATCAGAGGCCACGCGCTCATCATAAATTTACCAGGTCAGCCAAAGGCAATAAAAGAGTGCTTAGAGCCGGTATTTCCAGCGGTGCCATACTGCATAGACCTGATCGAGGGTGCATTTATCGAGACTGATGAAAACGTGATGAAAGTTTTCCGCCCAAAACAAAAGAAAATTTCTTAATCTTTTAGGCCTAAATTTAAGCCAGCTGCCCTTACGGGTGGCTAAATTTAGGTTTTTGCTCACTATTTTAAATTTATATATTCAAATTTGGTGACAATTAATAAAATTTAATAGAATACTGCAATAACCGATGATGAACTGACTGGTGCACTAAGTGGCAACAGATATATTTTTACTAAGCTAAATTTAAGCAAGTTGTTTTAACAAAAAGATTACTGTATCGGCAACAAATTTGGCAAATAATATATGTATCCTAATTTGCTATTTTGCTTTTAGTAATGCTAAGTTTGACAAAATAGTGAAAAATGCAAAATTTAGAGCAAATGTTAAATTTGGTAAAAATAAATTTATTTGCAATCAGTGCCAAATGATAAATTGGCTGGCGTAGACATCAGAAGCTTTATTTTGAAAGTGCTAATTTTATGCAAGTGTTTTTAATAAAATAGATCAATGCGACAATAACAAAATCTGTATCTGAAATTTGCTCTTTGGATAATGTCAAATTTTACAAAAAAGCATGTTTTTTGTGGCAAAAGCTATAAAATTTCTAAATTTGATAAAACTCTAAATTTATATAAAAACAGATGAAGAAATAAGCCAGAGCTGCAAAGCAATGTTTAATAAAGGTAAATTTAAAAGATAGACACGGCTAGTCAAATTTAACTTAAATTTGCCAATTTCACATAAACTAATATGTAAAATTTTATGTAAATAAAGCTAAATTTGCTCGTTTTTGCTCTCTACTATCTTTTTTATAAGCTCCAGATCGCCGCTCATCGCTAGGCTCATAAAGCAAATGCCGTTTGCGCCAGCTTTTATGGCCTCTTTGTAGTTCCCACTATCTAGTCCGCCAAGTGCGTAAATTTCTTTATAAAGGCTTTTTAGCTCGCTTATAAAATTTAGCCCTTTTGGCTCTAAGCCCGCCTTGCAAGAGGTGGCAAATATATGAGAAGCAACAAGCACGTCAGCGATAGAGGCTGAAATTTTAGCCTGCTTTAGGTCGTGAGCTGGGGCGTAAATTTTAGCTGTTTTTCTAAATTCTTCTAAAAAAACGCCGTGATTTTTAAAAAAATCAAGCTGCGCCGAAGTGAGCCAAAAGTCGCTCTTTAGCTTGCAAGCTACGTCAAAAAATTGATTAATGATAAATTTCTTGCGGTAGTTTTCACAAATTTGAGCCACAACCCTAGCAAGGTCATAAAATTGAGCCTCGCTTAGTCCCTTTGCACGAAGCAAAATTTCATCCACGCCAACCTTGCAAAGTAGCTGTATCCTCTTTAAAAAGTCATCACCATCGTAGCTTTCAAAGTCGGCCACGCAGAGAATTTTAAACATATACGTACTCGCTCATCAAGGGCTCTAAGCCGTTTGCTTTTATCATTGCTTTTATCTCATCCACGCTTCTATCGTCACTTATCTCAAACTGCTCGTCGCCCTTTTTCTCTTCGCCGTGAGCGCCGATGCTTACTTTTACGCCAGCGCTTATCTTGTTTGCGGCGATCTTTACGGCGTTGTCGCGAAATTTCGCCTTTTCTCTGGTTGAGATCGTTATGCTAGCTGTTGGCATGAAAATTCTATAAGCGCAGATCACTTGCAAAAGCTCGCGCTCGCCCACGTCGCGTGGATTGATGCGGTCGTTGTTTATGATAGGGCGAAGTCTTGGGCATGAAAATGCGATCTCGGCGTGCGGATACTTTTTTTGAACTAAGCTTGCGTGAAGTGCCGTAGCAAAGGCATCAAGCCTAAAGTCATCTATACCAAGAAGTGCCGCAAAGCCGACCCCTCTCATGCCTCCAAGAAGCGCTCGCTCTTGCGCATTTAAGCGGTATGGGAAAATTCTTTTATTGCCGCCAAGGTGGATTTTTTCGTATTTTGTGGGATTGTAGGTCTCTTGAAAGACGGTCACGTAGTCTGCGCCACTTTTGTGAAGCAGGGCGTAGTCCTCAGAGTTTAGTGGGTAAATTTCAACCCCAACGACTTTAAAAAATTTCTTTGCCAAAGCGCAGGCGTTTGCGATGTAAGCGACACTTGAGTTAGTCTCGCTCTCGCCAGTTAGGATCAAAATTTCTTCTAAGCCGCTCTTTGAAATTTCTCTTAACTCCCTTGTGATCTCCTCGTCGCTTAGTTTTGCCCTTTTTATTTTATTGTTGGCGTTAAAACCGCAATAAACGCAGAGATTATCGCAGTAGTTTGCTATGTAAAGCGGCGTAAAAAGCGTGATGTTTGAGCCAAAATTTGCCCTTGTCTTTGCCTGAGCTAGCTGGGCTATTTGCTCTAAAAATGGCGTTGCAGCAGGCGAGAGTAAGGCCTTTAAATTTTCAAGCGAGCAGTGCTTTGCATTAAATGCTGCCTTTACATCTGCCTCGCTGTAAATTTCTGGCTTATAGTTCGCTCGCTCTTTTAAAATCTCATCCATAATGTCGCTACCAACGTCCTGCATGTGTGGCAGCAGCTGCATGTGGTCGGTTCTTGTAAATTTCATCAGTCTAAAAATCCAGTGAGCGGAGATGAGGCATTTGCGCTTTTGCTCTTTGCGCCAAGCCCTGCTAGATAGGCGTTGTGACCAGCGATGATGGCCTCTTTGAAAGCTCTTGCCATGAGCGGGATATTTTTAGATGAGGCGATGGCGGTGTTTGCCATGATAGCAGCCGCTCCCATCTCCATCGCTTCGCACGCTTGTGATGGCCTGCCTATGCCAGCATCAACGATGATCTGCGTATCAAGCTCGTTTATCAAAATCTCAATAATATCTTTAAAAACTAGCCCTTGGTTTGAGCCAATGGGCGCAGCTAGAGGCATTATGCAGCTAGCTCCTGCACTTAGCATCGCTCTTGCGGCATTTAGATCAGGAAACATATATGGCATTGGCACAAAGCCATCATTTGCCAAGGCTTCGCATGCTTTTATCGTTTCAATATTGTCTGGAAAGAGAAATTTAGAGTCAGTTATAATCTCTATCTTAACAAGCTCGCCACATCCAAGCTCACGTGCGAGCTGGGCGATGCGAACGGCCTCTTTGGCGTTTCTAGCGCCACTTGTGTTTGGCAAAAGCGTCACGCCTTTTGGGATAAAGTCAAGTATATTTCGCTCTTTACTCTCGTTTATGCGCCTAAGAGCAAGGGTTAAAATTTGCGCGCCAGCCTCGTTTATAGCTGAGTCGATGAGCTCGTGTGAGTACTTGCCAGAGCCAAGGATAAAGCGGCTTTGAAACTCCTTACCGCCAAGGATCAAACTATCACTTTGCACTTACGCCTCCAAGCCCATAAGTAGTCTAATGGCTAAATTTGCCTCGTGGTTTGCGCAGATTGCAACGCGCGGCGCCATTAGCCCTTGACCGATCTTTGCCTCGTTTGTGAGGTCGCCGCAAAGATAGACATTTTTGGCAAATTTTATAGTTTTTATGAGATTTGAGCTAAAGTATCCAGCCATGCCAGAGGCGCCGATGATCTTTTTATCTTTTAAGCTTGCCCCAGCTTCGTTTAGTATCATCGCCTTGCCAGCGACGTTGTCAAAGGCTTCGCATAAAATTTCGCACTCGCCAAAGACGCTAGCCACGTTTTTTTCATCTAAAAATATATCGTGAGTTTCGACCTCGACAAAAGGGTTTACGTCATTTATCAGCTCTTTAAGCGCCTGCGTCTTTTGCATGCCGATGTGGCGGACGAAATACTGCTGGCGGTTTAAGTTGCTTGGCTCAACGACGTCAAAGTCGGCAAGTACTAGCTTTTTTACGCCAACTCTTGCAAGGCTTAGCGCGATATTTGAGCCAAGGCCGCCAAGTCCAGCCACGCCGATCACTGCCTTGCTTAGGGCTAAATTTAGCTCAGGGCTGTTTCGTGAGGCGATCATCGCGCGTAAAACTTCACGCTCAGGCATCACGCCACGCCTTATAAATACGACATTTGAGCCATCTTTTAGCCCGCTATCTTCTTTTATAGCAAATCCATCAACGATAAAAATGTCTGGCTTTGTCGCGTTAAATTTCTCTAAAAATTTATAAATTTCACTCTCTTTATCGCCAAGCGCAAGCTCTTTTAGCTCGCCAAGGCTTTTTACTGGCACTTTAAATTTTGTGCCATTTAGTACTATCTCTATCATTTTCTCCTCATCCACCGCCAACTAAAGTGACGATCTCATAAGCTTTGCCCTCGCTCATGAAGCGCTCACGCCAAAACTTTTTTGGCAAAATTTCTCCATCTCGCTCAAGGGCTATAAATTTAAGCTCATAGCCATTTTGAGCTAAAAATTCATAAACATTTATATCGTTTTCAAGCTCGAAAATTTTGCCATTTACTCTAAATTTGATCATTAAATTTTGTAGCTTTTTACAAAATTTGCGATCCTCTCGATCGCTCTTTTTATGCTCTCGATGTCTGTTGCAAAAGAAATTCTAAAGTATCCCTCCATGCCAAAGCCCACACCTGGCACGGTTGCTACGTTTGCCTCTTCAAGCATCTTTTTGCAAAATCTAAGCGAGTCGCCATCTACATCTTTGCATTTTACAAATAGATAAAACGCGCCATCAGGCTTAACTACGCTTAGCCCAGGGATAGCGTTTATCATTTCAACTGCCACGTCGCGTCTTCTCTCATACTCTTTTCTCATGTTTTCGATATCGTCGTCAGTTTCGCCAAGAAGTGACGGGATAGCGCCTATTTGCACGATCGAGCTGATGTTACTTGTGCTTTGACTCTGAAGCTTTTTGATGCCAGCAATTAGCCAGTCCATCGAGCTTGCTATGTAGCCAAATCTCCAGCCAGGCATCGCGCCACATTTGCTTAGTCCGTTTATCGTGACCGTTCTTTTAAAAAGATCTTCGCTCACTGAAGCTACTGCGTGAAATTTCTTGCCGTAGATCACTTTTTCATAAATTTCATCGCTTGTGACGATGATGTCAGTGCCCTTTAAAACCTCACCAAATGCCGCAATCTCATCTTTTGTATATACAGCTCCGGTTGGGTTTGTCGGGTGATTTAGCGAAAAGACTTTTGTCTTTGGTGTGATCGCTTTTTTTAGCTGCTCGGCTGTGACTTTGAAATTTGTGCTCTCGTCTGCCTCGATAAAAACAGGCACGCCACCACAAAATTTAACGATCTCAGGGTAGCTCACCCAGTATGGAGAGGGGATGATGACTTCATCACCTGGGTTGATAAGCGCTTGGAAAACATTAAAAAGTGAATGTTTTGCGCCGATGTTTGTGACGATTTGATTTGCTTTATAGTCAAGGCCGTTATCTCTTTTTAGCTTTGCTCTAATGGCGTCTATAACCTCAGGCAGGCCCGGCACTGGCGTGTATTTGCCGCTTTTGCTATCATTATCAAGTGCGTTTTTTACAGTTTCTCTTATCTTTTTTGGAGTCATAAAGTCAGGCTCACCAGCTGAAAGCGAGATCACGTCGATACCAGCAGCCTTCATCTCTTTGGCCTTTGTGCTGATCGCGATTGTGATTGATTCGCTTAATGTTTGCATTCTGTTTGCTAGTTGCATTTTCGTCCTTTTTAGTTGATTGTCTTTAAGTAGCTATTGTCATTTAAAAATAGATAAAGTTCGCCCAAAATTTGCTTCTTTTGTGTTTCGTTTATCAGAGTTGATTTCTCTAAGCGTTCATTTAGAGTGTCTTGGATCTCGTAGATATCGTAGTCCATGTCCTCCATGATATCAAGGATCGACTGGCTCTCTAGTAAATTTGTGATCTTGTAGCCGTCACTTGTTATCTCCACGGTAGCTTCTGTCGGATGAGTAAAGAGGTTGTGCTTCATGCCGATTACCTCTTGATATGCGCCAACTAGGAAAAATCCCAAGAAATAATCCTCCTTCTCCACATCCACATCGTGCAAAAGTAGTGGGTTTTTCTCGTCATCATAGCTGATCTCGCCGTCGCTATCGCAAGTGATATCCCAGATCGAAGCTGGCAGAGTAGGGCGCTCATCAAGCCTGTCAAGCGGCATGATAGGGAAATTTTGCTTTAGCCCCCAAAAGTCTGGCAAGCTTTGAAAGATCGAGAAATTTAGCAAGTATCTCTCTTGAACCTCTTTTTGAATTTTGGTTAGATCGCTTGAGTTGCTCTTGTTGCCAAGCATCACGACAGCTTTTTTGCTAATGAGCCTTAAAAGCACCTCTGCGTTTGATCTATCTTGCAGATCGACATAGCCTAGATCAAAGAGCGTAAGGATGCTCTCGGTGTGATGGATGGCGTCGTGCAGGTACTCTAGGGCGTTTGAAGGCTTGATTGATTTATAAAGATCAACTAGCTCGGTTATTAAATTTGGATTGTTTTTCTTTAAATTTAACTTCTCTTCGGTGTATTCTTGAGAAAAAAGTTCAAGCACAGGAGCGACCAAAAGCGCGTGAGAAGCGGCGATATAGCGACCTGACTCTATGAAAATATCTGGCTCGATCTCCTTTTTTTGCTCGCTTATGGTTTTTAGCATATAAACAACGTCGTTTGCGTATTCGTTTAGCGTATAGTTTCTGCTACTCTCCTCTTTAAACTGCGAGTATTCAATCGCTAGACCGCCGCCTAAATTTATCGCTTTTAAATTTGTTGCACCCATTTTTCTAAGCTCAGCGTAGATGTTGCCAGCCTCGATGAGTGCCTTTTTAAGAGGGTGGATTTCGCTTATTTGAGAGCCGATGTGAAAGTGTATCATCGTGAAGTTTTCAAGTAAATTTGCCTTTTTTAGCATCTTTACAGCTTCTATTAGCTCGGTTGATGTTAGGCCAAATTTAGAGTGTATGCCACCACTTTTTGCCCAGAGCCCCGATCCTGTCGAGTGTAGTCTCACTCTAAGTCCGATCTTTGGTTTTGGTTTAAAGCGCTCTTTTGCGATGGCGATTATCGCTTCAAGCTCGTTTAAACCCTCGATCGTTAGTGTGATGTTATGCCCCATTTCTGCGGCGATGAAGCCTATATTTATCATCTCTTTATCTTTAAAGCCATTTACCGTTATAGGCGCTTTGTCGTTGTTATAAGCCATCGTTAAAAGTAGCTCAGCCTTGCTACCAGCCTCAAGGCCGTAGTTATAGGGCTTGCCAAGGCGAACTAGATTTTTTACAAAGCCTGGATATTGATTTACTTTAAGCGGAAAAACGGCGTTAAAGCTGCCTTTGTAGGCAAATTCTTTCTTTGCCTTTGCAAAGCTTGCGTGGATCTGCTCGATCTGCTTTTGGATAAGGTGCGGAAAGCGAAGTAGTAGTGGTCCTCTATATCCGTCGTCCCTGATATCACGCACGATGTCAATGATAGCTGGCTTGCTAGCTTCGTTTATGCAGACTTTGCCGTCTTCTATCACAAAATTTGAATTGCCCCAAATGCTAAGTCCAAAATCATTCATCCCAGCTCCTTTTCAAGCTCATCTAAATTTATCGTTTTTTCATCTTTGGTCTCTAAATTTTTATACCAAATTTTATTCTCTTTCATCTCATTTTCGCCCACACAAAGGAAAATTTTTGCATTTTTATTGTCGGCATTTTGCAGATGTTTTTGAAGTTTTTTGGCTTCATAAGAAATTTCAACCTGATATTTTTTGCGAAGTTTAGAGCCAAGCGCATAGACAAAGTCTAAATTTGGCGCATCAAGCGCGCAAAGATAAACTCCAGCTCGCTCATCCTGGGTCTCACCTAAAATTTCCATTATCCTCTCAACACCCATCGCAAAACCAACGCCGTAACTTGCTCTACCGCCAAGATATTCAACCAGCCTATCATATCTGCCACCCCCTGCTACTGCACTTTGTGAGCCGATCTCGTTGCTTATAAACTCAAACGCCGTCTTGCAGTAGTAGTCTAAGCCGCGAACGAGTTTGGTATCTATCTCAAATTTAACGCCATTTGCTGTTAAAATTTCTTGCAGCTTTGCAAAATCAGCCTGCGCCTCGCAGCTTAAGCTATCAGTGATGACTGGGGCATTTTTGTAAATTTCTTGGCAGCTCTCGACCTTGCAGTCTAGCACGCGGATAGGGTTTAAAAGCTTGCGTCTTTTACAGTCTTCGCAAATTTTTTCATCGTTTTCATCTAGAAATTTAACAAGCTTTGCTTTGTAAGACTTCATCGAGCTCTCATCGCCAAGCGAGTTAATCTTTAGGGTTGTTTTTATATTTAGTCTGTTAAAAATTTCGCTCACCATTAAGATAATGCTCGCATCCTCATAGACGCTGCCCTCGCCAAAGCACTCACAGCCAAACTGGTGAAACTCTCTTAAACGGCCTTTTTGCGGGCGCTCATAGCGAAACATCGAGCCGTGATAAAAGCAGCGTTTTGTCACGTTTGCTCTGTCGAGTTTTGCCTCGATAAACGCTCTAACAACGCCAGCTGTGCCCTCAGGACGCAAGCAAACGTCGTTGCCGCCTTTGTCTTCAAACTGATACATCTCTTTACCCACGATGTCGCTACTCTCGCCGACACTTCTTTTAAAAAGCGCCGTCTCCTCGAGGTGCGGGGTCAAAATTTGCTCATATCCGTAGTTTTTTGCGACTTCCTCGCAGGTTTTTATTATCTGTGCGTAAAGTTTTGCGCGAGCTGGAAGCATATCTTTCATGCCACGAAGTGCCGTTATCATCGCATTATCCTTTTTTATTTTTTTGTGATTTTACTTAAAATTTATAAAATTTTCTATCTCTTTTGAAATTAGCTCTATGCTTTTAGACGCGTCTATAAAAAGCGTTTCAAAGCCATTTTTGATAAGAATTTGCTTCATCAGGCTTTGCACTTTTAAAAGATACTCTAACCCTCGAGCCTCGATCTTATCGCTAGTGCCTCTATTTTTTAGACGCGAGCTTATAAGCTCAGAGCTTGCTTCAAAAAAGATGATCTTATCTGCAAATTTATCATTTAGTGCAAATTTATTAAGCTCTAAAAGCACGTTTTCATCTAAGTTTTCATCATTTGCTAAAGCGTAGGCGATGCCCGAGATAAAGCCTCTGTCGCTTAAAATGAGCCTACCTAAATTTGGAGCAACCAGCTTTTCAAAATGCTCAGCCCTGTCAGCTAAAAAGAGTAAAATTTCAGTCCTTTTGCCTATTTTTATGTTTGAGCTTAGTAAAATTTCACGTAAATTTTCACCAAGCTGCGTGCCGCCTGGCTCTTTTGTGACGATGACATCACTAAATTTAGAGGCTAAAATTTCTATCTGCGTGCTCTTGCCAACGCCGTCAATGCCTTCAAACAAAACATACATTTTACGCCTTTAAATTTTTAAGAATTTTTGCTGGCACTAGGTTGCTCACGTCACCGTCGTGGCGCAAGACTGAGCGGACGATCGAGCTTGAAATGAAAGCGTTATTTAAGCTTGGCATAAGATAAACTGTCTCAAATTCGTCCCAAAGCGCAGCGTTTGCGTAGCCGATTTGTAGCTCGTATTCAAAGTCGCTAACAGCGCGAAGCCCCCTGATGACAGTGTTTATGCCGTGCGACTTAGCAAAATCAACCAACAAGTTATCAAAGCCAAGCACGCTTACGTTTTTTAGCTCACAGACTGCCTCTTTTGCCATCTCTATGCGCTTTTTGTGTGCGAACATCGGCTGTTTGCTATCACTTTTTGCGACTGCGACTATTACTTTGTCAAAAATTTTTGTAGCCCTTATGATGACGTCTAAATGGCCGTTTGTGATGGGGTCAAAGGTCCCTGGATAGATGCAAGATTTTTTCAAATTTGCCACCTTTTGTAAAGATTATTTTGGATTTTTAAGGCATCAAGCCACTTGCCGATGATGAAATTTTCCATATCATGAAGGCTCTTTATGCCTGCGTAGTAGCCTAAAACTGGCGGAGCGATGGTAGCTCCAAGAGATGAGAGTAGCTGCATCTGAGAAAGTACGATCGCAGAAAACGGCATCTCTCTAACGCCCAAAACTAGGGTTTGCCTCTCTTTTAGCGCGACGCTTGCAGCCCTTGTGATGAGCGTGTCGCTTATGCCATTTGCAACCTTTGCTAGAGTGTTGGTAGAGCAGGGCGCTATGATTATAGCATCCGTGCCAAATGAGCCAGATGCTGGACCAGCGCTAAGATCCAAATCATCATAAATTTTCACGCCAAGATTATTTAAATTTAGCCTCAAATTTTCTTCAGCCTCCAAAACTTTCATGGCGTTTTTACTAACTATGACGTGCGCCTCACAGCTATCTTTGGCGGCATTTATTAGCTTTAGAAAAAGCCCAGCTCCACTTGCTCCGGTGGCTGCAAAAACTACTTTTTTCATCTGATAATCGCCTCATCTTTGCCTGAAACTGTGGCCTGTAAAATTTTATTTTCTCTTGTTCTTATCTTTATCATATCGCCTAAATTTCCATCTTCAAGCGCTTTTACTTCAGCGATTATCTTGACACCACCCTCGCTTAAGACTGCATTTAGCATTTGACCTTTTTTGACTAAACTTATGGCGTTAAACTGGCGTTTGGTTAAAATTTCTCCGCTTCTTATCTGTACTTTTGTAACAAGTGTTGAGGCACTAAGTCCAAAAAGCGCGTCACGTGGCCATTTGCTAAACTCAATCATCGTTGGTTGGTAATCAAGCAGGCTTAAAATGTGGTTTGTGTTCATTGAATTTATAGCGATAAAAACTGGCATTTTGGCGTTAAAGCTAAATTTAAAATAAAGGCTCTTTAAGCTTAGATCAACATCCTCAAATGAGGCTCTAAAAACGCCTTTTTGGCTATTTTGATCGTTTAAAAAGATATTTTTAAAGACTAAGTCTTTAAAATTTGCAGGGAGTTTGTTTTGCGGGCTGATGCTAAGATCGCTCACACTGATGCCTGGATACTCGTTGCTGATCTCTCTTAGAAATTGCATCTGAATTTCATCCATGATAGAGCAGTTTTTCACAAAAGCCACGCTACCGCCGCTTTTGTCATTATATGTTTTAAAATTTGCTGTTAGAATTTCATAGAGTTTTTTGCTATCTATCTTGGCTGCTCTTTTACCCTCTAAGTTTAAAATTTCATTATCTTCGCCTTCAAAGCCAAAAGTACTGAGTGAAATTTGATCATTTACGACACAATACATCGGATAGATGCTGACTTCATTTGCAAAAAGTTTTGTGGAAAATAAAAGAATGAATATAAAAAAGATGGAGCGGGAAACGAGATTCGAACTCGCGACCCCAACCTTGGCAAGGTTGTGCTCTACCCCTGAGCTATTCCCGCAATCAAAATGAAGTCCGCATTTTATCAGATTGTTTTTCATTTGTCAAGGATTATGGAAGTTTTATGACTAAAATTTCACTATTTTGTGAAATTTCACTTTGATCAGGGCTAGTTATCAGCACAAAATCGCTCTTTAATATATGATTTATCATGCCTGAGCCATATTTTCCGCCATCAGTTGCTATAAATTTACCATCAGTTATATTGCCAAAAACAGCATTTGCTCTGCCCGATTTTACCTTTAAATTTTCGCTATTTATAGCTTTTTGCGTCACAAAGCACTCGTTTTTTAGAAGTGGCAAAACAAGCATCATCGTGCAAAGATAAGCAGCCATAGGGTTGCCAGGCAAGATAAAAACAAGTCTGCCGTCTTTTTCGTAAGCCTTACAAGGTCTGCCAGGTCTTATGTCAAGGTGTGAGTAAATTTCATCGTATCCAAGCTCGCTTAAGGCTATCTTCATAAAGTCAGCCTCGCCAGCGCTCGCTCCGCCAGAGCAGATAACGATGTCGTAGTTTGTAGCGTTTAAAAATGCCTCTTTTACGGCGCTAAGCTCATCTTTTATAATGCCAAGATATGAGCTTTTTTGACCGATTGAGCTAAGAAGTGCAGCTATGCCAAAGGCATTTGCGTTGTAAATTTCATCCTCGCTCGCTCTTTGCCAAGGCTCGATGATCTCATTTCCGCTTGAGTAAATTCCAACACTAGGTTGCTTTTTAACTTCTATAAAGCTTATGCCCTGAGCTGCTAACATCATCACGCTTCTTGTGTCTAAAATTTCGCCACTTTTTAGTAAAATTTCACCAACCTTTGTCTCTTCGCCCTTAAAGCGGTAAGCCTCGCCTTTTTTAAGCTTAGCTGGCGCTTTTACAAACTCGCCCTCAACGACGCAATCTTCAAATCTCATGACCGTATCAGAGCCCTTTGGCATCTTAGCGCCTGTCATTATCTTCACACACTCGTTTTTGCCGATACTTAGCTGCTCTTTATCGCCCGCAAAGGCACATGCGATGATCTTATAAGGCTCATCTTTCTCATCAAATTTAACCGCAAAACCATCAAGCGCTGAGTTATCAAAGCAGGGCAGGTCTTTAACAGCTATCACGTCATTTGCTAAGGTTTTGCCAAGAGCCTCGCTAAGAGGTAAAATTTCACTCTCATTTTTTGGTCTAAATTTAGCCCTTAAAGCCTCAAGTGCGTCATTTACTAGCATTTTTACTCCTCAAGCCTAACTATTTTTGCCCCAAGGCTTTTAAATTTCTCCTCAAGCCTCTCGTAGCCTCTATCAAGGTGATAAATTCTATGCACCAAGCTCTCGCCATTTGCGATAAGAGCAGCTAGTATCAGCGCTGAGCTCGCTCTAAGGTCAGTCGCCATAACATCAGCTGCGTTTAAATTTGCAGGGGCATAAACGCTTGCGATATGGCCATTTAGGCGGATATCTGCGCCCATCCTAGCTAGCTCACTAACGTGCATAAAGCGGTTTTCAAAAAGCCTCTCATCTATCGTGCTAACGCCATTTGCTGCTAGACAAAGCGCCATAAACTGAGCCTGCATATCGGTCGGAAAGCCAGGATATTCAGTCGTTCTTATCTCGACTGGTTTTATCTCATTTGTCGGCAAAATCGTGATCTTATCGCCATCCACTTCAATACCAAAGCCCATCTCTTCAAATTTATTTAAAATGGCTGTCATGTGCGCAGCATTCGCCCTTGTGACTGAAATTTTGCTATTTGTGATAGCTCCAGCGCAAAGGTATGTGCCAGCCTCGATCCTATCTGGGATGACCTCGATATCGCAAATTTCAAGTAGCTTTTGACCGCTACCAGTGATCTTTAGCTCGCTCGTGCCGATGCCTTCTATCTTTACGCCACTTTTTGCCAAAATTTCACAAATTTGCACCACTTCAGGCTCAAGTGCGACGTTAAAAAGCTCTGTCGTGCCGTGCGCTAGGGCCGCTGCCATGATGATGTTTTCGCTGCCAGTTACGGTGATCTTATCAAAAACTATCTTTGCGCCTTTTAGGCCATTTGGTGCGGTTGCGACAACGTAGCCTTGCTTTATCTCGATATTTGCGCCCATTTTCTCAAGTGCGCTTAGATGCAGATCTATTGGCCTTTGTCCGATCGCGCAGCCACCAGGCAGGCTCACTTCGCAGTGTCCAAAGCGCGCTAGAAGCGGACCCAGCGTCAAGATAGAAGCACGCATCTTTCTAACGATGTCGTAGTTCGCCGTGGTCGAATTTACACTGCTCGTGTCGATACTTAGTGAGTTTTCATCTTTAAATTCGCACTTTGCGCCAAGATTAACTAGCAACTGACAAAGCGTCTTTATGTCAGCGACATTTGGGATATTTGTTAAATTTATCTTATTTTTAGCAAGTAGGGTTAGGGCGATGATAGGTAGGGCGGCATTTTTGGCTCCGCTGATCTTTACTTCGCCGCTTAATTTGGCATTGCCTTCTATTTTTAGATAGTGCATCATTATTTTTTGCCTTAAGAAAATATATTTTTTGCCGATTATATTGTTTTTAAACTTAGAGTAAAGAAAACAGGGCGCTATTTTCGCTTTATTTACATTTAAGAGTTAAAATTACGAAAATTAATTATTTTGGATAAAAATATGTTAAGTTTAATAAATAAAAGAATATTTTTTGCACTCTGCATTGCGCTTTTTACAGGTTGTTCTTTCACCTCAAATGAGCCTAAAATCCCACAAAATGACTATAATCAAACTACCTCTATAAACGAAGACTTTAGCAGGCAAACTTCAAGTGAGCTTTTAGACGAAGATGACGGCAGAGCAGATAAAGAATTTGGTTCATTTTTTAAAAAATACTTAAACACTAGAGCAGGGGGCGACTGCTCAGGTTTTGTCTCTATCGTAAATGCAAAATATAAAAATATGTATTTTGATGAAAAAACCATCAATAACTACTACAGCAAGGGTGGCAGAAAGTCAAAAGCCATCTACAACTTCTATGAAAGCCAAAATTTAATTACTCATAAAAATCCAAAAAAAGGCGATCTTATCTTCTTTTCAAACACCCTTGGTAAAGGCATACAAAAAAATAAAGACAAGAAAAACGTCACTCACGTCGGCATCGTAACAGCTATACTCCCAGACGAGACGGTGAAATTTATCCACAACTCTGGTGGCAGGATCATCCACAGCTATATGAATTTAAAACAAAAAAACACGCATCTAAAGGGCGACAAAGAGATAAACAGCTACGTCGTAAGATGCTCAAACGCTAGCTGCCTTGCGGCAAATAGATTTGCTGGATATGGCAAAGCTAAGTAGCCCAGCTACATTTGCACTTATCCTTTTAAATTTAGCTGCATTTTTTGGTATCACCTTTCTGCACTCGCGTGAGTTATGGCTCGCGCTTGGCTTAAATATCTATTTTTTAGAAAAATTCTATCTATTTCAGCCTCTCACATCTATCTTTATACACGCAGGCGCAGGTCACTTGCTCATGAATATGCTCTTTTTATATCAAGTTGGCACGGTGAGCGAGCTATATCTTGGTACGAAAAAATTTATCATTTTTTATATCGTTGGTGGCGTTTTGACGCAAATTTTAAGCTTTATTTATATATATTTTGCATTTGAAAATGAGAAATTTATAAATTTAGTCGGTGCAAGCGGCGCTTTGTCTATGCTCTTTGGCATGCTGGCGACCTCGTTACTTTACTCGGATAAAAAGGCGTGGTTTGGATACTTTGCCACCCTGATAGCCATGAGCTTTTTGCCGCTATTTATGGGCATAAATGTCGCATGGTACGCGCACTTTATAGGCTGGACTGTCGGCTGTTTGTATGCTAAATTTTACTTAAAGAGAGCAGATGAGATTTTTTGATGAGATCTGGGACATTTTAAACGAAGGCGATGTGGGGCTTAAATTTTTAAAATTTGAGCTGTTTTACGAGAAATTTAGATCAAATTTGGATATTTGTTTTGATGAAATTTCTGCGCCAAATGAGCTAACTACCCCATGCTACGCTAAATTTTGCGACGTCGTTAGTATGAAAGAGCTAAACAAAAAGGTAAAGCCAAAAGATAAAAACCTAAATTTCATCCACTCAGTCGCTCACATCGAGTTTAGTGCCATTGACATCGCGCTTGATGCTTGTTATAGGTTTAGAGGGCTGCCAAGGGAGTTTTACGAGGACTGGCTGGAGGTGACTGAGGATGAGATCAGGCACTTTTGTATGATAGAAAATTTACTCACAAAACAAGGCGGCAGATACGGCGAGCTAAGCGTACATGACGGCCTTTTTATCGCACTTCAAAAGACTTCAGACAAGCTCACTAGCCGCATGGCACTGCTACCAAGATATATGGAGGCAAACGGCCTTGACGCAAACGCTCACATCATTAAAAGGCTAGAGGGCGAGGGTGGCAATGAGGAGCTTATTGAGTGCCTAAAAGTCATCTTAAAAGAGGAAGTTTCTCACGTTTATAAGGGCGATAAATGGTTTAAATTTGCCTGTAAAAAAGAGGGTGTCAATGAGAAAAGCTACTTTGACATCATATTAAATTTATATCCAAATTCATTTAAAAGCATTAGAGAGATCAACGAAAAAGACCGCTTAAAGGCAGGTTTTAGCGAGGAAGAACTTAGTTGGATAAAGAATTTCTCAAAGGAGAGATCATGAGCAAAATTTACTTCATAAGGCACGCAAAAGCAGTCGATGAGAACAAAGACGGCGCAAAAGACGCTTCAAGAGAGCTTAGCCCAAAAGGAAAAGAAGACGCTAAATTTATGGCTAGCAGGCTAAAAATGTATGATGTGATGCCAGGAGCTATCTTTTCAAGCAGTGCTAAAAGATGCGAGCAAACAGCAAAAATCATCGCTAAAACTTTAAAATTTAAAGAAAAATCCATAGAGATAAAAGACGAGCTTTATGACATAAGCTTTGAGGATCTTTTAGAGTTTGTAAGAAATTTGGATAAAAATTTAGATGAAATTTTTATCATCACGCACAATCCAAGCATAACTGAAATTTGCGAATATCTAAGCGACTCATCGATCGATAATATCCCAACTTCAGGGATTTTTTGTATAGAGTTTAAGTGTAAATTTAAAGAGCTAAAAGAGGGCAGTGCAAAAGCTTTGTTCTTTGATCACCCAAAGAAACATCAAAGATAAGTTTTAGAAAAAAACGCAAATTCATTTATTGTGATTTGATAGGCACAAAGGATATCTGCTTATTTAATTTTCAAATGCAAGTTTTGCTTTTGAACCAAAAACATTTTCTACTCAAATTTTAAAATTTATTGCTCCATTTTTGAAAATTTAACCATTTCAAGCTCAAATCACCAAGCATAAAAGCAAATTTAAAATCAACCATAATTGCAATACCAAAATATGACAAAAGGTAAAATGCAAGATATTTTATATATTTTGTATTGAAAACTATAATTTTCAAATTGATATTTTAAAATCTTTATTCTACTCGTTTAAAAGTTTTAAATGGCTAGATTTGGCTAGGTTTTGCATTTTATCTTTTGTGTGATCAAAATTTATCCATTAAATTTGGCGTAAAAAAATTTGTAAGAAAATTAGTTAAATTTTACACTTTTCAAAAATTGTGAAATTTGCATTTATCTTATATATAACTTAAAATTTGATCTACCCTATTTTGAAAATGGCGAGCGAGAGTTACCTTGAGTGCTTGTGCTTCTTGCTCTAAAAAGTAGCACAACCCTTGAAAAGCCGCGATAAATGTAAATAAAGTACTTGCTTGAGATGGCATTTTTGAAAGCAAATTTAATCCAAAGCGAGTGTTTTTTAAAAGCCGATAAGGCAATCTTATACGTGCTAAAAATAAGAATAGTGCGTGATATCTGTTTTTATGCGCCAAATATTATCTTGCGCGTTAAATTTTAAAGCAAGGAGTTAATTTTGCCATTCAAAGGCAACTTATAAAACTAAAAAATTGTTTTTGTATATCAAAGAGTTATCTTTTGCGTTAAATTTTTAGATTTGAGTGATCTTTCGTGCTAAATTTAAGAGCTAGTAGTTAAATTTACTATGAAAACACACCTGAAAACTATTTTTAAAGACAAAGTGCGTGAATTAAATTTTATCATTAAAAAGTGTGCGAATATCTAGTGTATAGTTTTTGGGCATAAAGATCGGTGAGTCTAAAATTTTAAGCACGCCGTCATCAAATGAGAGAAATTCCACTACTCTTTTGCGTTTGTTGTCAGTTTTTATGCTGATATCGGCTAGGCGAAGTATCTTTACGATCTGCATTTTATCTGCCGTCCATTCAGAAAAAGCTAGAAATTTAGAGTCGTCTGAAAACAAAAAGCAAGCAGTCGCTCTCTCGCTAAGTAAAATTTGATGAGTGCTGCCATCTTTAACTAAATTTTGATCCAAATTTGATAGCGTTTTTGCGTGGTTTAAGAGCTCGTTTTTTAAATTTAGATAGTGCTCGCCATTTATAAAAAGCCGTAGCTCACCAAGGGTTGGAGCGCCCATAGCGACCTCGTAGCCTTCAAATTTAGCGCTAAATTTGCCATCCTTGCTGCACGCGTTTGCCTCGTAGTCCCAAGCCAAGCTCATAAATTTACCTATTAAATTTGCCAGCCATCGCTTTGTAGATATTTAGCTCATCTTGTAAAAGCGTGTATTTTGCTTTTAGTAACCCTATTTTGGCCTCCAGCTCGCTGTTTTTCGCCTCTAAAAACTGCTTTAGCTCGACCTTGCCGTAAGAGTATTTTAGCTCATAAATTTTTGAAATTTCCTCGTAGTTTTTTATCTGCTCTTGGTAGTTTGTAAGTAGTGCTTCGTCATTTAAGTAGCCTTTGTAAAATGCGTCTATCTCGTTTAGCGCGCTATTTAGAGTGCTTATGTAGTTTAGCTTTGCAAGCTCGAAATTCGCCTCGCTAACCTTTAAATTTGACTTTAGTTTGTGGTAGTTTAAAAATGGCAAATTTAAAGCGATGTTTCCATTTAGAAATTTAAGGCTAAAGGCTTCCTCTTTTTTGTCGGTGCTACTTTTTAGGCTGGCTCCTAGCGTGATGCTTGGATAAAACTCTTTTTGGCTCGCTTTGTAGTTTAAGATACCCTCTTCTATGCGGAAAATGGCCGCTCTTAGATCAGGTCGGTTTGCTATGGCACTTGTTGGCACTTCAAGATCAACGCCCACTCTTTTAACGGGACTTAGCGTGAGAGCTTCAAATTTAAGCTCAAATTCTGGCCTCTTATTTAGCAAAATCCTAAGCGTTTTTTTAGCGCTCACAAGCTCTTTTTTGGCGCTTTCTATCTTATTTTGAGCGTTTAGTTGCTGTGAGTTTATCTGTTTTAAGCTTAGTGCCTCCTCTTTGCCAAGCTTAAATTTAAGCTCAACTATCTCGTTTAGTTTGTTATAAATTTCTAAAATTTGCTCATAAGTTTTAATGCTCTCATTTAGATATAAGATCTGAAAATAAGCATCTGTTACGGAGTTTATTACGCTTAGTTTGGCGGCTTCTAGGTCAAATTTGCTAGCATCTGCTTCAAACATCGCTGCGTCTTTGCTATTTGCTAGCTTTTGCCAAAGGTCAAGCTCGTAGCTAAGCCCTATGCTTGAGCCAAAACTTCTACTAGAAGCGCCGCCCTCTTTTATATTTTTGCTACTTCCAGCCTCGACGCCAGCGTTAAAGCTTGGTATTAAATTTGCCTGCAAAACACCAGCTTGAGCGAGCGCTTTATTTACATTTATCGCAGCTTTTGCAAGGTCGGTGTTGTTTTTAAGCGCAAGCGCTACAAGCTCATCAAGATAGTTTTGCTCATACTGCTTCCACCAAGAAGTGTCTAAATTTAGCTCGTCACTGGCGTTATCTTCAAGTAAAATTTGCTTGTAGTTTTCATCTATATTTTTAACAGCGCAACCGCTTAAAACGAGCACTAAAGCTAGACTTAGAAATTTCATATTACTCCCTTGAAAGCGCATCTATTGGATTTAGTTTTGAGGCGTTTTTGGCAGGCATGTAGCCAAAGATGATGCCAATCGCCATCGATGTGACAAGTGCAAGCACGATCGAGCCGTTTGAAAAGATCATGCTAAAGCCGTTTAAGAAGTTGTTAAAGATGTAGCCAATAGCATAGGATAGGACGATGCCGATGGCACCGCCTATTAGGCAAAGTAGCACCGCCTCTATCAAAAACTGCTGCAAGATGTTGCTCTGTCTGGCTCCGATCGCCATTTTTATGCCTATCTCTTTGGTGCGCTCGGTGACTGAGACTAGCATGATATTCATGACGCCTATGCCCCCAACTACGAGCGAAACGACGGCTATGCTTGAGATGAGAAGGCGCATGGTTGAGATGGTCTCTTCGATCGTTTGTTTGATACTGTCTGAGTTTCTTGTAAAAAAGTCCTTTTTGCCGTGCTTGATCTCTAAAAGCTCGCTTAGGCTCTTTTCGGCGATTTGCGCATTGACACCTTCATTTACTTTAGCTGTGATCGAGCTTATAAATTTATCCCCTGTGACCTTGTTTAGCACAGTCGTGTAAGGGGCGTAAATTTTAAGCGTGCTGGCGTCGCCAATCTTAAAATCATCCTTTTGCAAAACGCCGATAATGCGAAGTGGCTTTTTGTTAAAAAGTATGATCTTACCGATAGGATCATCATTTTTAAAGATACTATTTTTGGTGTTTTGATCGATTAGAGCAACTGAATCAGAGTTTAAAACCTCGTCTTCATCGTAAATTCTGCCCTCTTCTAGCTTTAGCCCATTTACGTCAAAGCTCCCTACTCCACCACCTTTTAGGCTCGCACTTAGCGAGATATTTTCATAGGTTAGCACGCCTGAAGTGCTTGTATTTGGTGTGACTGAGTCCAGAAAGGACTGCTTAGCAAGCATGTTTGCGTCGCTTATGGAGAGCGTTTTTACCTTGCCTGAGAGCATATCGCCAAAGCCTTTACCGGGCATGATGTCGATCGTGTTAGTGCCGATCTTTCTGATACCAGCTAAAATTTGCTCCTGCGAGCCTTTGCCAAGGGCCACGACGCTAATGACTGCGGTTATGCCGATAATAATGCCAAGCATGGTTAAAAGCGATCTTAGTTTATGAGCTAGCATCGCATTTACCGACATTTTAAAGCTCTCTATGAGCTGGTCTTTATAGTAGGTAAATTTGCTCTTTTCTGGCTGAGTTTGCTTTACGGTTTCGTAAATTTTGCTATTTTTTACATTGTCGCTTACGATGTTGCCATCTTTTATCTCGATCACCCTGCTTGCGTATTCGGCGATCTTTGGGTCGTGTGTGACGATGATGATAGTGTGGCCTTTTTTGTAAAGATCAACCAAAATTTCCATCACTCTTAGCCCACTTTTGCTATCAAGCGCGCCAGTTGGCTCGTCTGCTAAAATGATCTCGCCGCCATTCATCAGCGCCCTTGCTATGGAGACCCTTTGCTGTTGTCCGCCTGAAAGTTTATTTGGTAAATTTTTTGCTTTTTCGCTAAGTCCAAGTGAGCCAAGAAGCTCATTAGCTCTTTTCTCTCGCTCGCTCTTGTTTGCCCCTGCGTATATGCTAGGCAGCGCTACGTTTTCAAGGGCATTCATCGTGCTAAGCAGGTTATATCTTTGAAAGATAAAGCCAAATTTATCCCTTCTAAGCTTGGCAAGCGAGTCGCTATCAAATTTTGATATTTCTTTGCCATCAAGCAGGTACTGCCCACCACTTGGGCTATCTAAGCAGCCAAGGATGTTCATCAGGGTTGATTTACCAGAGCCAGACTGACCGATGATGGCTATAAACTCACCCTTTTTTATCTCTAAATTTATGCCATGCAAGATCTCTATCTCATTTTCGCCTAGCTTAAAGCTTTTGGTGATGTTTTTTAGGCTTATCACTTAAAACTTCTTATGTTCTTTTGCGATCATCTTAGCGATCTCGCTTGATGAGCCTTGAGATGTGATGATCTCATCGCCCTCGTTTATGCCGCTGATGATCTGCGTATCGAGGTTGTCTTTTATGCCGGTTTTGACCGCTGTTTTTACTGGCTTGCCATCTTTTAGCACATAGACAAAAGTGCCGTTTTCATCTTTTTTGATGCCGATGCTTGGCACGATGATGGCGTCCTCGACATTTGCTATTAAAAGCTCGTTTTGTGTGGTCATACCTATTCTTAAAATTCCATCTTTATTATCAACAATGCTTTGCGCGTAGTAATAAACCGCCGAGCTGCTGCTTGAGCTACTTGAATATGAAGACTTACTGCTGCTACTTGAGCCGTAGCTGCCATCACTTAGCGTAGTAAGCCCCGGATCTATCGAGCTAACAGTCGTTTGAAATTTCTTCGTTGGTTCAGAGAGGATCGAGTACTCAACCGGCGTGCCGACTTTGATCTTTGTGATGTCGCCCTCTGCTATTTGCATCTTCATCTTTACATGGCTAAGATCAGCGATATTTACGATAGTTGGCGTAGTTTGGTTGGCATTTACAGTCTGACCCTCCTCGACCTGCACGCTTACTACGGTGCCGTCTCTTGGTGCGGTGATCTTTGTGTAGCCTAAATTTATCTTAGCGGTGCTTAGCTCGATATTTGTCTGCTTAATCTGTGCTTCAAGCTCTTTTATCTTGGCGCTATTTGCACTATATGTGTTTTTTGCGCTTTCAAATTCTTGCTTTGAAGTGGCGTTTTTAGAAAATAGTGCGTTTTCTCTATCAAACTGCGTTTTAGCGATATTTAGAGCCACTTTTGCGCTTTCTAGCTGGGCTTTGTAGATGGCAAGCTGTGCTTCTTTATTATCAATGCTATTTTGCTGGGTCGAGCTATCGATACTTGCGATCATATCACCCTTTTTTACCTGATCTCCAAGCTTAACGTATAGCTTTTTTATCTGACCACTCACCTGAGCTCCCACGTCGATTAGCTCGGTGGCGAAAATTTCTCCAGTCGCATCGACTTTCTTGCTAAATGAGCCCTTCTTTGCCTTTTTAGTGATAAACTCCACCTTTTCATCTTTTATATTGAAAAATTTATCATAGACGAAGTATCCGCCAACGCCTAAAATAAGCAGGATTATTAAAATTTTAGTTTTTTTCATCGCTTCTCTTTGTAAAAAATTGATAAATTCTACTTCACAAGAGTAAATACTCTTTAAGCTTCCTCTTTTGCCATGCCAGCCTCTATCAAAAACCTACTTGGCTGATAATTGACCTTCTTTATCTTGTCGTATTTTGCATAGCTAAGATATAGCTCGTCTTTTGCTCTGGTTACTGCTACGTAAAAGAGCCGCCTCTCTTCTTCTAGGCTACCACCCATGCTCATTAGCTTTAAATTTGGAAAGCGATTTTGCGCGAGATCTACGATGAAAACTTGATCAAATTCAAGCCCCTTGCTCGCATGCACGCTAAGCAAGCTAACGCCCTGCCCTTCGCTCATCTCGTTGCTTCCAAGGGCTAAGAAGTTATAAAATTTACTGATATCTTGATATTTTTTAGCTAGCTCGCTTAACACCACGCTCTTTGCCATTATGCGCTCTTTGACCTCTTCTTTGAGCGCAAGATCGACGTTGCCATTTTTTAGAGTTGCCCTTTTTGTGCTGATGTTTTCGACGATTAACGAGTAAATTTTGCTAGTTTTTATCTCATTTATCATCGTGGCTGGCTTTGAGATATTTCTCATGCCTCGTAAAAAGTTGTAAATTTCATATAAAAACTGCGCCCCACTCTCGCTTAGCTTTTGTAGTTTTAGCACCGGGTGGCCTAGAAATTTATCGCTAAAGCCAAGCTTAGAAAACCTTGAAACTTCGGCAAATTCGTCAAGGTCGTCAAAAAGGCCCAGCTGATAGTTTCGCCTTTTGTTTGATGAGATATTTACGCTCTCATCTGGCTCAACTATCCCTTTTATCAAATTTCCATGCCCAAGCTTAAGAAGTGCATCAAAAATTTCTTTGCTAACTGCGCTGCCAACGCCCTTTGCGTATTCACAGATGTGGATAAATGCCATTATATCTTTTGGATTGACATAAATTCCCATGATGTCGATGAGCGCCTTGATCTCACGGCTCTCAAAAAAGCTCACCCCACCCTTTCGCTTTGAGCCGATGCCTCGCTCTTTTAGCGCGACTTCGATGCCATCAGCTGATGAGTTATTTCTAAAAATTATGGCGATATTTTCTCTATTAAATGGCGAGAGCGAGATGATATCAGCGATATTTTGATACTGATCAAAAAGCTCGTTATAGACAAGCAGCCTTGGAGGCTTGAAATTTCCATCTCGGCTAACTGTGAGGTGCTTTTCATAAAGCCTTGGGTTGTTATTTATCACCTTATTTGCAAGGGCAAGGATGCTTGAGCTTGAGCGGTAATTTACATTTAAAGCGTAGATGTTTGCGTTTGGGAAGCGATCTTTAAATGAGCCAATGATCTCGATATTTGCGCCGTTAAATGCGTAGATGCTCTGGTCAAAATCGCCTACGCAAAATAGGCTCTTTGTCTTAAATGCGTCTATGAGGCTGCCTTGAAGAGTGTTTGTATCTTGATACTCATCGATCAAAATTTCATCATAAGCTAAATTTGCCCCCTTTTTTAGCTCATCGCGCATTTTTATGAGAAGGTCGTTAAAATCAGCGTAAGAAAATTTAGCCTTTTCAGCCTCAAACTCCTCTAAAACATCTTCATAAATTTCAGCATAAACGCCCTGCTCTTCGCTCTTCTCACTTATCCATTTGCCAAAAGTTGTGCCTTGTTCGCTGTTTTGAAAGAGCGAGTAAAGATCATATAGATATGCCCCGCCATAAGGCTTGACGTCGCTTAAATGGTAAAATTTACGCCTCTCAACAAGACTTTTTAAAAGCGTCTTTAGCTCGCTTGGCTGCTTTAGCGTGACGCCTTTATCAAGGCTTTTTAAAAGCGAAAATGAGACCGAGTGAAAGGTGCCTGCAGTGATTTTAGAGGTGATTTGTTTGTCAAAATACCTATTTAAGCGCTCTATCATCTCGCTGGCTGCTTTGTTTGTAAAAGTTAGAAGCAAAATTTTCTCAGGCTTTACGCCTAAATTTAAAAGATATGCGATGCGAGCGACAATCGTGCTAGTCTTGCCAGTGCCAGCTGAAGCGATGATGAGATTGTGTCCAAATGGCGCAGTTGCGGCGGTGTATTGTTCTTTGTTTAACCTAGATAAGGGCATTGTTTCCTCTTTTTTAAAAAGGCCTAATTATAGCTACTTAAACTTTAACAGCTATAATCACGCCGATGAAAAAGTTTAAATTTTTAAAATTTCTTGCCCTATTTTTTGCTCTAATGGTCGCTATATTTTTGATACTTGATCAAATTTATCCACTAAATTTAGATGCGCTTAAAAAAGACGAAGCCAAAATTTTGCTTGATAAAAATGGCGAGATCATAAATATGAAGCTTAGTAGCGACGGAATTTGGAGATTTCACGAGCAAAGCTTCCCAAACTCGCTAAAACAATGCGTCGTTCTCTTTGAAGATAGGTACTTTTACTACCATTTTGGCGTAAATTTTGCCTCCATTTTTAGGGCATTTTTTCACAACCTAAGAAGCGACAACCGCATAGGCGCTAGCACTATCACGATGCAAGTGGCTAGGATGCTTGAGCCAAGTGATAGGAGCTATAAAAATAAGATAAAAGAAATTTTTAGAGCATTTCAGCTTGAACTTCACTTTAGCAAGGATGAAATTTTAAATTTATACCTAAATTTAGCCCCTTATGGCGGCAATATCGAGGGTGCAAAGGCAGCAAGCTTCTTTTACTTTGGCAAGGAGCTAAACGAGCTTAGCTACGCTCAGGCGGCACTTTTAAGCACGATCCCTAAAAATCCAAATAAAAATAGACTTGACCGCGTCTCAAACATAAATGCCCTAAAAAACAGGGTCATAAAGATGCTTTATAAGGCAAATTTAATTGATCTTAGCGCCTTTAAAAGAGCACAAGCTGAGCCATTTAAAAATGTAAGGATAAGAGCTGTCGTAAATGCTAGCGACTACTCAAATGTCGCTTTTAAAAACCAAATTTCAAAGGCGAGCTTGGATCTAAATTTACAAAAAGATATGCTTAAAATTTTAAAAGATGCGATGTTTTCGCTAAAGGCTAAAAACGCAAATAACGCCGCAGCCGTGGTCATTGACAATAAAAAAATGAGCGTTGTTGCCTTCATAGGCTCGCACGATGAGCGCGCACGCGACGGCAAAAACTCAGCCCTAAATATGAAGCGAAACACCGGCAGCACGCTAAAGCCTTTTATCTACTCGCTTGCGCTTGATAGTGGTCTCATCACGCCAAACTCGCAGCTAATCGATACGCAAATTTATATAAATGAATATGTGCCAAAGAACTTTAGTAACGACTTTTTGGGGCTTGTAGGCGCAAAGGACGCTCTAAATTTTAGCCTCAATATCCCAGTTATAAATTTAGACTTAAAGCTAAAAGATAACTCGCTTTATGAGCTGCTTGAAAAGGTAAATTTAGTTGATGAAAACAAGGAATTTTACGGCTCTTCGATAGTTTTAGGTAGCGCTGAGATGAGCCTACTTGATCTTGCGCATCTTTATACGATATACGCAAATGGCGGGGTTTATAGGCCGCTTGAGTTTGCGGGCAAAAACTACAAAAATGAGGACAAAAACATAACCCTCATCTCGCCTCAAAGCGCATATCTAACCGCCAAAATGATGAGCGAGGCCTCAAGGTCATATCTAAAAAATGCTTGGCAATACGCGCAAAACACACCAAAAATCGCCTTTAAAACAGGCACAAGTGCAAACTCACGCGATCTTTACGCTATTGGAGTTGATGAGGACTACACAATAGCCGTCTGGGTGGGCAACTTTAACGCCGAAAAAACCGACAAGCTAACTGGACTAAATGACGTTTCAAAGATCGTTTTTGATATGTTTAAGCTCATCGCTCAAAAAAGAAATTTAAGCTTTATGAGCGAGCCAGAGGGCATCGAAAAAGTGCCAACCTGCCTTGATGCTTTTAATTATGAAACATGCAAAAAAACGGCACTTGATGATAGGATAGTTGGAGTTAAACTGCAAGATAAGTGCGAGAGTTTAAGGGGCGAGGAGCTTGAGTTTTTGATAAAAAATGGCTTTTTAGACAAGAACGAGGTCAAAAATAGCCCTTGTGCTGAAGTTTTTAAAGACAAAAAGCCAGTTTTTGCCTATCCGTATAACGGCGAAGAGATCGTGACAGATGAAAATGTAACACAAATTATGCTAAAATGCTACGCGTTTTTAGGTGATGAAATTTACTTAAAAGTGGATGATTTGAACTTTTCTAAGATAGAAAATGCAAGCGAAAAAAGGCTAGATCTAACTCTTGGCGAGCACACTTTAAAATGCCTTGATCAAAACTCAAATCAAAGTGAAATAACAATAAAACTAAGGAGATAAAATGCAGCAAAAAGCGCTACTTCTAGCACTTTTAGGAGCAGTAAATTTATATGCTTTAAGCCTAAATGGCAATGTCGAGGTAAAGTCGCCTTTAAGCGTGGAATTTGGACTAGAAGATGATGTTAGCAAAAATCTCATAGACACGCTAAGCGAGAAAAAACTCATCTCATGTGAGCCAGCGCTAAGTGGCACGGTGAAATTTAACGCTCAAAGCCTTACGCTCTTTACAAAAGATATGCACGCAGGCGTAGAGTATAGCTGTAAGCTAGAAAATGGCAGCAGCGCTAGCTTTGAGACGAAAGAATTTGCGCTTGAGAAGATAGAAAAGCTCACTGATAGCAAATTTATCCTTAAATTTAATGACGAAGTTAGTGAAGAGCTTGTAAAAAAAATAGCCGTAAAAGGTGCAAGCTTTAATGCCTTGCAGCTCTCTCAAAACAGCTTTGAGCTTGATCTTGATAAAAATATAAGCGAACCTGTTTTTGAGTTTGGAGAAAATTTTGAGAGTAAATTTGGCGCTAAGCTTGCAGGCGATGGCGTGGTGAAATTTAGTGAGCAAGCAAGCAGTGAGAGCGTAAATATAAATGCCGAAGCTAAAAGCTTTGAGATAGCTAAAATCTATCCGACAAGCCTTGATAATGGCATCTTAGCTTTTAGAATTTATCTAAAAGAGTGGCTAAGCGATGATAATAATCTAAAGAAATTTATAAAGATAAAAGGCGTAAAAAGCTTTAGTATAAGCGACGTGGCATATAAAAATGACGATGAAAATGGCGCGCCAAATTCTGAGCTTGAGGGGTATGATTATTACATCGATATCACAAGCGATGAGTTTAAACCGCAAAATAGCTACGAGATCACGATAAAGCCAGGCTTTGGAGACGATAGAAATGTCGTAAGAGAGGCCAAAACCTACGAGGTGGTCGCTAGCAACTTCACTCCATTTGCAAATTTCACAAACGAAGAGCCATATATCTCAAGTGTGGGCGAGATCGGCATTAGAAGTGCAAATTTACCTGAGCTAAATGTGAGCGTTGAAAAGTTAAGCGATCAAAATTTTAGATACTTTTTAAATTTCAACGACAATAGCGAAGATCTAAGCAATTTTAGCTCAAAAGTAGCAAGCAAAAGCTACAAGCTAGAAGGTGCATTAAACGAAATTTCACTAAACAAGATCAAGCTTGACTTTGCAGGAGCAGGAGACGGAGTTTATAAGATAAGCTTAAACTACGGCAAAGATAAGAGCGTCTCAAAGGTCGTCTATCTAAGCGACATCGCCATAAATGCAAAGCTTGGTAAGGACGAAATTTTCGTCTTTGCAAACCGCCTTGGCGAAAACACAATGCTGCCAAACGCAAATGTAAAAATTTATGGCAAAAGAAACGAAGAGATCGCAGTTGGCGCGACAAATGATGTTGGCGTCTTTAAATTTAACAAAAAAGATATTTACAAAGAGATCTCATCAGTCGTCGTCTCACTTGGCAAGGAGCAAAATTTCCTCATCATAAAAGATAGCGAAGCGCTAAATGAGGCAAAGCTCATCAGTCAAAATCCAAGCGAGAGCATCGATGCTTACACGCATTTTGCCTCAAATATCATAAGACCAAACGAGAGCTTAAAAGGAGCAATTTATCTAAGAGATAGGGACTTTAACCCGCTTAAAAATATGCCAGTTAAGATCAAATTTATCGATCCGCAAGGCAAAAGTAGCGCCCAGATCACGCAAAATACAAATGATGTTGGCATGATAAATTTTGAAAAAGAAATTTTAAGCGATCTAAGCGGTAGATTTAACATGCAGATAATCTACGCTAGCAAAGTGATAGCGAGTGTGCCATTTTACGTCGAGAGCTTCGTGCCAAACAAGATAAAAAATGACATAGCCATAGACGCGGATAAATTCTTTGCAAACGAGCTAGTAAAGGTAAATTTAACAAGTAGTTATCTCTTTGGCGGAGCAGCTAGCGACTTAGCTGGCAGTATGCAGGTTAGTTTCTTTGATGATGAGTATAAAAATAGCGAATTTAAAGAGTATAAATTTAAAAATGACACCCTAAAAGCGGCTGCCTATCCAAGCATAGAAAATGATCTAACTCTTTCAAAAGATGGCAAATCAAGCCAAATGATAGATCTTAGCTTTAACACCAAAAACGCACCATCAATAATAAAAGGTGTCATAAATTTCAACGTAAATGACGATGGCAAAAACGTAAGTGACGCTAAAAGCTTTACGCTCTATCCTTACAAAGATATGGTTGGCATCGCTGCTAGCACGGCATTTGCTGATCCAAACGAAGATGTAAAGATAAGAACAGTAGTTATTGATATGCCAAGCCAAAAGGCAGTGAAGTCAAATTTGAAATTTGATATAAAACGTGTCTCATGGCAGTATCAAAGGGACGCAAACGGCTATATAAAATGGATCCAAACACTTGAAGATGTGGATAGTTTTTATAAAAATAGTGGCGAGTTTAGCTATAAATTTACGCAAAGTGGCTCATACGTCATCACTGCTACAAATTTAGTAAGTGGTGCGAGCACGAGCCTTGATATGGACGTGAGCGGCTACAACTACTCAACCCTAGCCCCTACAAAAGAGCTTAGCAAGTCTCAGATAAAACTAAACAAAAGCGTTTATAAAAAAGGCGACGAGCTAAGCGCAGACATAAGCTCAGCCATAAAAGAAGGCATCGCACTTGTCACGCTTGAAGATGCAGGTGTCAAAGCCTACAAGGTCGTCAAGATCAAAAACAACTCAGCAAACGTTAAATTTAAGCTCGACTTTGACTTTAACGGCCTTTATGTGAGCGCAAATATCTACCGCATGACTGACGCTGGACTAACTCCGTTTAGAACCTACGGCAAGGTCTATGCAAATGGTGATAAATCTTCAAGAAAGATAGAGCTTAGCCTAGAAGCGCCAAAAAGTGCAAAGAGCGATGAAAATATCAAAATTTCACTAAAAACAAAGCCAAAAGCTTACGTAAATTTATTTATCACAGATGTTGGCGTGCTTGATATCACATCGCAAAAACCAGCCGATCCGCTTAAGTTTTTTGACAAAATTTTACCTGATGGCGTCTTTGACTACGACATCTATAATATGCTTACAAACTACAAGGTCGAGGGCAAAACGCTAAGCTTTGGCGGTGATGCTGCGGCGATGGCTGTGGCGGCAAAAATGGCAAAGCATGCAAGCCCAGTTGATAGCAAAAATGTAAAAACTTATGCTAATTTAGTGAGCCTTCAAGCGAACGACAAAGGCGAAATTTCATACGAATTTAAAACGCCAAATGGCTTTAACGGCGCCATTAGAGTAGATGCTGTGGCAAATGACACAACTGCAATGAACGCCGTAAATAGCGAGATAAAAGTAAAAGATGATGTGATCATTAAGCCAAGCGCTTTAGTTTATCTTTTAAAAGGCGATGAATTAAGCGCAAATTTAAGGCTTATAAATACAACAAATGCCGACAAAAACCTTACTATAAACATAGTAACAAGTAAAAATTTAAACATCAAAACGCAAGAAAAAGCCAACCTAAAGCCGCTTGAAAACAAGGCGTTTGTGCTTAAAATTTCAGCCCTTGAAACAGGTGCTGGCGAATACAATATAACAGTAAGCGACAAAAATAGCTCAAAAACGCTTCAAAATTTACTAGATGTCGTTAGCCCTTATACGATCAGCACCTACGCAAAGAGCAGTGTCTTTGACAAAGAGAGTAAAATTTCGCTTCCAAAAGGCTATCACGATGTGAGCGTTGATGCGTCAAGCTCGGTCTCAAGCGTGCTTTTGGCAGCTTCAAAGAATTTAGTAGAGTATCCTTATGGATGTGCGGAGCAAAGGAGCTCAAGACTGCTTGCGCTTTTAAATTTAAAACCAAAAGATGAGCTTGAAAAGGGCGACCAAAAGAGATTTATCGTTAGTGGCATAGATGAGCTAGTTAAGATGCAAAAACCAGACGGCAGCTTTGGCTACTGGAGCGATCTAGGCGAGACAAATGCATTTGCAAGCATCTTTGCAACTGATGTTTTACTTGATCTTAGCGAGGCTGGATATGAGGTAAGCAAAGGCGTCAAACAAAATGCGCTAAACTCTCTCTTAAAATACACAAACAACGACCTTGAGACACTTTACGCCCTTTATGTAAGCTCACGTGCAAATATGGCTGATAGGTCAATCTTAAATAAAATTTACGACGACAAAGCCTACAATAAAACAGCACTAAGTAAATACCTAATGGCAGCAGCTCTAAAGCTAAATGGCCTAAATGACGAGGCAAAGGTCGCGCTAAAAGATATCAAAAATGCTAAAACAAGCGAAGAAAATCCATCTGATTTTAGCTCAAAAGTAAGAGATAACGCCTTTATCTTATACTTGCACGCAAAATACTTTGAGAAAAACGACTACTCAGACGACCTTGCAAATTTCTTGATAGTAAATTTAAATGAGCTAAGCTCAACGCAGGAGCGTGCATTTACGCTAAGAGCGCTAAATGCATACTTTGGCAAAGATAACGGCGAGAAAAATAATAAATTTAAGCTTAGCTACAACGGCGAAAGTAAAGAATTTGACGGTCTTTTAAGCACGTCATTTACTACAAAAAATGGCGAATTTAGCATCGCTCCACTAGGCTCAAACAAGCTTTACGCAACTATATTAAGCTACGCTTACTTGCCGCTTGATATTAGGCATAAGATCGAGCCAAAAGAGCTTGATATCTACCGCGTTTTTGTCGATGAAAAAGGCAAAGAGTTAGATATTAACAGCCTAAAAGTAAATGACGTCATCTACTCAAAAGTGGTGATAAACTCAAAAACAATGGTTAAAAACGGCGTTATAAACGAGATCGTAAGCAGTTGCTTTGAGCCGATAAATGAAAATTTAAGCAACTTTAGCAAGAGCTTAAAAAACAGCTTGCAAGTTGAGTATAAAAGCATAAAAGATGACCGCGTGCTAAGCTTTTACACGCTAAGTAGCGACGAAAAAGATGCCGTGCTTTATACGCCTTATCGTGTAAGACTTGGCGGAAAATGTTCTCTTGGTGCAGTCACAACTGAAAATATGTACAACGAAAGACAAAACGACTACGACCTAGCTCAAAGAAGCTTTAACGTTAAATAGCTATTTAAACTCCGGGGCGTTTAATCGCCCCAAGCCCATATTTCCCCACTTTTGCAAAGATTTTTTTAAACAAATTTTAGATAACATTAAGCATTTTTTAAACGAAAGAGGATACAAAAGTGGCAGAATTTTACAATGCAAAAGAGATAGAAGATAAATTTTATAAAATTTGGGAAGAACGCGGATATTTCGAGATAGACGCAAACAAAGATATCCAAAAAGATGGACGTAAATTTTGCATTATGATGCCACCTCCAAACGTGACTGGCTCGCTTCACATCGGACACGCCCTAACCTTCACACTTCAAGATATCATGACTCGCTACAAGAGGATGGACGGCTACAAGACACTTTGGCAGCCAGGACTTGACCACGCTGGTATCGCCACTCAAAACGTCGTAGAAAAGCAGCTACTAGCACAAGGGATCAAAAAAGAAGAGCTTGGACGTGAGGAATTTGTAGAAAAAGTGTGGGAGTGGAAAGAAAAAAGCGGCGGCATGATCGTCCATCAGATGCGAAAACTTGGCATCACTCCGGCTTGGTCACGCCAGAGATTTACTATGGATGAGGGCTTAAGAAAAGCTGTGAAAAAAGCCTTTGTAAATTTATACGACAAAGGGCTAATTGTCCAGAAAAACTACATGATAAACTGGTGTACGCACGATGGCGCACTCTCTGACATCGAGGTCGAGCACAAAGAAAATAAGGGCAAGCTTTATCATTTAAGATACTACTTTGCAGACAATCCAAATGAATTTGTTGTAGTTGCGACCACCAGGCCTGAAACATATTTCGGTGATACGGCGGTGATGGTAAATCCAAACGACGAGCGTTATAAAAATTTAATCGGCAAAAAAGTGGTGTTACCTATCATAAATAGAGAGATCGAGATCATCGCAGACGAGCACGTTGATATGGAGTTTGGAACAGGTCTTGTTAAGGTCACGCCTGCGCACGATCAAAATGACTACGAGGTTGGCAAAAGGCACGACCTTGAGTTTATCACTGTATTTGACGAAAAGGGCATTTTAAACGACAAGTGCGATAAATTTGCAGGTCTTGAGAGACTTGAGGCTAGAGATATCGTCGTGGCCGAGCTTGAAAAACTTGGCAATGTCGAGAAAATCGAGGACTACGAAAATCAAGTAGGCTACTGCTACCGCTGCAAAAACGTCGTCGAGCCATACATCTCAAAGCAGTGGTTTGTCAAAAAAGAGATCGCAGACGAGGCGATACAAAAAGTCTCAGAGGGTCTTGCTAAATTTTACCCGCCGCACTGGATAAACAGCTTTAACGCGTGGATGAGAGAGCTAAGAGACTGGTGTATCTCACGCCAGCTTTGGTGGGGACATCAAATTCCAGTATTTTACTGCGACGAGTGCGGTCACATGTGGGCTGACGAGGGCGAGCCGTGCGAGTGCAAAAAGTGTAAAAGTAAAAATTTCCACCAAGACCCAGACGTGCTAGATACGTGGTTTAGCTCTGGTCTTTGGCCATTTAGCACGCTTGGCTGGGGCAATGAAAATGAGCTAAAAAATGAAAAGTGGTTTGAAGGCGATTTAGCCGAGTTTTATCCAAACAACCTTCTCATCACTGGCTTTGATATTTTATTTTTCTGGGTTGCTAGGATGATGTTTCAGGGTGAAAACGCCCTTGGCAAGCTACCATTTGACGACATCTACCTGCACGCACTTGTGAAGGATGAGTTTGGTAGAAAGATGAGTAAAAGCCTTGGCAACGTCATCGACCCACTTGATAGCATAAATGAGTATAGTGCCGATATATTGCGCTTTACGCTCACACTTTTAGCCGTTCAAGGACGCGATATCAAACTAAGCGACGCCAAGATGAAGCAGGTAAGAAATTTCACCAACAAGCTTTATAATGCGAGCAAATACCTCATGTTAAATGAGAGCAAATTTCCAAATTTAGAGGATATCAAGCTTCAAACAAAACTTGGAATTTATATGAATAGCCGCTTTAACGAGTGCGTGAGAGAGGTGCGTGAAAACATCGACGCCTACCGCTTCAATGACGCTGCAAACACACTTTATAAATTCCTTTGGGACGAGTTTTGCGACTGGGGCATCGAGCTTAGCAAGGCTGATAAAGCGAGCGTAAAAGAGCTTGGAAGCATATTTAAAGAGGCTATGAAACTGCTAAATCCTTTCATGCCGTTTCTCTCAGAGTATCTATTTCAAGAGCTTAGCGGCGCACAACTTGAAAATGCAAAATCAATAATGGTGATGAGCTATCCAGAGGTAAAAGAGCGAAATTTAGAGGTTGAGAAGAAATTTGAACTAGTTATCGAGGCAATCGTAGCTATTCGCCGTGCAAAAGCTACTATCGATCTTGGCAACTCAAAGATCGCAAAAGCCTTTGTTAAATTTAATGAAAAAATAGACCTTGACGAGGTAAAAGAGTACATCAAACTGCTTGCAAAATGCGAAGAGATCGGCTTTGTAGATGAAAAAATAGAAAACTCAATAAGAGATGTGAGCGAAAATTTAGAGGCATTTGTCCCGCTTGAAGGGCTTGATATGAGTGGTATCATCACAAGGCTAAGGTCTCAAAAGACAAAGCTCGAAAAAGAGATAGCCAAACTCTCAGGTATGCTAAATAACCAAAATTTCGTGGCAAACGCACCAAAAGAGGTCATAGAGACAAACAAAGAGGCTTTGCAGAGCGCTGAGGCTAAATTTAAAAAAGTATGCGAGGAGCTAAAGGCTCTTGGCGAGTAGGTTTTGCGGCAAAAGTTGAAGGGTGGCGTTTTATCTTTGGCAGCTTGTAGTTGCTACGCTACCCTTGGCGCTAATATATTGTCTTATTAAAATGAAATTTATCGCCCTGCACTATCTTGCATGTAAATTTAAAATTTAAAGGATCAAAAATGAGTGAAAAAATAAAAATAGCAGTTTTAGGATATGGAAATTTAGGTCGTGGCGTCGAGCTTGCGGTGCGAAATAGCAAGGATTTAGAGCTTGTGGCCGTTTTTAGCCGAAGAGGTCCAAGCGAAGTAAAAACGTGTGGTGCACCAGTATTTAGCGTGGATGAAATTTTATCGCACAAGGGCAAATTTGACGTTTTAGTCCTTTGTGGTGGCAGCGCAACTGACCTTCCAACGCAAACGCCAGAATTTGCACAAAATTTTAACGTAGTTGATAGCTTTGACACGCATGCAAAAATACCTGAGCACTTTGCCGCAGTGGACGCTGCTGCTAAAAAAGGTGGCAATGTGGGTGTCATCGCTGTTGGCTGGGACCCAGGGCTATTTTCACTAAATAGGCTATTTGGCGAGAGCGTGCTTGAAAATGGCAGCAGCTATACATTTTGGGGCAAAGGCGTGAGTCAAGGCCACTCAGACGCTATCCGCAGGATCGAGGGCGTCGTGGATGCTCGCCAATACACAGTGCCCATAGATAGCGCCTTGGAGCGAGTTCGCGCTGGGGAAAATCCAAATTTAACCACAAGGGAAAAACACCTGCGTGATTGCTACGTAGTGGCAGAGGATGGCGCTGATAAGGCACGCATCGAGCATGAGATAAAAACGATGCCAAATTATTTTGCTGACTACGACACAAGCGTGCATTTTATCGATCTGGAGACGCTTAAAAAAGAGCATGGCGGTATCCCACATGGGGGATTTGTACTGCGAAGCGGAGTGAGCGGAGAGCATGGCGAGAACAAACACTTGATCGAGTTTTCGCTAAAACTTGACTCAAATCCAGAATTTACCGCAAGTGTGCTAGTAGCCTACGCTCGTGCGGCATATCGCTTGGCACAAAGTGGTGAGAGTGGCGCATTTAGCGTATTTGACATCGCCCCAGCACTTCTTTCGCCAAATAGCGCTGATGAGCTAAGGCGAGAAATTTTATAAATTTAGGCAGTTAAAAGTAAGGAAAATTTAGTGATAAAAATAGAAAATTTAACCAAATTTTATGGCGATACACAGATCCTTTATGGTGTAAATTTAGAGGTTGCAAAGGGTGAAATTTTTGCTATCGTGGGGCACAGCGGTGCTGGTAAATCAACGCTTTTAAGGTGCATAAACGGGTTAGAGAGCTATCAAGGCGGCAGCTTAAAAGTCTTTGATCAAGAGATAAAAAATTTAGATGAGACGCAGCAAAGACATTTGAGGCGAGATGTTGGGATGATATTTCAGCATTTTGCCCTGATGGCTAGAAAAAATGTCTTTGAAAACGTCGCTACTCCGCTTAAATTTTGGGGATATAAAAGTGACGAGACCGAAAAAAGAGTGAGAGAGCTTTTAAATTTAGTCGGTCTTGAAAGCAAGGCAAAAAGCTATCCAAGCGAGCTAAGTGGCGGCCAAAAACAGCGTGTAGCCATCGCTAGAGCGCTTGCTTTAAATCCTAAAATTTTACTAAGCGACGAAGCGACTTCGGCTCTTGATCCAAACACGACAAATCAAATTTTAGAGCTGCTTGAGAAGATAAATAAAGAGCTAGACATCAGCGTCGTCATCGTCACGCACGAGATGGAGGTGGTTAAATCGATCGCAAAACGCGCGATACTACTAGAAGGTGGCAAGATAATAGGCTCTGGAAGCATAGAGGAGCTATTTTTAAAGCCAGATGAGAAGATGAAAGAGTTTTTGGGTGAAGTGGAAATTCTGCCAAACACTGGCACAAATATAAGGCTATTTTTCCCAAAAGAAGTGGCTCAAAACAGCGTGATCACACACATGGCAAGAAGCCTAAATATCGACTTTAACATAGTCTGGGGTAAGCTTGAGAAGCTAAACGACAACGTCCTTGGCTCGCTTGTCATAAACATAGATGAAAAAGATAAAGAAAACGTGCTTAACTATATCAAGCAAAGTGGCGTTTTGTGGGAGGTGGCTTGATGTTTGGTATTGATTTTTCTAAATTTCCTGATGTTTTCTCTAGGATACTTTTGCCAGCTATCGGCGAGACGCTATATATGAGCATAGTCTCTACCCTACTCGCCTTTGCCATAGGCCTCATACCTGCGGTTTTGCTCATCCTTTCAGACAAAGACGGCCTAAAGCCAAACAAGCAGCTTTATTTTGTGCTTGATATCGTTATAAACGTGCTTAGAAGCTTTCCGTTTATCATTTTGATCATCGTGCTCTTTCCAGTTACAAAAATGATCGTAGGCACAAGCATCGGCACCACAGCTGCGATCGTTCCGCTAACTATAGGAGCGGCTCCCTTTGTGGCAAGGCTCATTGAAAACGCTCTAAAAGAGGTTGATAAAGGCATCATCGAAGCAGCACAAAGCTTTGGTAGCTCGAAATTTCAGATCATTTTTCGTGTTATGTTTGTCGAGGCGCTTCCTGGCATCATCTCAGCATTTACGCTAACGCTTATCGTAAATATCGGCTTTTCAGCGATGGCTGGTGCAGTTGGCGGTGGCGGACTAGGATCAGTCGCTATAAACTACGGATATCAGAGATTTCGCCCAGATATCATGCTCTACACCGTGGTTATTCTAATCATTATGGTGCAAATTTTCCAAGTTTTAGGCAACTATCTCTATAAAATTTCAAAAAAATAAGGCCACATTTTTTATCTGATTTTAAGCTTTTTTCCCTAAAATTGCCAAATTAATTTTAGCTGAAAGGACAAAAGATGAAATCAGATATGTGCCAGATGTGCCGCCTACTAAAAAACGCGTCGTCGAAAGACTAATCTCTAAGCACAGAATTTCTTTTTAAGTGCTTAGAAATAGCTTAAGTACTTAAAAAGAAATTTAACCTTCTAGCTTAAATTTATCCTTTTTTGGTGCTTGGCAAATTTTAAAAAAGGATAATAAATGAAAAAACTACTTCTTACCTCTCTAGTTGCCCTAGGCCTTAGCGTTAGCGCAAATGCTGCTGACAAGTCAAAAACAATAATCGTCGGTGCTACACCTATCCCACATGCTGAAATTTTAGAGGTTGTAAAGCCTATTTTGGCAAAAGATGGCTACACACTTGAGATCAAGGAATTTAACGACTACACCACGCCAAATCTTGCGACAGAGGACGGCGACCTTGACGCAAATTTCTTTCAACACATCCCATATCTTGAAGAATTTAACAAAAATAAAGGCACTCACCTTGTAAAAACAGTTGGCGTGCACCTAGAGCCAATGGGCGTTTATTCTAAAAAGATCAAAGACATAAAAGAGCTAAAAGATGGCGCAGTGGTCTCTATCCCAAATGACCCAACAAACGAGAGCCGCGCACTTGACATCGTAGCTAGCGCTGGACTTATCAAGCTAAATGACAACCCGCTAAAAACTCCGCTTGATATAGTTGATAACCCTAAAAAACTTAAATTTGAAGAGATCGAGGCTGCTCAAGTGCCAAGAACGCTTGATGACGTTACTATCGCAGTTATCAACACAAACTACGCGCTAAATGCAAATTTAAATCCAACAAAAGATGCGCTTGTGATCGAGGGTAAAGATAGCCCATACGTAAATTACGTAGTTGTTAAAGCTGGCAATGAGAACAGCCCTAAAACTAAAGCCCTTGATAAAGCTATCAACTCACCAGAAGTTAAGAAATTTATCGAGACAAAGTATAACGGCGCTATCATCCCAGTGTTTTAATTAAATTTATAAAAAGCGACGTAAAAGCTTTTACCTTTTTAGCGTCGCTTTAAATCAAACCAAAAAAGGAAAAACAATGAAATTTATCAAACTTTTAACCGCATCTTTAGTTGCTCTAAGCCTTCACGCAGCCGACAAAGACTACACTATCACTGTTGGCGTCTCACCTGTGCCACACGCTGAAATTTTAGAATTTGTAAAACCAAAGCTAAAAGATAAGGGCTATGACCTTGTTATCTCTGAAATTTCAGACTATTCGATACCAAATGTCGCCACAGAAGATGGTAGCTTAGACGCAAATTTCTTTCAACATTTGCCATATCTTGAGGAGCAAAACAAGGCTAGAGGCCTGCATCTTGTAAGCGTTGCAAGCGTGCACGTAGAACCTCTTGGCTTTTACTCTAAAAAGATAAAAGATATCAAAGAGCTAAAAGATGGCGCAAAAGTGGCGATCGCTTACGATCCGTCAAATGGCAACAGAGCGCTTAGAATTTTAGAAAAAGCTGGTCTTATAGAGATCGATAAAAACGTAAAAGTTGCAACTGTAAATGACATAACTAAAAATCCTAAGAATTTGCAGTTTGTCGAGCTTGAGGGTGCTCAGATCCCAAGAACACTTGATGATGTCGATATCGCTGCTATTAGCACAAATTTCGTCCTTGATCTTGGCATGAGTGTGGCAAAAGACGCACTTTTACTTGAAGACGCTAACAGCCCTTATGCAAACATCATCGTCACAAGAGCTGGTAACGAGAACAATCCTAAGATCAAAGCTTTAGTTGATGCGGTTCTTAGCCCTGATACTAAAAATTTCATCATCACTCACTACAAAGGCGAGGTTATACCTGCATTTTAAAACTGGGCGAGCTTTCGCCCTATCTATCTTTTTTGAGTTAAATTTTTATTTTCTTTGTCATACAAAAATATCATTAAAATCAATAAAAATGGATATATAAGAACATCAAATTTAAAGCCTCTATAAACAAACATTTCAATGAAATCAGAGAAAAATTTGGCACAAATTGGTATATGAAATAAAATAAAATTTATGCTTCTAATAACAAAAGCAAAAAATAATATTGGCGTTATCAATAAAAAATATAAAAAATATTCTTTTGCATATATGTATATAAATATCAAAAAGCAGCCTGAAAGAATTATCATAAGATGTGGTGTTAAGTCTATTTTTAAGGTATTGATATCTTTTAGAATGCTGTTTTTATCTATGAAAATATAAAGAATAAACAATGGTAATGATATCTCAATGCTCAAATAGGCCAAGCTATATACAAAATAATCAAATTTGTTTGTGATACTAATGTTAAGACAACAAAATAAACAAAGCAAAGCGATTAGAAATTTAAGCTTACTAAAATTTATTAAGTTTTCTAAAACCGCGCTACACCTAATAGCAACAAATCCAAGTTCTTTGCTTTGTATCTCTGTAAATAGCCAAAATAAAATGGTTTTCACAACTAAACAATCCTCTCTATTTTTTACTTATATTTGGCTATTATACACTTCAAAGAGAGCTACATCTTTGTATTTTGTCAAAATCATCTTTCTAATTTATCTAATAGTATCACTTTGTACTTTGGCGAATAAGCCCCTTTCCATGCACCACCCAGCCCATAAACAATAAGAATTTCTTTTAATAGCGCAAAAATTTCCTCAACGACCAATGCGCTATAAGCAATTGGCTTTACGTCTAATAAAAGCCATACTTTATCATAAGATACATGGTCTATTGTTTTATTGTATAGCTCATTTTCTAGTATGATTTCAAACATTTCACCTTGATAATAAAGTATCCATAGGCTTTTTGAAAGATTTCCATGATCTACCTTTGAATCATGAAAAAAACCACTCTCCATAAGCCAGCAGTCTCGCTCCTTGTCTATAACCCAATACTATTTGGTTGGGCAAACCCTTATCGGATGGATTGTATTTGAGAAAAATACTAGTAAGGCCATACTTTTTCATCATCCTCTTTTGCGATAATCGCATTTTCAAATGCCGTTTTTATCCTTAAAATTTGATGTTTTGAAATTATATTATATATACTCAAATACTTAAGCGGCACTTTGCTACAATACCTCACTTTAAGATAAATTTCGGAGTAAGAATGCTACATGACATTATTGATTTTATCGTTTCAAGCGTGAGCAGCTGGGGCTATGCTGGTATATTTGTGATGATGTTTTTAGAGAGCTCATTTTTTCCATTTCCAAGCGAAGTGGCGATGATACCAGCTGGATATCTAGCTCATAAAGACGAGATGAGCCTAGCGCTTGCTTTTATCTCAGGCACGCTTGGCAGCTTACTTGGAGCCATTTTTAACTACTATCTTTGCTACTTTTTTGGACGTGAGATCATCTTAAAATACGGCAAATTTGTCGGCATCACCCACGAAAAGATGGATAAATTTGAAGCATTTTTTAATAAACACGGCGAAATTTCGACCTTCAACTCACGCCTTATCCCAGGAATTCGTCAGTATATCAGCCTGCCAGCTGGGCTAGCTAAGATGAATATTTTTAGATTTTGCCTATTTACCACGCTTGGCGCTGGGATTTGGTGCGCGGTTTTGCTTGGAGTTGGCTATTTTCTAGGTTCAAATCCAGACAAACAGACACTTCTAACTATCACGATCGCTCTTTTAACTGTGGTTGCGGCAATAAGTGCTATCTATATAGTAAAGCAAAGAAAGAGGTAAATACATATAAAAATACATAAAATTTAGTGTATTTTGCTAAATTTGGCTCAAATTTTTAGCTAAATTTAGCCTAGCTGATCGCTCTCATTTTTTCTAGGCGAGCTAAATTTCTTGAAATTTTCTCTAGCTCACTTTGCTCATATACCTCGTCACCTGAGTAGAAAAATTTTATATTTGGAGTTAATTTTATATTTGAATTTTGAAGTCCAAGCTCGCTTATGAGGCGCTTTACCGTCCCTTCGTTGCCGTCTATTATGCTTATATTTTGAGGTAAAATTTCTCTTAAGCTATCTTTAAAATAGTTAAAATGCGTGCAGCCAAGCACCAAAAAGTCAAATTTACTTAGATCAAATTTAGCTAGCTCTTCTTTTAGATATGACTTCACGTTTTCACTCTCAAACTCAGCCTTTTCAGCGAAATTTACAAGGCGAGGCAGAGCTAGCAGCTCAGTTTTATCTTTTGCGTTTAAATTTGTGATTAGCTCTTTTAGTTTTGCGCCATTTACCGTGACTGGAGTAGCGATGACAAGCGTTTTTAGGGCATCATTGTGGCTTAGATCGTGGGCCTTTTTTACAGCTGGCTCCATACCGATGATCGGCACGCTTAAATTTGCTCTAAGCTCTTTTATCGCCACGCTTGTAGCTGTGTTACAAGCTACCACGACAGCTTTTGCTCCATTTTCTATAAGAAATTTCACCGCATCAAAGCTAAATTTTAAAATTTCATCCCTGCTCTTTTGTCCGTATGGGACATTTTTCACGTCTGCGTAATATAAAAATTCATGCCCGCTAAGCTTACTTAAAGCTTCGTTTAAGACGCTAAGCCCGCCAAGCCCCGAGTCAAATATACCTATCTTCATGCCCATCCTTAAAGCCTGCAATTATAGCAAATAATATCTTTGTAAGCCGTTTTTTATTATACTTTGGCTCATTTTAAAGTTGGAGCTAAATTTGGCAGTTGATAAGGTTATTTTCTATCTTTGCGCGACTTTGATCGCCATAAGTATCATTTTCTCACTATCCTTGCCAGTTTTTACAGTTTTGTTTTTCAACTACGACGAATTTCACTTTTTTATCCGCCAGTTTGCAGTCGGCTGTATAGGAATTTTTCTCATGTGGTGGCTCTCTAGGCTAAATCCCGACAAAGCGCTTAACTGGATAGGGTTTAGCCTTTTTGGCTTTTGCATCATCGCTATGATACTTATGCATGCCCTGCCAGCTTCTATGGTGACTGATGCTGGCGGCGCTAGACGCTGGATCAGACTGCCAGGCTTTTCGCTTGCGCCTGTTGAGTTTTTCAAAGTTGGTTTTGTCTTTTTTTTGGCATGGAGTTTTACTAGAAAATTTAGCGATGGCAAGAGAACTTTGATGGATGAGATCAAGATACTTTTTCCATATTTAATTCTTTTTTGTGTAGCCATTGTTTTGATCGCTATTTTACAAAATGATCTTGGACAGGTTGTGGTTTTGGCGCTTACTTTTGTGACGATGGCTCTTTTTGCAGGGGCTAGTGTTAGGCTCTTTGGCATAGGCATTGTTGGCGCTGCCTTTGTTATGACGGTGGCGATAGTTAGCTCAGAGCACAGAATTTTACGTATAAAATCATGGTGGGGCACGATACAAAACATGGTGCTTTCTTTCTTGCCAGATAGCGTGGCAAACGTGCTTAGAGTGGCAGACGCACCAGAGCCATATCAAATTTCTCACTCACTAAATGCAATTAAACACGGTGAGTTTTTTGGCGAGGGACTTGGAGCTGGGATATTTAAGCTTGGTTTTTTAAGCGAGGTGCATACGGACTTTGTGCTAGCTGGCATAGCTGAAGAGGTCGGTGTTTTTGGCATTTTGTGCATCACAGCGATCTTCATCACTCTACTTTATAGGATATTTAGAATTTCAGCTAGGAGCGAAAACAAGGTCTATCACCTATTCTCACTTGGTATTGGGCTTATCTTGTCGTTTTCATTTTTGATGAATAGCTACGGCATCACATCGATCACGCCGATAAAAGGTATCGCTGTGCCATTTTTGAGCTATGGCGGTAGCTCCGTGCTTGCTATATGCATCGGCATCGGCATGGTCTTGATGGTTAGTAAAAAGGCGAAACTATGATAGTTATTTGTGGTGGCGGCACTGGCGGACATTTAGCGATCGCTAGAAGCTTTTGTGAAGAGCTAAATGAGAGAGGCATAAAGCCTATTTTCATCGGTTCAACTAGCGGTCAGGATAAATTTTGGTTTGAAAATGATGATAAATTTGCAAAGAAATTCTTTTTACCAAGCAGTGGTGTCGTAAATAAAAGAGGTCTAGCCAAGCTAAAATCACTAACAAACATCATAAGCCTAGCTTTAAAATGCAAGCAAATTTTTAAAGAAAATGGCGTTAAAGCAGTCATCAGCGTAGGAGGCTACTCAGCAGCACCAGCAGCCATAGCAGCCATCATCTCAAAAACGCCGCTTTTCATACACGAGCAAAACGCCGTAACTGGTAAGCTAAATAAAATTTTAAAGCCATACGCAAAGGGCTTTTTTAGCTCTTATGATGAGCTCTCGCCCTGTCCTTACCCTGTAGCAAAGAAATTTTTTGATAGCCAAAGAACAAGAGGTGAGCTAAAAACTATACTCTTTTTAGGTGGTTCGCAAGGTGCAAAGGCGATAAATGAGCTAGCCATAAATTTAGCCCCATATCTTAAAGAAAAAGGGATAAAGATCATTCATCAATGCGGCAAAAACGCCCTTGATGAACTGAAAAAGAGATATGATGAGCTTGGCTTTAGCGAGGCAAATTTAGAAATTTTTGACTTTAGCAAAGAGATAGAAAAGAAGATGAGCGAGGCTGATCTTGCCATATCAAGAGCTGGTGCTAGCTCGCTTTGGGAGCTTTGCGCAAATGCCCTGCCCTCTATCTTTGTGCCATTTCCTTATGCTGCTGGCAATCACCAGTTTTATAACGCTAAATTTCTAAAAGATAAAGGCATAGCTGAAATTTGTCTGCAAAATGGCGAAAATTTAGACAAAGACGAAGTCATAAAAATGATCGAGAGCTTTGATCTAAACAAAAGCAGCAAAGCTCTAAAAGATATCCTTTTGTCAAACGGAGCAAAAGAGATAATGGATAAAATTTTAAGCTAGATCCTCGCCTATGGCGTAGGCTTTTAGCTCTCGTAGCTCGTAAATAAGGTAGTGGTAGATAAGCTCGTTTGTCTTTAGGCTCTTGCCTGAAAGTACTGGTCTTATCATCTCGATGATCCTATCTGTGATGCCTGCGATCTCAACCAAAAGTAGCTCGTCACCCCTTTGCTTGGCAACCCTTATGCAGTTATAAAAAAATGTGTAGATAGTTTTAAAATTTTCCAAAACGACGTTTGAGACGATTTGAGAGTCGAGATGTAAAATTTTATTCATCCTATTTTGTAGTTCCATTAGCTCGGCAAGTAGCCCTCTTATCATCGCTGTATCGCCACTTCTTGAAAAGATACTCTTTTTCTTTTTTTTATTTTGTATCTGATATTCAGCGACTAAAACCTGCATAATGTTTGAGATGTTTGTCAGGCTCTCTTGTAAATTTTGATTAGTCTTTAGGCTCACTCCAGCCTTTTCTATCTTGTAGTATAGGCTTTTGTTTGTCTGCTCGAGGTATGAGCTAATGTTTTCGTAGTAATCTTCAGTGTTAAAGACATTTTTAAAAAAACTGCCCTCGTCTGTTGTACTATAAAGTCTTTTTTTGATCTCTTCGACATTTTTATTAAAAGTGAGCGCATCGATCTTTGTCTCAGGCTCGACAACGCCGTTGTTTTCGATAACTTCCAAGTTTTTCTTAAGCGTATTTATCAGCTTATCAATCTCATTAAAATCCATTTTGCCTCTTTGAAATTTTTGGCTATTTTACTATAAAAAGCTGAAGTTTTCGCTTGCAATTCTTAAAAAGATATTTATACTTCTTTTAATAAAATATCTCAAAAAAGGAGCAAAAATGAATGGTGAAGTTTTTAACTCTTGCATTATCGTAGCCTCTATAAAGCAAGCATTAAAGTCAAATTTAGAGCTAAACTACAAAAGCGAAAAATATATAAAAAGCCTAGTTTTTGACTATGTCTTAGGTGATGAGCCAGAAAAAAGAGAGCAAGCTAGTATAAATGAGTGGTTTAAGCACGCCTTAAAGCTTGGACTAAGCGACGTGAGATACACCACAAATTTGACGGTCTCTTCAGAGGAGCGCTCGCTGCAAGGCTTTTCAAACGTAAGCCACAAGTCGATTCTTTGCATTTATAAAGATAAGATGAGCTACTTTGTGCCCCGCTGGAGCTTTAAAGAAGATAAAAAGGGCTGGGATGTCTGGGAGATAGTCTATAAAGAATTTAGCCTAGATGGCATGCCAGAAATTCAAAAATTTAGCGATAACACTTTGGAGTTTAAAGATATCCTAACTAGGATCTCTAAATTTGCAGATGAGATAGAGTGTGAGAATTTTGGCGACTGCTTTAGAAAAGGACTAAAAGCGCTAAATGAGCCAGAAAAGATAGAGCAAAATATCCTAAACGCTCCACTTATGCCAAAGCTAAATTTAGCCCTTTTTACTGCGGCAAGTGCGGCTGATGTCTTTGGTGGTATGGGCTCATGGAACGACGACGCAGCAGGCTTGACACAGCATAAAAGACGCGCCAAAGAGTATGATGAGCTTAGCGGTGAGCTTTTTACCCAGATGCGAAAGGCCTTGCTTTTTGCCATAAATGAGTGGTAGCTAGCCGTTTATATGATAGATCTTTTTTCGCTGACTTGAGCTGCCGATGTTTAGGATTTTGCGGTATTTGGTGATGGTTCGGCGAACGATTTGGATGTTAAATTTAGCTTGGATGAGCTCTTGGATTTTTAGGTCAGAAAGTGGCTTTTTGTGATCTTCATTTTTGATAAGCTCTAGCAAAAATTCCTTTATCGCAGCGTTTGAAGTCTCTTCGTCAAAGCCAGTTGCAAAGAAATTTTTAAGCGCGACCGTGCCTCTTGGAGAGCTTAGATATTTGTTTGCGATTGCTCTTGAAATGGTTGAAGGATTGCGTCCTAGCTCGTCTGCTAGGTCTTTTAGCTTCATAGGCTTTATGTCGCCACCCAAAAAGTAGTCGTACTGATACTCAACTATCATAAGCCCTATCTTATAAAGCGTTGATTTTCTCATCTCAAGGGCGTCTATGAGCTCGCTTGCCTCTTTTATGCGTGAGCTTACAAAGGCCTCTTTCTCGTCTAATCCCTCGGTGTCGATAGAAATTTCAGGATAGTACTCGTCATTTATCTGCACGCTTATGCCACTACTAGTGCTTAGCACGAATATGTCAGGCACCGCCTCTTTTTCATCTTCAAGATACTCAATGGCTGGAGGATTTTTAAATTTCTTTATGATCTTTAGCGCATCGTCGTAAAATTTAAGCTTTCTAAGCTTCTCTATATTTTCAAAATTTAAGATGATCTTTCTTGCGCACTCTATGATCTCATCACTCGCCTCTGCCTCACTTAGCTGAAACAAAAAGCTCTCTTTCACATCCTTTGCGCCCACGCCACATGGCTCAAGGTAGGCAAATCTCGCCCTAACCCGCTCTACTTCGCTCTCGCTAAAACCCACAAAAATTTCATCATCGTAAGAAAAATAGCCCTCATCATCTAAACACTCGATGATCTTATATGCGATATCTTGGGACTTTTGCGTGGGGAAAAGTGGGGGATTTATCTGGCTAACGAGCTTTTCATAGAGGCTTTCTTTATATATACTTAAAGCCTCGATGCTCTCACTAACCGAGTTTTTACTAACCTGCTCGAAAAAATTTCGCTTTTTTTCGCTTTTTTCTAAATTTTTATGTTCGATCGTGGCAAATGGATTCTCTTTTATAAAAGGCTCAAGCGTCTCTTTTAGCTCATCAAGCCCGCTTTGAAGGATAGGAAGCCAGCTTCTTAGCGTTTGGTTTAGTTTGATCTTTGGCGCTAAAGTTTGCTTTTGCCTTAGCATCATCTACTCAAGTAGCTTAAATTCTTCGCCAAGATAGTGCGTTCTAACGAGCTTATTGTTTGCCACTTCGCTCGCACTGCCGCTTGCTAGCAGCGAGCCATCTTTGATGACGTAGGCTCTGTCGCAAATGGCTAGCGTCTCACGGACGTTGTGGTCAGTTATCAAAACGCCGATACCTAGCTTTTTAAGGTCTCTAACGATACTTTGGATGTCGCTAACTGCGATAGGATCGACGCCTGCAAATGGCTCATCAAGCAGCAAAAATTTTGGCTTTATGATGAGGCTTCTAGCGATCTCACAGCGTCTGCGCTCGCCGCCACTTAGGCTAACGCCCTTTCTTAGGCGGATAGGCTCGATGTTTAGCATATTTAGCATCTCATTTACTCTTTTAGAGATATATTCTTTGCTTTGATTTAAAATTTCAGCGCCAAGGAGTAAATTTTCTTCAACGCTTAGCTCTTTAAATATGCTTGACTCTTGCGGCAAATAGCCAATACCAAGGTGTGCTCTTTTATGAAGCGGGACATTTGTGATCTTTTCGTCATTTAAAAAAACATCTCCGCTAGTTGGTGAGATGAGTCCGCAGATCATATAAAAAGTGGTCGTCTTTCCAGCGCCATTTGGCCCAAGAAGCCCCACCACTTCGCCACTATTTACCTCTAAAGATATGCCTTTTATGATCTCACTTTTCTTAATCGTCTTTTTTAGATCTTTTACTTCTAGTTTATGCACTTATAACCTCGTATTTTCTGCCATTTTTGCTAGGAGAAATTTTTACTAACGTATAGCTTTCGCCGTTTTTCTTTAGAGCTTTTTCTAAATTTTCATCACCCCACTCTACTAGATGAAGCCCCTCTTCAAATAAATTTTCAAAAAGGCCGTTTTTTGCCATCCCGTCAAATCCGATCTGGTAAATGTCGTAGTGGTAGATATCTTTGCCATAAATTTGCATCAAAGAAAATGTCGGCGACGTCACGCTCTCTTCTATGCCATGAGCCTTGATGATCGCCTTTACAAGCGTAGTTTTGCCACTTGCTAGATCGCCACTTAGTAGCACCACGCCACTTTCTGGAAGCACTCGCACAAGCCCATCAAGTTCATTTTCTAAAAGCTCAAAAACCATCAAAGCTCTTTTACATATTCGCTTTGAGCGCTTTTTGGTATGCTTTTTGTAGCTGGGATCGCTAGCACCTCATATCTCGCCTCACGAGCTAGAAATTTGATGGTGATAACATCGCCTATCTTTACGTCTTTTGCCGCTTTTGCCTGCACGCCGTTTATGCTCACAACGCCGCTTTTGCACATATCTTCGCTAACGGCACGCCTTTTGGTGATATTTACTACGTTTAAAAATTTATCTACTCTCATGCGGCGGATTTTAACAAAAATAGCCTTAAATTTTTAATCCTTTAGATATTTTAAAAGCTCTTTTAAATTTAGAGGTATGACACTGCCATGGGTTTCATTTTTAAAAAGCTCAAAGTGAGAATTTACCCCACTTTGCTTTAAAATTTGAGCCAAATCACTCGCCTTTAAAATGCCAGCTTTGTCGGTTTTGCCCTTTCTCTTTTCAAGCTCGCCAACGCTAAGAAAGACAAATTTAGCCTTTAGTTTTTCTTTAAATTTACCCTCGCTCACATTTTGCTTTAAAATTTCAGACCCACCCCACCAAAGAGATGGCGAAGCGATAAAGAAATTTGAAAATATGCCCTCATTTTTAAGCAAAGCATAAAGCGTAAAAAGACCGCCAAAAGAGTGTCCATAAAGGCTTTTTTGGCTGCCTTGCACGTTAAATTTCTCATCGATTAGTGGCACTAAATTTCTAGTTAAAAAGTGGTAAAACGCATCTGCGCCGCCACCTTTGCTAAACTCCTCGCCCTCTGCCTTTGGCGTGAGATCTCTTGTGCGTTTTTCTATCTCGTAGCTTTTGTCTGTGTCATATCCTATGCCTATTATTAGCGGAGCGGTCTTGCCATCAAATTCATTTAAGAGCATGTTAAACTGAGCGTTTGCGTCAAGCAAGAAAAGCACATTTTTAAACTTATCTTGCCCCTTTAGCTTGGCTGTAAAAATTTTATAAATTTCATCATTTGCGCTCATTTTAAAGGTTGAAATTTCAAATTTACTAGCAGCTTTTTGGCTAAGTGGCTCAGGCGTTTGTTGCGGAGCTGCTTGTAAAATTTGCGTCACACCAAGCGTAAAAAGCAAAAATTTAAACGCTCTTACCATTTTGCAGCGACCTTAAACCAAAATCTCCTGCCTTCTTGCGGATAAAAGTAATATGTATTTCCCACAAGCGCCTCATCGTATCTTACTTTATCAAAGATATTATAAGCATTGAGGCTAAGCGTTAGGTGCTTGTTTGCGTCCCAGCTGACGCCTGTATCGAAGGTGAGTAGGTCTTTTGTGTTCTCTCTTACACTATTACCAGCACCAAAATTTACGCTTGTTAGCTTGCTCTCGTAGTTTGCACCAAAAAATGTCTTGACGCTTTTTACAGGCTTATATGTAAGCGTGGCGTGAAATGTGTGCTCTGGCGTTGCTGTTAGGCTTTTGCCATCAAGTCTGTTAAGCCCAGTTTGGCTAAATTTCATAGGACCTCTTGGCGTATTTATCGTTGGGTTGCCAGTTTTTATCTTTGATTTGTTATAGGTGTAGTTTGAGCTTAAATTTAGATTTGAAAGGATGTCATAGTCGCCACTTAGCTCTACGCCCCAAACGGTCGCACCCTCAATGTTAAAGTAAGTTCCCCAACCAGGGCAAGTAACGTCTGGTGCATTTGTGCAAGTGCCAAAGGCTGGAATTCCATTTACTCTTTTGCTGCCATCAGTGTCTAGGATCTTATCTTTAAATTCATTTCTAAAAAGCGTTACCGAGCCTCTAAAATCAGCTTGATTGTCATAATATGCTCCAACTTCATAGGTCGTGCTCTTTTCTGGTTTTAGATCTTTGTTACCAAAATCAACTATACTCCAAGACTTTTGAATAGTGCCTACTTCTGGGGAGATTTGATTGACGTCCGGTGTTTTATAACCAGTCGCTACGCCGCCTTTTAAGCTTAGCGTATCTGTGGCGTTATAGACTAGATAGGCTCTTGGCGAGAGGTGGTTGCCAAAAAATTCGTTGTGCGTGAGCCTTGAGCCAAGCGTTAAAAAGAGCTTCTCATCTAAAATTTGCCACTCATCCTCGATAAAACCAGCATGCTCGCTCATAGAGTAGCTTTTTGGGCTTTCAAGGCCGTTTTTTGAGGCATTTGAGACGATGAAGGTTGTATTTACATTTTGCTTATGAAAGTCATAACCAAAAGTTAGTGCATGTGCGCCAAAAAATGTTGTAAATTTGGAGTTAAAGTTGTGATTTTTAACTTTTGCTGGTATAAATTTGTCAAAAAGGCTACTTCTTTGTGTCTGGTCATAAATGTAGCTAAGATCAGCATTTAGGCTATCAAATTCGCCAAGATAGCCCACGCCATAGCTCTTTTTCTCGTAGTCATAAGCGTTTAAGACGTTCATTCTTGGATTTGGATTGGCTGTTTTGCCGACGGTGCGCGAGTAGTCGTGTCTTTCATTTGAGCCAAGGATGAAAAATTTATTGTGTTCATCTGGCGTGATCCAAAGTTTTGCACTTAAATTTCTCTTATCGCTCTTTTGATAGCCACCAACGTAACTATCCTCATCTCTTAGCTTTTTATAACCCCAAAGCTGAAGCGCTAAAAACTCTTTATAAAGAGGTAAATTTAGATAAAAGTCGCCCTGCCTGCCGTCGCCTATGCCTTTGTGAGTGTTTATCGTGGTTGAGATGCCGACGTTGCCACTAAATTTTGAAAAATCCTTTTTGGTAATGATATTTATAACGCCTCCAACCGCGTCGCTACCATAAAGCGAACTCATAGGGCCACGGATGACCTCTATACGCTCGATCGCTTCAGCTGGTGGGATGAAATTTGAGTTCACATCCCCTGCTCCACCCTTTGGATTTGCGCTGCTTGAATTTACTCTTTTGCCATCAATCAAAACTAGCGTTTGAGACTTCTCCATGCCGCGTATCGAGATGCCACTAGCTGCCCCGTCCTCGCCACCAACGACATTTACGCCTGGCACTTTTTGCGCGATTGAGTGAAGTGAGGTAAAGCTATCTTTTGTTAGCTCATCACCGCTTATCACGCTTATACTTGCAGGGGCTTCTTTTATCTGTTGCGAAAAGCCGCTCGCGCTTACTACGACGCCATCTAGCTTGGTTTCGTTATTATCTTTCTCTACTGCATAGAGAGAATTTGCCACACAAGCACTAAGGCAAATGGCGATAAATTTTGATCTATTCACGGATATCCTTTTGTTAAATTTAATTTTTGATAATGAAAGCGAAACGCAAATTTAACAAAACAAGCATAAAAACAATATTAATTATCATAATTTTAAATGATAAATTTCCATGAAAATAGCTATGGAGTTTTTAAAATAATGCTTACATTAGAAATTAGATTAATTTATTAAAAATTAATCAATTTAGGCTAAAATACGACCATTTCAACAAAAGGACAGCTATGAAAAAAGATGTAAAAAAAGTTGTTTTAGCATACTCAGGCGGACTTGACACAAGTATTATTTTAAAGTGGCTTCAAGATGAATACAAATGCGAAGTAGTCACATTTACAGCTGATATCGGACAAGGCGAAGAGCTAGAGCCTGCACGCAAAAAAGCCCTAGCGCTTGGCGTAAAACCTGAAAATATTTTTATTGAAGATTTAAGAGAAGAATTTGTACGTGATTATGTATTTCCAATGTTTAGAGCAAATGCCATCTATGAGGGCGAATATCTGCTTGGCACATCAATCGCGCGCCCGCTAATAGCAAAACGCCAAAGCGAGATCGCAAGACTTGTTGGTGCTGACGGCGTGAGCCACGGAGCAACAGGCAAAGGCAACGACCAAGTTCGCTTTGAGCTTGGATACTACGCGCTTGGCGATAATCTAACTATCATCGCTCCATGGCGCGAATGGGATCTAAACAGCCGCGAAAAACTTTTGGCATACGCTGAGAAAAATGGCATAGATATTACTAAAAAACCAGGCAAAAGCCCATACTCAATGGACGCAAATTTACTTCACATAAGCTACGAAGGCCTAGTACTTGAAGACCCGAGCCATGCACCAGAAGATGATATGTGGAGATGGACAGTAAGCCCAAAAGATGCTCCAGATAAGAGCGAGATCATCGAGATTGGCTACGAAAAAGGCGATCCAGTGAGCATAAATGGCAAAAAAATGAGCCCAGCTGAAATTTTAACCGAACTAAACCGCCTTGGCGCAAAACACGGCATCGGCAGACTTGATATCGTAGAAAACCGCTCAGTTGGTATGAAGAGCCGCGGCTGCTACGAAACCCCAGGCGGCACGATAATGCTAAAAGCACACCGTGCGATAGAGAGCATCACGCTTGACCGCGGTGCAGCTCACTTAAAAGATGAGATCATGCCAAAATATGCCGAGCTAGTTTATAACGGCTACTGGTGGTCACCTGAGCGAAATATGCTCCAAGCACTCATCGACAAGAGCCAAGAGCACGTAAATGGCTCTGTAAAAGTTGAGCTTTATAAAGGCAACGTGACTATCCTTGGCAGAAGCAGTAAAGATGATAATCTATTTAGCGAGGCATACTGCACATTTGAAGAAGATAGCGTTTATGACCAAAAAGATGCAGCTGGATTTATCAAGCTAAATGCACTTCGCTTTATAATCGCACGCAAAAATGGGCGAAAATTTGACTAAAAATAAAATTTAAAAGGATAAAAATGAAAGTATTATTAATAAAAGATGTAAAAGGACTTGGAAAAGCTGGCGAGATAAAAGAGGTAAAAGATGGCTACGGCAACAACTTCTTAATCGGCAAAGGTTTTGCAAAAGCAGCTACTCCAGATGTCCTTCGTCAATATGAGGCAGCTCAAAAAAGAAAGGCTGAAGAGCTAAAATATGAGATCGCAAATTTAGAAAAGCTTAAAGAAGAGCTTGCAAAAGTGACAGTCGTCGTCAAGAAAACTCTTGGTGCAAATGGCTCGCTTTTTGGCTCAGTTTCAAAAGAGGAGATCGCAGCAGAGCTTGAAAAGACGCATCATTTGGTAGTTGAGAAAAAGGCTATCGACCTAGACACGCACCTAAAAGCAGTTGGTCTTTATGATGTCTCTATAAAGCTTGGTCACTCGATAAATGCGACCTTAAAGGTTGATGTGCAAGGAGAGTAGATGTTTCATGCGACAACCATCTTAGCCTACAAAGGCAAAAATAAAGCGGTCATTGGTGGCGACGGACAGGTTAGCTTTGGCAACACCGTCTTAAAGGGCAATGCCGTAAAAATTCGCAAAATTCACAACGGCAAAGTCCTAGCTGGCTTTGCTGGTAGCACTGCTGACGCGTTTAACCTCTTTGATATGTTTGAGAAAAATTTAGAGCATACAAAGGGTGACTTGCTAAAGGCGGTGATAGAATTTAGCAAAGAGTGGCGCAAGGACAAGTATCTAAGAAAGCTTGAGGCGATGATGCTTGTGCTTGATAGGGATAAAATTTTCTTACTTAGTGGCACTGGTGATGTAGTAGAACCTGAAGATGGCAAGATAGCAGCTATCGGAAGTGGCGGCAACTACGCACTTTCAGCGGCCCGTGCCTTAGATAAATTTGCCGATATCGACGAAGAGGAGCTAGTTAAAGAGAGCCTCAAGATCGCAGGCGAAATTTGCATCTATACAAATACAAACATCAAAACTTATGTTTTAGAATAAGAGAGAAAATGAACTTAACACCAAGAGAAATTGTTAAATTTTTAGATGACTATGTGATCGGTCAAAAGGACGCCAAAAAGATCATAGCGATCGCACTTCGCAACCGCTACCGCCGTATGAAGCTTGAAAAGAGCTTGCAAGATGACATCATGCCAAAAAATATCTTGATGATCGGCTCAACTGGCGTTGGTAAAACCGAGATCGCAAGGCGTCTTTCAAAGATGATGGGGCTGCCTTTTATTAAGGTCGAGGCTAGTAAATATACTGAGGTTGGCTTTGTCGGTCGTGACGTTGAAAGTATGGTAAGAGACCTTGCTATGGCATCATATAACCTCGTAAAAAACGAGCAAAGCGAGAAAAACCAAGACAAGATAAATGCCTACATCGAAGAAAAGATCGTCTCAAAGTTACTTCCGCCACTTCCAAAGGGTGCGAGCGAAGAGAAGCAAGCAGAATATGCAAAGAGCTATGAAAAAATGCTAAATAGGCTAAGAAATGGCGAGCTTGACGAGCTAAGTATCGAGATAGAGGTGCAGCAAAACCCGCTTGAAGCTGGCTCAAACGTGCCACCTGATATGGCGCAGATGCAAGAGAGCTTTATAAAGATAATTGGCATCGGTGGCAAAAACATAAAAAAAGAGATGAAGGTAAAAGACGCCAAAAAAGCCCTTCAAAGCGAGGCAAATGATAAAATTTTAGACCTTGAGAGCGTAAAAACAGAGGCTTTAAGAAGAGCTGAAAACGAGGGCATTATCTTTATAGACGAGATCGATAAGGTTGCCGTTGGCTCAGGTAGCTCAAACAGGCAAGACCCAAGCAAAGAAGGCGTGCAAAGAGATTTGCTACCTATCGTTGAGGGCTCAAATGTAAATACCAAATTTGGAAATTTAAAGACAGATCACATTTTGTTTATCGCAGCTGGCGCCTTTCACATAAGCAAACCAAGCGATCTCATTCCAGAGCTTCAAGGCCGTTTCCCACTAAGGGTCGAGCTTGATAGCCTTGATGAGGATGCGCTTTATCAAATTTTAACACAGCCAAAAAATTCGCTTTTAAAACAATATATCGCGCTTCTTTCAACTGAAAACGTCGAGCTAGAATTTGACGACGAAGCGATAAAAGAGATAGCAAGGATCGCTCACGCAGCAAATGAAAAGATGGAAGATATCGGCGCTAGACGCCTTCACACGGTGATCGAGCGCGTGATAGAAGATATCAGCTTTGAGGCTAGCGAAAAGAGAGGCGAGAAGATAAATGTGACAAAAGAGCTTGTAAAAGAGCGCCTAAAAGACGTGGTTGAGGACCAAGATCTAGCGAGGTATATACTTTGAAATCAGGCTTTGTTAGCATCATAGGACGCACAAATGCTGGCAAAAGCTCGTTTTTAAATGCCTTATTAAACGAAAAGATCGCCATTGTCTCGCACAAGCAAAACGCAACTCGCAGAAAGATAAATGGCATCGTTATGAACGGCGAAGATCAGATCATCTTCACCGACACGCCAGGACTTCACGAGAGCAACAAGGCGATAAATCAACTACTAATCAGCCAAGCTATAAAATCGATGGGAGACTGCGATCTCATCGTATTTTTAGCGCCTATCCATGATGATACAAGCGACTATGAGAAATTTCTAGCTCTAAATCCAGAAAAACCGCATATTTTAGTGCTAACAAAAGTCGATGAGAGCTCAAATGCAAAAGTGCTTGAAAAGATCACTCAGTACCAGAAATTTCAAGATAAATTTGCAGCTTTGCTTACTTTTAGCACCAAGCAGCCTACCTATAAAAAGCCGCTTCTTGATGAAATTTGCAAGCTTTTGCCAGAGCATGAGTACTTTTATGATCCAGAATTTCTTACGCCGACAAACGAGAAGGAAATTTTTAGAGAATTTATACTTGAAGCGATCTATGAAAATTTAAGCGATGAGATACCTTATCTTAGCGACGCGATCATAAAAAGTGTAAAAGAAAAAACTGGCATAACTGAAATTTATGCTAGCATCATCACGGAGCGCGACATCCACAAAAGCATGATCATCGGGAAAAATGGTGAAACTATTAAAAGAATAGGAATTTTTGCAAGAAAGTTAATACAAAATTTAACAAACACAAAGGTCTTTCTAAAGCTCGATGTAGTCGTTAAAAAAGGCTGGAGTAAAGAAGAAAAGAGCCTAAATCAGATAATCGGCTATTGATTTTTTATTAGAAAGATATTAAAATACCCAATATAAGCGTTTAGGAAGGTTTTTTGATTCATGATGAATATTAAAAAAAATAGTGAAATTTCTATAGTCGCAATAGATCCGTATGACTATAAAGGATTTCGTTATCACAACAGCAATGTAGAAGCTTTTAACTTTTCAAAAACAGTCAATAAACGCGACTTTTTCATCTCATATATAAAATTTAAAGATCTAAAAACAACAACTATTTTTATCCCTAGAAGCGTTGATAGCGACACCCTCTATGAGGAGCTTTATTCAAAAGCCTATGCAGAGCTCTCACTTGATCCTGCGCTTGACAATAAGATATTCTTTTCAGAAGGCACTACAAAAGCTCAAGAGAGAATTTTTACTGTTTTTGCTATCACAAATGAAGATATAAATTCGACCTTTAAAGCGGTTGCAAAAAAAGTCCCATATATCGACTACCTTGCGCCTGAGCCTTTGATCTACTCTGCTATTTACAAAAAAGGCTTGCTGCCTAGCACTCAAGCAGACTGCTTTATCGCACTTAGAAAAGATGAATCATTTTTAAGTATATATTTAGATGGTGATTTTTTTACAGCTAGAGAAATTCGCTATAACCTAAACTATCTTAAAGATAAATTCTTAGAGCAAAGCGGCGATCGCTTGAGTGATGAAAAATTTATCGAAGTTTTGTCTCAAAGAGGACTTGTAAATAAAGATGATGATGGCTTTAACTACGATCTAAACACAGTTTTTGAAGATTATATTTTTTATTTTAACGATATATTAAATATTATAAATAGCCAAAATGGCATATCTATAAAGAAAATTTACATAGATTGTGACTATGAGATCAAAAATTTTGCAAATTTTATTTCAACCAAACTTGGTTTGGATGCAGAGTATATAAATATAAAAGTTGCGATAAATAATAAAAACTATACTATCAACGAGCGTTATAATGTTATGGCTTTATTTGGTAGATTTTATACCAAAGAGCCATTTTATGAGAACTTTAACCTCTCAAATATGCTTCGCCCAGATCCATTTGTCAAAAGAAAAAGTGGTAAATTTTTGCTCACTTGCGCTGCGGCATTTGCGCTAAGTATGTTATATCCAGCTTACAACTACATAGCTGGTCTTGTTTTAGAAAAAGACAGTGCAAGACTAAATGACGAATATAGCGTCCTAAACGCCCAAGAGATGCAGATAAAAGAGACGCTAGCTAAAATTTCAAGAGAACAAGAGGCGGTAAAAGAGCAAACTCAAAAAGAGAATGAAAAGCTAAATTTTAGAAAAGGTCTGCTTGCTGAGATCGAAAATAAAAAAGATAATTACGCTATGAAGGGTTTAAATCTTTTTAAAATTACCGATATTTTAAATCTAAATGCAGTTCATATCACAAACATCGTAAATAACGATAGAAATTTGACTATAACTGCAGTTAGCGATAATGAAAAAAGGATAACCCAGTTGATCAAAGATATCAGCAAAGATGAAAAATACTTGGTAAATACTAAAAAAATTCGCTCAGATGACGCTAAACACGAGTATGAAAGTAATATAAGCATAGAGATTAGACAATGAGACAAGATATTTTAAGCAAAATAGATCAATACTTTGATAGCAAAAAGCCAAACGAAACAAACCTCATTTTCCTTGGCTCAGCGCTTATTATAGCTTACCTTGTCTATATGCTATGCTTTGATCCTGCGCAAAATTTCTTTGATGAAAAGCTTGATAAACATACGAGAATTTCTACAAAGTTAGAAAACACCAGAAACTATCTAGCCTCAGTAAGCTCTCCTGATGGCGATAGAAATTTCAAGATAAATGAAGAAAATAGAAATTTAAGCAATCTAAAACTTCGCTACACGAATATTTTGAAATTTAATACCTATTTTAATTCAAAGCTTAAAGAGCTTTCTTTTTTGCTTTTTGACAATCAAAACTGGGCAAACTATATAGATAGTATCGTGCTTTTAGCAAAGCAAAATAATATAAAAATTTTAGAGCTTAAAAGCGATATAAAAGAGCCAAATTTCCAAAAGATAGAGCAAATTTTAAATATAGATGTCACTTGCCTTGGAAATTTTAAAGATATGCTTAGCTATATAAACGGACTTGAAGAGTCAAAACTCGTAGTAGATCTTCACAAGATGGATATAAATTCCACTCAAAAAGATCTAGGAGCTAAGCTCTCTATCTCTGTGTGGGGTATGAAGTACTAATGAAAAAATTTGGTTTATTTTTAATTTTATCTCTTGGTCTATTTGGCAGTGAGTTTGAAGGCGAGATGAAAAACTATGATGAAGTTTTTGTTAAGATAAAGGAGCAAAGAAAAGGGCTTAATAGCGGTGAAATTTCTAGCTTGCAAGATCCTTTCAAGCTAAATTTGCCAGTTGCTCCAAAAGGCGATCAAAACACTACAAAATACTCTTCTGCAAGGGGGTTTATGCTAAAGGCTATTTTGCTAAATAAAGCAAATATAAATGGCAAGTGGTATAAAGTGGGAGATATGATTGATGATTACAATATCACAAGTGTTTATGGCAGCAAGGTTATCATCGTAAAAGATGGTGAAAAACAAGAACTAACTCTTAAAAATGGAAGTAAAAATGTTGGTATCAAAATTAAGTAAATTTATTATAACTGCGGTGTTAGCTTCATTTTTAGCTACCCCTATAATGGCAAAACCAAGCACATGCTTGAGTAAAAATTTTAGTATGAAGATCACAGACGACATAAGTCTTGGAGATGTTTTAAATCAGCTCTCTGAAATGTGTGATTTTAGTATCGTTGCAAAAGATGCTTACAGCAAAAAAGAGCTCGATGATAAAGTCTTTGGCGTAAATATAAGAAACATGAGCCTAAGCGAGGTCTTTGATCTGCTTTTAAATGAGAAAAATTTAAGCTATGAGTTTTCAAATAATGTCTTAAAAATCTCATCGCTTCAAACGAAAATTTTTAAAATAGACTATATAACCTCTATCCGTGAAGGCACAGCCATTACAAAAGCTTCTGTTGATGCCTCTCCATCAGAGGTAGGCAATAGTTCAAGTAGCGATAATGGTTCGAGCGATATAAAAAATGAAAATAACTTGATAAGAACAACTGAGAAATTTGACTTCTGGGAGAAGCTTGATGCTGAGCTAAAAGCTATCTTAAATAATAGCAGTGAGCATATCACAGCGCCAGACCCTATCATAAACCAAAATGCTGGACTTATTACTGTTACAGCTACCCCTTCTCAGCTAAAACGCGTTGAAAAATATATAGCTGAGATGCAAAGAAGACTTAAAAAACAAGTCATCATCGATGTTTCTATCATCGCAGTTGATTTAAACAATGAGTATAAACAAGGTGTTGATTGGAGTAAATTTGAGCTTGGATTTAACTCATATATTGGTAACCCAGGTTCTAGTACTAGCTCATATGCAAGCTGGACAAACAAGGGCAATAGCTTAAGCGATGGCTTTGGACGCACACTAAATATCGCTGCAAATTTAAACTTTAGTCTTGATGGTATGATAAATTTCCTTGAAACAAATGGCAAAACAAAGGTCGTTTCAAGTCCAAAAGTAACCACGCTAAACAACCAGCAAGCGCTAATCTCTGTGGGTGATAATATAAACTACCGCGTCATGGAAGAGACAGATAATGGTAGCAACAATAACAATAACAACAGGCTTACAACAACTTATAAGCAATACTCTGTATTTATCGGTATCTTGTTAAATTTACTCCCAGAAGTCTCAGATAACAACAAGATCATGCTTCGCATCAACCCAAGCTTAAGTAGCTTTAAATATGCAGAAGATGACACAAGATCACAAAATACAGCCATTAGAGAGATCGCCCCTGATACAGTTCAGAAAAAACTCTCAACCGTAGTTCAGGTAAATAGTGGCGATACGATCATACTTGGCGGACTTATCGGACAGACCAAAGATAAGCAAAACACAGCTGTGCCACTTCTAGCTGACATACCTTTGATAGGAAGTGTCTTTAAAAGCACAAGAGATGGCGTAAGAACTACTGAGCTTATCTTTGTCATCACGCCAAGAGTTGTTGATCTTGAAGATCCAAAACCAGTTCAGCAGTCGCTAAAAGATCTAGGATTTTCTAAATCGATCTATGAGTAACGAAAATATTTATACACATATAAAAGATGTTTTCATAGACGAAGACGAGAGTTTAAATTTCGTAAATTTAGACAACTCTATAAGCTGCTACAACAAGATAGTTTTAGCTCTAAAAAAGCCACTTAAGCTTATCTTGTTTTATGGTAAGCCAGGTAGCGGCAAGACCTTTTTGCTAAACAAGATCGCAAATGATCTAAAAGAAGATAAAAGCCTCATCTTTTTCCCGCATCCATTTTTTAGCGAGGCGACATTTATCGAGGCACTTTGTGAGCAAATTTATGGAAAAAAGCTTGAAGATATAAACAACTTTGAGAGCTTTATAAAATTTTATTCAAAAGACTTTAGTAGTAAAGATGAAATTTTAAAAAATCAAATGACGGTTATACTAGATGAAGCGCAGCTCTATCCGACTGAGCTTATCGAGAAGATAAGGCTTATGGCTGATACTAGGATGTTTAAATTTCTCTTTACGATACATAAAACTGAAAATGAAGATATTTTGGCAAAAGATTATTTTCAGACTAGAATTTGGGAGAGTATCGAGTTAAGTAGCGCTGATGTAAATGAGATCATCATATACTTGCAAAGAAAGCTTAGTCAAAAAAATTATGATAAATACCTTAAATTTGATAAAAAAGACTACGAGTGTGCCTACTCATTTTGCGGTGGAAATTTAAGAACGCTAAACAAGATCATGTATAAATTCTATGAAATTTGCGAATACTACGAGCAGTATCAGCCTTCAAAGCTTAGCGGTGATAAGGCAAATACCATGATGCTCACCATGGCTGCACTTGATGCGGGGCTAATCGATGCTTGAACCACAAGAAATTCAAAGACTAGAAAAGCTTTATGAGAGCTACAAGAAAAAAAATGGTGGCTTTTTGCATAAAATTTTTAATGCCAAAAACTCTAAAATTTTAATCATAGAGCTTTTACTTATCATCATTTTGCTAGCTGCATTGATAGTGCTAAGCATAGAGAAAGCTCCAAGTCTTGCTAATAAAAGCGATAAAGTTTTAGCCAAAAATGCAACCACAGTAAAAATGGTAGAAAAAAATGAGACAAATGTAAGCGTTCTTAGTGAGCTAAAGCAAAAGAGTGAGGTTGCCAAGGCTAAATTTGAAGAGGGTAAAAAGCAAGATGAGCTAGCTGACAAGATAGCTAAAAAGCTTGAAGAGGTTGTAAAGATAAACGAGACAAACGACACTTCAAAAAATGACCCAAAAAGGCAAAGAAGCTCACAAGGTTGGCTTAAGCTAAACATCCCTGATGAAGAGCCACTTACCGAACAAAATAGCATAAGCGTGCCACAAGATGAAGTGATAGATCTTGAGTCAAAGCCAGCTAGAAAGCGTGTAAATATACAAGTAACTTCGGCATCAAATGAAGAGAGCGTGCTAAGAGAACAATTTTTAAAGACAAATAATCCAACTATTGCACTTGAACTTGCGAGATTAAATTTTAGAAACAATAATTTTAAAGAAGCTATAAAGTGGTCGCTTGCTGCAAACGATATAGATAATAGCTTAGAGGAGTCGTGGATCATCTTTGCAAAGTCAAAATATAAGCTAAAGCAAAGTGATGATGCCGTCAAAGCTCTAAGGGAGTATAATAAAAACTTAAACAAAGCTTCGATAAATGAGCTTATAAATAAGATAAAAAGTGGAACATTATGAAATTTTTTGCTATTTTTTTTGTTTTTGTTTGTGAAGTTTTTGCTGTTAGCCTAACTGAGATTAGGGATGACTTTAACAGTGCAAACTACGCAAAAGTCTGCAACCAAAAGGTTGAGGACTTTTTAAAAACACAAAATAACGAAGAGCAAATTTCTATGTTCGGCATCGCTTGCATAAAGATGAATGATCTAAACAGGCTAGCAACTCCGATTGATAAGCTAGTAAAGAGCGAAAAATCAAGAGAAAATGCTGCCTATTTTGCTGACATCTTATTTAAGAAAAAGCTCTTATTTCACGCTATGATAGATGGCGTTGATATAAGCTATATCAGACTTCCAAAGAGTGATTATATACTTTCATTTTTGTTTGATAAATTTGTAAAAAAAGAGTATGTCGAAGAGCTTGGTACATTTATCTTTGAAGAGCCAAATTCTGACACAAGATATGAGATAAGCCCAACAAATGGACAAATACCAAAGTTAGTGCTTAAAATTTTTAAAAATAACGACCTGAAATCACAAATAGAGTATAGATAATGAAAAATGTAGAAAATGTAATCTTAAAAAATATAGAACAAAACGGCAAACTAAGCACATCAGATATAGAAAAGATAAAGCAGATAAGCGAGCAAGAAGGCAAAGGTCTTGTTAAAATTTTAAGAGATGAAAATTTACTAAATGATGAAGACTTTATGGAAATTTTGTCTGATATCTATAGAAGAGGACATGTAAATATCGATGAAATTTCAAACGACCTTGAGCTTGATATAAAGGCTTTTGTTAAATTTATAAGCGAGAAATTTAAGGTTTTATACTTTGACCTTGATGATATCGATATCGACTACCGCATCAGCGAGAAGCTAAGCACCGCTCAGCTAAAGACATATAGCGCGATCCCAGTAAAAGAAGATGAGATAAGCGTATATGTCGCTTTTAAAAATCCATTTGACGTTATGGCTCAAGATAAGGTGCAAAATTTATTTAATAGAAAACTACTAAAAGTTGCCATCGCTCAGCCAACTCAGATAGAAAAATATATAAGCAAGCTAGCACTAAATGAGAGCATAAAAGATGTGATAACAGAGATCAGAAGAGAGCTTTCAAGCTCAGCTAGCCAAGGTCAAAACAGTGAAAACTCTGGAATTTTAAAGCTAATAGAGATCATTTTAAAAACATCTATCCAAAGCAGAGCCAGCGACATTCACATCGAGCCAACTGAGACAAACTGCATCGTAAGAAGCAGGATCGATGGCATGCTAAGTGAGACATTTATATTTGATAAAGATATCTATCCGCCGATGGTTAGCCGTATGAAGCTACTTTCAAACATGGATATCGCAGAGCGCCGCCGCCCACAAGATGGTAGATTTTCAGCTCAAATTTTAGACAAAGAGTATGATTTTCGTATCTCGACGCTACCTATATTAAATGGCGAAAGTATAGTTTTAAGAATTCTTGATAAGTCAAAGGTTATTATAAATTTAGAAGATCTTGGCATGCATCCTGATAACTTTGCTAAATTTAAAAAGAGCATGAAAGCACCTTATGGTATCATTTTAGTCACTGGTCCAACAGGATCAGGTAAGACTACTACACTTTATGGTGCGCTAAATGATATAAAAAGCGTAAAAACTAAGATCATAACAGTTGAAGACCCGGTTGAGTATCAGCTAAATATGATCCAACAAGTGCATGTAAATGAAAAGGCTGGTCTTACCTTTGTTTCAGCGCTCCGTTCTATTTTGAGACAAGACCCAGACGTCATAATGATAGGCGAGATCAGGGATCAAGAGACGCTTCGCATAGCGATACAAGCGGCACTTACTGGTCACCTTGTCTTTTCTACACTTCACACAAATGACGCCATTAGCGCGCTTCCTCGTATGATAGATATGGGTATCGAGCCTTATCTAGTAAGTGGCGCGCTCGTTTGCATAGAGGCTCAAAGGCTTGTTAGAAAGCTCTGCCCACACTGCAAACAAAAGATCACTCTATCTCAAAAGGCATTTGACGAGGTTAAGAAATTTGTCCCTGAAAACTATCAGTTTTACAAAAGTGTCGGATGTCCGCAATGCTCACAAACAGGGTATCTTGGACGTGAAATGATAAGTGAAATTTTACCTATTAGTGACCATATAGCAAGTATGGTCGCAAATGGCGCTTCTAAAGATGAGCTTAAAAGCGTAGCTTACGAAGAGGGTTTTATAGATATGTTCCATGATGGTGTCATAAGAGCGGCAAATGGCATAACTACGCTTGAAGAAGTTTATAGGGTTGCTAAGATATGAAATACTTTGAGGTTGAGTACATCCAAAACGGCAAACGCCATAAGATGAGCCTAAGAGCGAACAATAAAAGCGAGATCAAAGATAAAGCAAATGTCACTGGTATGATCGTAAAGATCAAAGAGACGCAAACTTCTAGCATAAATAACTTTGAAAATTTACAAAATGTGATCGCAAAGGCTTTTACTAGTCCAAAGGTCAAAATCCCAAATTTGGTTGCCACCATAAGACAGCTTAGCGTTATGACAAATGCTGGAATTTCTATCCACGATAGCATTAAAGAGGTTGCAAACTCCACCGAGGATAAGCGCCTGAAATTTATATTTCAAACCATAGATGAGGAGCTAAATCAAGGCTCAAGCCTCACAAATAGCATAGAAAATTTTAAAGAAGAGCTTGGCGACGTGACGCTAGCGATGATAAGGCTTGGTGAGAGCACTGGTAATATGGCTGACGCGCTTGCAAAGCTCGCCTCAATCTTGCAAGAAGTCTGGGATAATCAGCAAAAATTTAAAAAAGCTATCCGCTACCCGATAACCGTCATCTGTGCGATCATCATAGCCTTTGTTATCCTTATGATACTTGTTGTGCCACAGTTTAGAGAAATTTTCGAGCAGTTAAATGCAGAGCTACCACTGCCAACTAAAATTTTGCTAAATATCGAATACGTCATGACAAACTACGGCTTTTATATCCTTGGAGCACTTGCATTTATCGGATATTTACTTAGAAAATACTACCTTGATAGTGAAGAATTTCAAGATAAGGTCGATAAATACCTTTTGAAAGTCTATCTCATCGGCAAGATCATATTTTATTCAAATATGAGTAGGTTTAACCTCATCTTTACAGAGCTTGTTCGTGCTGGTTTGCCTATAGCAGATGCCCTTGATACGGCTGTGATAACAGTCTCAAACAAGGATATCAAAAAGAAGCTAAGCGGCGTTAAGATACTTGTTGGTAGGGGTGTTAGCCTAACGGAGGCCTTTAGAGATACAAATTTATATGAAAATATGCTCATACAGATGATAAGCGCTGGCGAGCAAAGCGGTAGCTTAGACGATATGACTGGAAAAGTAACTGACTATTACAGGATGAAATTTAACGATATTATTGATAATATCTCAAACTATATCGAGCCTATCTTGCTCGTTTTTATAGCGGGCATGGTGCTTTTACTAGCTCTTGGTATATTTTTGCCGATGTGGGATCTATCAAAAGCCGTTAAAAACTAAAATAATTAAAATCTTAAAGGAGAGAAGATGTCTGAAAACAAAGAACACATGGTCGAAGAGAGCGCCTTTTTGGTCTCAAAGACCGACTTAAAAGGACGTATTACATATTGTAACGAGCCATTTTTAAAGATAGTTGGAGCAAAGCAAGCTGAAGTTTTGGGTAAGCCTCACAACATCGTAAGACACCCAGATATGCCAAGAGCTATTTTTAAGCTACTTTGGGAGCATATAAAAGATAAAAAAGAAATTTTTGCTTATGTCAAAAACAAAAGCTTTGATGGTGGATATTACTGGGTCTTTGCAAACATCACAGCCTCAGTTGATGACCGCAATAACACGGTTGGTTACTACTCAGTTAGACGCAAGCCAAATCCAAAGGCGATTGAGGTGATAGAGCCTATATATCAAAAGTTATTATCTGTAGAAAAGAGCGGTGGCATGGATGCTTCGATGAAATTTTTAACTGATTTTTTAAACGAAAAAAATCTAAGTTATGATGAATTTGTAAATAACCTACAAAGGCTATAATATGTTTGGAAAAAAACTTGACTCTATAAATGAAATTTTAAGCGTAGTAGGCTCAGCTAGAAACGGCATCTTAGAGCCTAGGATAGTAAATGTAAAAGAAAATGACCCACTTTATGAAGTAGCACTTGGTATAAATGACTTGCTTGATCAAGTAGAAGCACTTCAAAGAGAAATTTCAACCTCGATAGATGCTGCTCAAAGCGGACTAACATATAGAAATATCTTTACAGAGGGATTTCGTGGAACCTTTAAACAAAATGCTACTTTCATGAGCCATGGTGTTGTTGGCATAAAAGAAGGTCAAAAAAGTAAAGTAAGAGGTCTGCTTTCAAAAGAGCTTGACACACTTGGCAATGGCAACGACGGCATAGAAGATGTTAGAAACGATCTAAATGAGAGTATCAAAAACCTTAGCCAAATGGCACTCATGGCAAAAGATACGGCTAGAATCGCCGAGGATACGACGCAAAGCATCAATGAGCTAAGCGTAAATATGAGCTCACTTGAGGAGCTGATAGAGGGCTCAAGCCACGCCATAAGTACGCTAAATAGCAGAACAGACGATATCACTTCGGTTGTAAATTTGATAAAAGATATAGCTGAACAGACAAATTTGCTAGCTCTAAACGCAGCCATCGAGGCGGCACGCGCAGGCGAGCATGGACGTGGCTTTGCAGTTGTCGCTGATGAGGTTAGAAAACTAGCTGAAAATACCCAAAAAGCGACACACGAGATCGGCGTAAATATCCAAACACTTCAGCAAGAAGCCAAAGATATAGATGAAAATTCTAAAAAGATAGATGAAATCTCAAAGATCGCCACGGCAAATGTTGAAAATTTCAAGCAAACTTTAGCTAGCTTTAACCAAAATGCAAAAGAGACAGCCCAAAGATCAAAATATGTAGAAGATAAAACCTTTGGCATCATTGCAAAGATAGCTATCATCGTCTATAAAGTGGGCGTTTATTCAGATACGGTAAATGAGCAAGGTTACAGCGATGATATAGCAAAAGACGCAGACGATCTTGTAGCGTGGTATGAAAATGAGTGCGCAAAGAGCTTTAGTCATACTAAAACTTACGAGAAATCACGCCATTTGGTAGATGAGTTTAACAAAAACATCAAAGCTATCTTGACAGAAGCTGGCAAGGGCTATAACGAGAAAAATTTAAAACATTTTGTCACTGAGTTTAGAAAGCTTGAAGATCTTAGCAGAGAGATATTTAACTCATACAACGAAATGGTCGCTTCAAAATAACTTCAAATTTGCTAGACTCGCCTTGGGTCTAGCTTTTTAAATTTATATATCAAATTCTTTTTTTATTGTGCTTGCAAGTGTATTTTGCAATTTTAGTGATTTTTAAAATTTACCTCTTTTGGTAAGAAAGGTAGCTATAAAACAAGGCTAAAAATTTATCTAGATTTGTTTTTGGATGGATATTTTATAAAAGTCTGTAAATTTAAGAGATTTTGTTTTTAAATTTACGAATTTTTCACTACAAAACAAGGTTAAAATTTAGTTAGACTTCATAAATTCTGCTTTTTAAAGTCTCCATTTTTGCGGCAAAGCTTTAAAATGCGCCTTTTGCCACCATAACGTCTGGCACTTTGAGGACAGTGCCAAGCAAATTTGGAGTTTGCAAGAAAAATTGTTTTTGGATTTTGCTATTTATAGCGAGACAAGAAGCTCAAATTTAGCCAACTTTCTACTTTAAATTTTACTTCCTTAATTTTTTCAAATTTAAAATCTATAATGTTTTATTGTTGATTTTAAAACTAAAGATTAAATTAAATCCCTGCTTTAAAATATAAATTTAAATTTAGCAAACCGCCCTAGCCCAAATTTAAAAATTTATCGCTCTCAAATTTAATAATAAAGTAATTTTAAAGCCTGCACATTAAATTTAACGCACAGGCTTTTAGAAAGTGTATTTAAAAATTTAACTCAAAAGCTCTTTTGCGATTATGCTTATGCGTTTTGCTTCAGCGCTCGCTCCGATCTCATCTTTTGCCATTTTCATCACAGCGCCTAAATTTTTACCAACTTTTTCAATAATGCTTTTGATCTTCTCTTTTAGCTCATCATCGCTTAGCTGAGCTGGCAGATATGCTTTGATAAGCTCGATCTCGCTTTGCTCTTTTTTGGCTAGATCCTCTCTTGCTCCCTTTAGATAGAGCTCAACCGAGTCAGCCCTTTTTTTGATCTCTTTTTGAAGTAGCGGAAGCACGACCTCGTCCGTCATCTCGATCCTTTGATCGACTTCTACTTGCTTAAGTGCTGCATTTAGCGTTCTTAAAGTGTCCCTTTTAAACTCATCTTTTGCCTTCATAGCCTCTTTTATATCAGCTAAAATTTGCTCTCTTATACTCATTTTCTCTCCTTTAAATTTTTGAAATCATAACTAAAATTTTGTGATAATTTCTTGAAATATGCCTTGCAGATAAGCCGCCCCAACGCCCTCTCTAAGCCCATCGTCTATTACTATAAATTTCGCTTTTTGCCCGCTTAAAAGCTCTTTTAAAAGCAGCGTTCCAGCGATGAGCGGATACTTTCTACTTCTTCCAACTGCTGCATCAGCACTTTTATCATCCATCTTTAAAAGCTCATTTACAAACCAAGCAAGATCGTCATTTTTAAGCTCATACCCGCTCACTTTTTTTGGATCATAGCTTTCGTAGTTTAGCCCAAGCTTTAGCGCTGCGATAGTGGTCGGCACACCAGAAGTTAGCACGATAAGTCTATTGTCAAGACTTGTTAGAAATTCCCTTGCCTCTTTTGTATAAATTTCTGCATTTTCTTGCATCAAATCAAGCGTCTTAAACCTCTCGTAAAAGGTGATGATGCCAAATTTAAAGCTTATAAATTTTCCCTCTTCACCTATCTCGGAGCTTGCACCACCGATGTCGATGATGCTAAATTTATCATTTATGCCAAGCTTTCTTAAGGCATTTTGCACGCCTAAAAATGTAAGTTTTGCTTCAGCTTGCCCATCAATGATATGAAAATTTATGCCAAATTTCTCTCTTATCTCACTAAAAATTTCTTCGCTATTTGATGCCACCCTAAAAGCTTCAGTCGCAACTGCCACGCATTTAAATTTAGTAAAGTCAAATTTGCTTTTAGCCTCCATTATCGCAACAAAGAGCCTATTTTTAGCCTCCAAGCCTATCTTGCCACTTTCGTTTAAGCCCCTTGCAGCTCCAACTATCTTTTCATAAATTTGCTCGTTACCAAAGCCATTTTGCACTTTTTTTATAAGTGCCACGCGAAAGGTGTTTGAGCCAAGATCGATCGCTATAACCAAAATTTATCCTTAATATTTTTGCCAAATTCTAACATATAATAATTTAGTATCATTTAAAGTGAGAAAATTCTAAAAACTTTAATAATTTTCAAGATATAATTTTGCTAAAAACTCTTACAAGGGGGCTTGATTGCTTCGAGATAACTTCTTGGCGTTAGTTATTTTTGCGATTTGCAGCGTTGGATTTTTCGTTTGGGGCTATCAATACATCCCGACAAATAACTACTTTTTATTCTTGATCGCTGGCATGTTTGGTCTTTTTATGGCGTTTAATATCGGCGGAAATGACGTTGCAAACAGCTTTGGCACAAGCGTTGGCGCAAAAACACTCACACTAAAACAAGCTCTCGTTATCGCCGCTATTTTTGAGCTTAGCGGTGCGATATTCGCAGGATCTGAGGTTACAAATACCATTAGAAACGAGATCGTGAAATTTCCAAGCGACATAAACCCGATGAAATTTGTCATCATCATGATCTCAGCCCTTCTAAGCTCTGGTCTTTGGCTATTTTATGCGTCTAAAAAGGGTTTGCCAGTCTCGACAACTCACTCGATCGTTGGCGGCATCGTTGGCGCAGGACTTGCCATGGGTTTTATGATAAAAGATCCTGAGCCATTTAATATGGTCTCTTGGGGCGAGATCGGCAGGATCGCCGTTAGCTGGGTCATCTCACCACTGCTTGGTGGCGTGATGTCTTACATTATATTTGGCTATGTAAAGAGCAAAATAATCGAGCCAACGCACGAGCTAAAGACAAATTTAAAAGCGCTAAAAGCTGAGAGAAAAGCCTATAAAGAAAGCTTCATAAAAGCGCTTAAAACAAAGCCAGCTGAGGAGCAGATAGCCACTCTTTCAAAGATCGCAGTTATCGATGAGGACGAGATCGAAACCACTGAATACAGCGAGTACCGCTCAAAAATTCGCATCATGAAAGATAGCGAAAAAGAGATAGATACTTTTAAAGCGATGAAAAAGCACATCCCTATCATCGCTGGATTTGCTGCGATGGTTATCTCATCAATGATGCTTTTTAAAGGGCTTGAGCATATAAATTTAGCCTTTAGCATCATCCAAACAGTCTGGATCATCTTTGTCATCGGCGCTCTAGCGTATCTTGCAAGCCTTGCTATCATAAACGTCATGAGCAAAAACGATAGCGAAAAGAGCATCAATAGAATTTTCTCATGGTTTCAAATTTTTACCGCTTCATCTTTTGCTTTTTCACATGGCGCAAACGACATCGCAAACGCAGTTGGACCATTTGCAGCCGTGCTTGACGTGCTAAAAACTGGCTCTATAAACGAAAGCTCACCCATACCAAGCATCGCAATGGTAACCTTTGGCATCTCGCTTGTTGTTGGACTCTGGTTTTTAGGCAAAGAAGTGATCACAACTATTGGCTCAAAACTAGCTGAAATTTTGCCGACGACTGGCTTTAGCGCGGAGCTTGCCTCAAGTATCGTCATACTTCTAGCAACAAAGCTTGGCATACCAGTTAGCTCAACGCATATCCTAATAGGCGCTGTTTTGGGCATTGGTATCGTAAATAAAAATGCAAACTGGAAAATGGTAAGACCTATCATCTTAGCTTGGCTCATTACGCTTCCTGCAGCTGCTATCTCATCGGCTATATTTTATTTTGCCCTTGCTAAATTTCTAGGCGTTTAGTCATATTTCTAAATAGCTAAACCGCCCTATTTTTAGATATTTTTTTGTATAAATTTTATATGAAAGCTTGGCAAGTTGATCCAACCTGCCAAGTAAATTTGAAGTTATTTTTTCTTAATGAGATGATCTTCTAGCTACGTTATTGCAATTTTTAGTTTTTTCTAAAAAATCTAATCATCTTAGCCTGGATTTTAAACATCTCTGAAAGCTCCATTATCGGATAAGCTCCAGCATATTTTTTGCCTCCAGGTAGGTCTTTGCTCACGCCTCCACGTGCTGCAATCTGCGCAAAGTCGCCCACTTTTACGTGACCGGCCGAGCCACTTTGTCCGCCCATTACGACGTTTCTGCCTAGCACTGTTGAGCCAGCAAGCCCAGTTTGTGATACGATGAGGCAGCCATTTCCAAGCTCGCAGTTATGGCCTATTTGAACAAGATTATCTATCTTTGTGTAGTTTGCGATCATTGTGCTTTCAAAAACGCCACGATCTATCGTCGTGCAAGCGCCGATCTCGACAAAATCGCCCAAAACAACATTGCCATTGTGATAAATTTTCACATGCTCACCAGTTTTTGTATGCGCATAACCAAAGCCGTCGCTGCCGATGACGCAGTTTGCTAGCAGGTGGCACTCGTTGCCCACCACGCAGTCATTATAGATGACGACGTTTGGGTGGATGATGCAGTTTTTGCCGACACTCACGTTATCGCCCAAAAACGCCCCAGCCATCACTATCGTGTTTTCGCCCACGCTCACGTTTGAGCCGATATAGACATTTGGCATTATAGTTGCACTCTCGGCGATATTTGATGGTTTTGGCTTGCAAAAAAGTGGCTTAGCGTAAATTTTGCTAAGGATAGCAAACGCAAGGTGCGGGTTGTCGCACACAAGCGCTACCATGCCAGCTGGCACTAAGTCTAAAAGCGATTTTGTCACCAAGATGGCTCCAGCGTTTGAAGTGCTTATAAATTTAGCATTTTTCTCGCCATCGCAGTATGTTAGCTCAGCTTTATTTGCATTTTTTAAAGAATTTAGAGCAAAAATTTCAAGATCTTCTCCGCTAAAAGTAGCATTTACTTTTAAGGCTATTTCGCTTAGTTTCATCATATATCCATTATCACAGATCCGCCGCGCACGACATCAACTGGGTTAAATTTCTTGATCGATTTTAAAAAGCTCTCTATCCTGCTCGCATCGTCAGCCACCATGACAACGATGTAGTTTTCATTTGTGTTTGTGACGATGCCATTGTATGTCTTTAGTATCACCTCAAGACCAGCGAAATTTTCACCAAGCGGGATTTTCACAAGTGCCATCTCTTTTTCGACAAATTCGCCACTTTCTATGACTTTATATGTTGGGATGAGCTTGTGAAGCTGTTTTACGATCTGCTCTAAAACTCTCTCATCGCCGCTTGTGACGATGCTTAGCCTTGAGAAGTTGCTCTCAGGTATCGGAGCGACTGTGAGCGTGTCGATGTTGTAGCCCCTGCCCGCAAAAAGCCCAGAAATCCTAGCTAAAACGCCATGTTCATTTAAAACTATAACCGAAATCGTTCTTCTGATACTCATTTTTCTTCCTTGCTCTTTAATATCATATTATAAATCGCAGCCCCTGCTGGAACCATAGGAAGCACGTCTTCAAAGCGGTCGATCCTAACATCGATAAGAGCTGATTTTTTGCTCTTGATCGCCTCTTTTAAAGCCTTTTTAAACTCATCTTTGCTCTTGCAAACAAAGCCAACGCCGCCAAATCCCTCAGCGATCTTTACAAAATCAGGCTGCAAGCTAAGATCAGTCGATGAGTAGCGCTTTTCATAGAAAAATGTCTGCCACTGGCGCACCATGCCTAGGAAGTTGTTGTTTAAGATGATGTTTATGACAGGGACATTTGTCTCATAAGCGGTCATCAACTCTTGGATATTCATAAGTATCGAGCCGTCGCCGGTGAAATTTATGACTAGATTATCAGGCATAGCGCACTTTGCTCCGATCGCTGCAGGGAGGCCGTATCCCATCGTGCCAAGACCGCCACTTGTGACAAGCTGCCTTGCGCGGTTAAATGGATAAAACTGCGCTACCCACATCTGGTGCTGACCAACGTCAGTTGCGATGATAGCCTCAGGGCCAACTATTTTTGCGGTCTCTTCAACCACCCATTGAGGCTTTAAGACCTTGTCACTATCTGTGTAGCCAAGAGGATTTAGCTTTTGATATCTATCTAAAATTTCTCTCCAAGGCGCATAGTTTTTAGGCTCACCTTTCACCTCCTCATAAAGCTCGCTTAGCACGTTTGTAAGGTCGCCAACTATCGGAAAATGGGCGTTTATGATCTTTGAGATAGAGCTTGGATCGATGTCGATATGGATGATCTTTGCATGTTTGGCAAACTCGTCAGTTTTGCCTGTGACCCTATCGCAAAATCTAGCGCCAAGTGAGATGAGAAGGTCGCACTCGCTAAGCGCCATATTTGAAGCGTAGCTGCCGTGCATGCCCGCCATGCCTAAATTTAGCTCATCTTTTGCGTCAAGCACGCCAAGAGCCATAAGTGTCTCGACTGCTGGAATGCCTGTTTTTTGCATAAATTTACGGATGATCTCGCTAGCATTTGACGCGACTGCACCGCCGCCTATATAAAGAAGTGGTCTCTTTGCTTCATTTATCACAGCAGCTGCTTTTTTGATCTGCTTAGAGTTGCCTTTGTAGGTCGGCTTGTAGCTTGGGATAGAAATTTCTTTTGGATAGACAAAGTCGCCAAGCCTTGAAGTGACGTTTTTTGGGATGTCGATATGAACTGGTCCTGGGCGGCCTGATCTTGCGATGTAAAACGCCTCTTTTATGATGCGAGGTAGCTCCTCGACGCTATTTACTAAGAAGTTGTGTTTGACACAGGGGCGTGAAATTCCGACCGCATCGATCTCTTGAAATGCATCTGTGCCGATCATAAAGGTTGGTACTTGACCACTTATAAGCACAACTGGGATGCTGTCGCTGTAAGCCGTAGCAAGGCCTGTAACTGCGTTTGTAAAGCCAGGACCACTTGTCACAAATGCAACGCCCACTTTGCCGCTAACCCTTGCGTATCCGTCTGCTGCGTGCACGGCCGCTTGCTCGTGGCGAACCAAGACATGCTTAAAATAAGTTTGTTTATATGTCTCGTCGTAGATATTTAAGGCTGCGCCGCCTGGATAGCCAAAGACTATGTCAACGCCCTCTTCGTGCAAGGCTTCGCTTATCATCTGCGAACCAGAAATTTGTTTTATCATCACTTTAGCCTTTTGATAAATTTATCGCAAATTATATCCCAAAGCATTTTAAATCCATTTTAACTTTTTAGCGAAATTTGGGCGTTATCTTAAATTCTTTGAAAAAATTTTAACGCTGAAGCAAGGATATTACAAAGTATTTTACATATAATTTAACGTAATATTTTTAGTATTTTAAGAAATTTGAGCGGTAAATTTTTAAATTTGAGTTTGTCGGTGTAAATTTTGGCGTGGCTTTTCAGCCAATCCAGCCAATCCAGCCAATCCAGCCAATCCCAGATAAACAGATAAATTTAACTAGAAATTTCACAAAAATAGCAAGAAATCTTATGTTCTGATATAAAAATAGCCTTAAACTAAGCCATTTTAAGTGCAAAAAGAGGTCTATTTTAAACTTAAGAGCGAATTTGATCTAGCAATTTTTAAATTTAAAAGTAAATTTAACCAAGTCAAAAGAGAGCAAATTTAAATTTATAGATGAAATTTAGCCCAAACAAAGCGTCAAAGGGGTTTAAATTTTCGCCTCAGCTCTTATCAAATTTAGCTTTTTTACTGCCTCGTCAAGATCATCAGAGCTTACAAAAACATCAATGTTTTCATTTTTCTTATAGACCTTGTCGTAGTATTTTGTAAGTAAAATTTCAGCCACTTTGGCGATGTCGTTTTCGTTAAATTTAGCCACCGCCTCATCTCTGGCTTCTTTGTCGATAAAGGGCGAAATTTTCTTTATACACTCATCAAAAAAGGTTTTATCCACACTTTTATAGTCGCTTGTGATGCAAGAAATTCTATTCTCCAAGCTCGCGCTAATCTCAACGCAGATGCCTCTTCTCATCGCTTCATAAAGGCTTTTTGGAAGTGTTAGCGAGCCGATCCTTCTGCTCTCACCCTCGATAAAGCAAATTTGATCTTTTAGTGCAGAAAGCTCCTCAAATAACGCATCTTCAAAGCACTTTTGGCTTGGCTGCGCGCCGTTTATCGCGCCAAAAACTGAGCCTAGGTGATTTGCCATCGCTTCAAGGTCTATTGATGGCGAAAGTGCCCTTATAAGCTTACTTTTATAGCAGCCAGTGTTGCCAAAAAGGGTTATAAATTTAGTTGTTAGCGGACGCTCAAAAAACTCCAAAACATGGTTTCTATAAGCCTTGTAGCCGCCATTTAGCCTAAAAACCCTATATCCTATCATGCTTAGCACAAAGCCAACCGAGCTTGATCTAAGTCCGCCCTTTGCGCAGTAGATGCCAATAGCTGAGCCGACCCTGCACCTTTTATAGACCTCGTCGATGATATTTTGCAAATTTTTGCAGATGTATTTTGCACCAAGGCTCTTTGCTAGGGCTCTGTCACTTTTGTAGATCGTGCCTACCTCTTTGTGCTCAGCATCATCAAGCGCGTATAAATTTATCGCATCTTTTATGTGCGAGTAGGCATACTCATGCGGCGATCTAGCGTCTATTAGGACTTCAAACTCGCCTCTTTTTTCAAGCCACTGCTCTATGTCAATCTCAAATAACGCCACTAAAAGCCTTTTTTAGCTTTTGATAAAGCGGATGAAAAGGCGTGCCATTTACTCTCACATCAGCGATCGTTGTGACGAAATTTGTATCCCCGCTCCACCTTGGCACAAGGTGATAGTGCACGTGCTCAGCTATGCCAGCGCCTGCTGCCTTGCCTAAATTCATACCGATATTTACGCCCTGTGCGTGAAGCTCACGCTTTAAAATTTCAACCCCAAGCCTTACAAATTTACTCATCTCAAACCACGTCTGCTCGTCAAGCTCCTCGATCTTGTCGGTGTGGTGGTTTGGTATGATCATAAAATGTCCTGGCGAATACGGATATAAATTCATGATCCCAAAGCAGTGCTTAGCACGAAAAAGCACGCCATTTTTCTCGTCGTCCTCTTTTGAATTTATCACCTCGCAAAATACGCAACTATCTTTTTTTGCGCTGAAATACTCGCTTCTCCAAGGGGCACAAAGGTGCTGCATCACTCGCCCTCCTTTATCTTTTTAACGGCATTTTTTATATCATCTTGTCTCATAAAATGCTCTCCGATCAAGAAAGCATCAACTCCGATCTTACTTAGCTCGCGAAGCTGCTCATGCTCGTAAAGTCCGCTTTCTGCGACTATTATCTTGCCATTTGGCAAAAGCGGCACGAGCTTCTCGCAAAGGCTCATATCCATCGTAAAATCATCTAAATTTCTATGATTTATCCCTATTATATTTGCTCCTGCAAAGATCGCCTTTTTCACATCGCTCGCGTCATGGGTCTCTACTAAGACCTCAAGCCCCAAGTGGTGCGCGTACTCAAGTAGTTCTTTTAGCTCGCCTTGCGTTAGTGCTTTGGCGATGAGCAGGATAAAGTCCGCTCCATAAACAAGTGCTTCTAAAATTTGATACTTATCAACGATAAAGTCTTTTCTAAGGATCGGCCTTGAAGCGTAGCGGCGCACCTGGGTGATGTACTCTATATCGCCCTTAAACCAATGAGGCTCAGTTAAAATACTAAAAGCATTTGCGTACTGCTCGTACTCCTGCGCTATTTTTATCGGCTCGAAGTCCTCTCTTATCACGCCCTTGCTTGGGCTTGCTTTTTTTATCTCGGCTATGATCTTTATAGGCTCATCTTTACTTGATCTAAGTGCGCTTAGAACGTCTCTTGGCACGTATGGGTTGTATGCGAGCGAGCGACCTAGCCACTCCTGTGGATAGTCAGCTTTTCGCTTTTTTAGATCCTCTTTTGTCTTTTTTATGATCTCATCAAGTATCATTTTTTAAGCCTTTTGTTTAAATTTATTATGCAGCGCTCGATGAGGTGCAAGTGCTCCTTTGCCTCTTTTGAAGCCTTAAAATCAACATCTTTCATAGCGTGCATCATTATGCCCTTTGCCTTTTTGCACTCGCCAAGCTTGAAATAACCCCACGCTAGCGAGTCCTCATAGTAAGGCGAGTCTGGCGAGATCTCAAGTGCTTTTTGCACCATCTCCACACCCTTTCTAGGGTCTATCTCGTGATCAATGAGCAAGTAGCCGTAGTAGTTAAAAAACATATCGTTATTAAGCTTTGGCACGCTAGCTTCAAATTTATCTAAGATATCAGTGATCTTTTTCTCATCTAGGCTATCTTTGTTCATCTCATATTCGTAGATGGCAGCCTTTGCTAAGAAATTTAGATCCCTGCTATCGTTATAAATTTTAACCGCTAAAACGTATGCATCGCCAAAATTTCCAGTCGCAGCGTAAAGATCCATCAGCGTAGCGTCGTTGTAGCCATATTTTTTCAAAATTTCAATAGCCGCTTTATAATTTTTAGCATAGACAAAATACTGCACGATCTTGTCAAGATAAGAGGTGTCGTGAGTGATGTCGTATATCTCTTCAAAAAGCTCGATCACCTTTGGGAAATTTCTTTGCTGAGAGTAAATTTCAGCCAAAAGCTCGCATGTCTTTTGAGTGCAGCCCTGCTCCTCGCGGAATTTCTCGAGGTATTTTGTCGCATCATTTACATTGTCCATGCGGTTTAAAAGTATATCAACGATGCGGAGCAAATTCTCCTCTTCAGGCTTTAGCGAGTATGCCTCTTCAAAGTATTTTAGCGCCGTTACCGTATCATTTTGCATCATACAAATAGTGCCAAGCATGAGCAAATTTTGAGCATTTGGCTCTTTTGTGGCAAGCTCTTGCATAAGCTCTTTTGCCTCGTTTAGCTTAGATAGATTGACTAAATTTGCAACCTTAATCCTGATAAAATCGCTATCATCTTTTAAGCTCTTCTCGCCCTCAGCCATGAGGCTATCTAAATTTTCATTTTTTGTGGCAAAGGCTAGCTTGATCGCCTCTTTTAGATAGGTCTTTTGATTTGTCTCTTTAAAAAGCCCAAGATAGGTCTGGATGCTAGCATTTACATCGCCACTATCTTGCGAGATGAGAGCTTGCATTAGGCGTAAATTTACACTTTTGTTGTCATCTGCAAGCAGATGCGTGCTAAAAAATACGCTTATAAAAATTATTAAAATTTTACGCCAATGCATTCTGCTCTTAGCTCCTTTAAATTTTTTTTAAAATAATCCCAAAACGGAAATGTCCTGCACTGCTTAGGTCTTAGCTCATAGACCGAGCAGTTTTTATTTTTCTCGTCAAAAAATATGCAAGCAAAACCGTCATCATAAGGCTTTTCTTTGATGCTTCGTCTAAGCCCGACACGTATTAAAAATTTGCTCTCAAACTCATCTTTTGGCATATCAAAAGCAGCGCAAAATTTTAAAATTTCACCCTCATCTATCCAGATGTAGCCGCTCTCGCCAGTGCAGCATTTGCCTCCGCAACTCTCGCAAAAGCTAGGATCAAACTCATAGCTAAAACCATCAGCCCTCACGCTATCTCCTTGTAAGAGATGCTGTTTGTATCTGCTTTTTTAAAGATCTCGCTTGCCTCTTTCGTGTGCGAGCCATCTTCGCTCATCACAAGAGGCGGCAGGACTTTTAGCTTTGAGTTTGAGTTGTTTCGCACTTCAAGCAAAGCCAAATTTGCTGGCTTATCCTTTTTGGTATGGATAAATTTTAAGCTCACCAAATTTAGTTTATACTCTTTTAAGCATGCCGCTATCTCGCTAAGATCATCTGGCGCATAGCAAAAAAACGCCCTTTTATGTGGCTTTAAATTTACGCTTAAGCCTCTTATAAAATCCTTTAAATTTAGTGAGCTTGCATATCTACTAACTTTTATGTGCTCATTTTGGCTTTTTGTAACACCGTCATGATAAAAAGGCGGATTTGATATGATTAGATCAAATTTCTCACTATCTTTAAAATTTGCAAAATCAGCCGTTATGGCTCTAGCCTCTAAGTAGTTGTTCTTTGCGTTATAGCTAGAAATTTCGCTATTTAGCTCTAAAAGATCAAGCATGCTTAGATCTATCTTTTTAAAGTCACGCTTAAGCAAAAGTCCAAGTATCCCACACCCTGCTCCAACGTCCAAAACTCTGCCAGAAATTTCGCCAAAGCTCGCGCAAATAAAATCATAAAGAACGAGCGTATCGCTGTTGTAGCGATAGCCATTTTCAAGCTGGGCTAAGATCATCTATAAACCTTGATGATAAAGCCGCGCGTCACATCTTTTACTATCACTTCGGAGCTAAAGCTGATCCTTGCAAAGTCGCCAAATTCCTCTTTTATAAGCTCAGCCGCAGCCTTTGCACGCTCTTTACCAACGCCGTAATTTACATAGTTATTTAGCTTGCCAAGGTCATCTTTTTTGATATTTTGAGCGACATTTGATGGGATGACAAAATTTTTCTTATCCACGATCGGGATGATCTCATACATATAGTTTGAGTTAAATCTCTGCAAAAACTCGCTCACTCTGTTTTTGCACATTATGCTCACTTTGTCCTTTGAGTCCATATCGTCACACTCGATGCTAGAGATGAGGACGAGCTTTGTTGGGGTTTCAGGCTTGGTCGTAGCTTGTAAGATATTTTTTAAATTTACATTTTCATTTTCAAGCTCGTCTTGCCTATTTAAATTTTGCTCTATATCTTTTTGAAGCTCGATGATCTGAGCATTTACGGCTCCGCCTTTATGACCGCTCGAGCTTAGCTCACTTATCTTTGAATTTAGCCTCTCGATCGTCTTGTTGCTCTCATTTAGCTTTTGCTTTGCATTTTCTAGTTCATTTTGCAAGCTTAGTAAATTTTTGCCGCCACTTTTGTTGTTGTCAGTTAAAAATGTTGAGGTATCAACTATCTTTTTTTGTAGCATATTTATCTGCTGGCGCAAAATTTCATAGTTTTGCATATCGATCTTTAGCGTTCTTTTTTGAGTTTCTAGCTCGTTTTGCTTGGCTATTAGCATCTGGCTTGTCTTTGTGACATTTTCTTCAAGCTCTTTTATCTTCGCATCTTTTAGATCAAGCTTTGCGCTCAAATTCTTTAGCTCGCCCTCGTTTGAGCCAAGTTTTTGTGACTGCAAAGAGATGGTCTGGTTTTGATCAAATAGCGTTTTTATAAATTTAGTTGTCTTTGTATCAAGTGCTTTTAGCTCTTCTTGGCTCTTTTTAAGGCTCTCCTCGCTTAAACTTAGCTTTTTGCTTAGCTCATTTAGAGTTGAGTTTGCGTCTAAATTTTGCTTTTCAAGCTTTTTATTTAGAGCATTTGCCCTCTCAAGCTCTTTTTTAAGCGAGCTTATATTTTCATTTGCAAGCTTGTTCTCTTGCTCGCTTTTTAAACTCTTTTGCTTTAGATCATCAAAACTCTTATGAAGTGCCGCAAGCGAGGCATTTAGCTCTAAATTTTTGCCATTATAGCTTTGCGCCATTAGATCCTTTGAGTTTAGGTTTTTCTTGATCTCTTCAAGCTCGTAAATTCTATCTTTTAGTGCAGTCTTATTTGACTCAAGAGCCTCCTGCAGATCAATTATCTTATTTGCCTTTTTAGAAAGCTCATCCTCCATAACGCTCTTTTGCGTCTCAAAGCCATCATTTAGCGCATTTATCTCTTTTTCGTAGCTAAATTTTTGAGTATTAGCATCATTTTTAACTCGCTCGATCTCCTCTTTTAAAAGCAAAATTTCTTTTTTCTCGCCTCTATCTTTTTCACTTTGAGCTTTTTCATACTCTTTTATAAGAGCTTCTTTTTGCGCAAGTGTCGCGTTTAGCTCGTTATTTTGCTCTTTTAAAGCAGTGTAGTTTGCCTCAAAACTCTCTTTAAATTTATTAAAGCTGGCCTTGGCATCTTTAAGTTTGCTCTCATCGCCATTTCTAGCGTCATTTATCGCATTTTCAAGGTCAATTATCTTTTTCTCATAAGCTTTTGAGCTCTCTATCATATCAGCTTGCGCTTCATTTAGGCGCTTTGTCAAAGCTTGGATATTTTCAAAGTGTTGCGCCTCAAGCTCGCCAAGAGCCTTTTGATTTTTTTCTACTATCTCGTTTTTTTCATTTTCGATATTTCTTTTCATCTCTGAAATTTTGCTTATGAAGTCTAAATTTTTCTCGCTCATATCGACATTATCAGCGGCCAAAATTTCATTTTTTTTGCTTAGCTCGCGCACTTGCTCTTGAAGCTCTTTTACATTGTCTGATAAATTTAGATCCTTATCATCAACAAAATTTTGCATGTAGCTCTTTGGCGTGATGTAACCGCCATACTCGTAAAGATCGTCTTTGCTTACATATCTTTGCTTCTCTTCTTCAGGGAGATCATCAAAATTTATAGAGTAAATCGTTTGATTAGTATCTTTTGGCGTCTCGTCCTCTTTTTGAAATTTCAAAAACGAGAGAGAAAAGCCAGCTATCAGACAAACAATAGCTAGTGCGATTTTATTTATCAAGCTTGTGCCTTGCCTTTTAAGATATCTTTGATAACGCTATGAGCGTGATTTAGTCCGACTACTATCGAGCCACCATTTTTTAAAACGATGTCGCCTCCCACATATAGTCCTGGCACGCTACTTTGGTAATTGCTATCAACTATCGGAGTGCCTTTTTCATCAGTTTTTATCTGACATTTTTGTAAAAAATCAACCGGACTTGAGCCACCGATCGCATAGACAACCCTATCATAGACACGGATCTTGCCATTTTCATAATGCACTCTTACCTTGCCTGATTCATTATCGATCTCGGTTATATCGTGATTTAGTCTTACTTTTATCTTATTATGCTTCTCAAGCTCCCAAAGTGCGCTTAAATTTGTCTCATTTACACGGCTAAATTTATCTTTTCTGTAAGCGATCGTAGTTTTGTTATACTGACAAAGCTCGATAGCGTACTCAACCGCAGAGTTGCCACCGCCCACAACTAGCACTTTTTCGCCGTTTGTGCAGTTATCAAGGTTAAAATTTACAACTGAATTTAGTGATGGCGGGATCTTATAGTCAGGTTTGTTTGGTCGTCCCATTTTGCCGATCGAGACCATCACGTTTTTGGCTTCATAGACAGCTTTTGAGGTAGTTACTTTAAAAACTTCGCCCTCTTTTTTTACGCTTTCGACCTCAGAATTAAAAAAAGCCTCGATATTCTCAGAGTCAAGTAGCTTGTCAAAATAATCAAGTGTGCTCTCTTTTGTGCCATCTTCAAACGAAACTAGCCCATGGATCGTGCTATCTTGCCCTTTATACTCTTTATCTACGCGTTTATTGTCTTTATAAAATTTTCTGATCGTTTGGCTGTGGTTGTCGCCCTTTTCAAGGAGCAAAACATTACTTAAGCCATTTCTTTTAGCCTCTACTACGCTAGCTATACCACAAGGTCCGCCGCCAACTACTATTAGATCATAAATATTTGCCATATTTTTCTCCAAATTTTATAAATTTTAAGCTTTTTTAACTAGATCAGCCATCAAAAATGCAAGCTCTAAAGCCTGATCAGCATTTAGTCTTGGATCGCACTGCGTCTCATATCTCTCTTTTAGCGAGCTTTCAGTGATGTTTAGCGCGCCACCAGTGCACTCTGTCACATCTTTGCCAGTCATCTCAAGATGCACGCCACCTGCTCTTGTGCCCTCAGCTTTGTGAATTTCAAAAAAGCTTCTAACCTCGCTTAAAATTTTACTAAATTCACGAGTTTTATAGTTATTTGAGGTCTTAACGGTGTTGCCATGCATCGGATCGATGCTATAAACGATATTTAACCCCTCACGCTTTAGCTCTCTTAAAATTTTTGGTAAATTTTCACCGATCTTATCAGCGCCCATTCTGATTATCACATTTAGTCTGCCAGCTTCATTTTCTGGATTTAGCTTATTTGCGAGTGCGACGACGTCTTCAGCTTTTGCGCTTGGTCCGATCTTTACGCCGATAGGATTTTTAACACCACTTAAAAAATGTACGTGTGCGTCGTTTATGCCGCGCGTTCTCTCGCCTATCCAAAGCATGTGAGCCGAGCAGTCGTACCACTCGCCACTAAGGCTATCAACCCTAGTTAGTGCCTCTTCATAAGGCAAAAGTAGCGCCTCGTGAGATGTATAGACTGCTGTTTGATTTATCGCTGGAGTGTTTGCCGAGGTGATACCGCAAGCTGCCATGAAAGATAGAGTTTTTGTTAGATCGTCAGCTAGTTTTGCGTATTTCTCGCCGATCTCTGGCTTTTTAACAAAGCCTAAATTCCACTTATGCACCTGATGAAGGTCAGCCAAACCGCCTCTTGAAAAGGCTCTAAGTAGGTTCATCGTCGATGCGCTTTGATAGTAGGCCTCTATCATACGTTTTGGGTCGGCAACTCTAGCCTTTTCGTCAAATTCAAAGCCATTTATGATGTCACCTCTATAGCTTGGCAACTTAACGCCATTTACCTCTTCATAGTCGCTACTTCTAGGCTTTGCAAACTGCCCTGCTACGCGGCCTACTTTGACCACTGGACAGCCACCGCCAAAGGTTAAAACTATCGCCATTTGAAGCAAAACCTTAAACATATCCCTGATGTTGTTTGCGCTAAAATTTGTAAAGCTCTCAGCACAGTCGCCACCTTGAAGCAAAAAGGCCTCGCCGTTGCAAACTTTTGCAAGCTCATTTTTAAGACTTCTAGCCTCGCCAGCAAATACCAAAGGCGGAAGTGCTTTTAGCTTTTCTTCAGCCTCTTTTAGCTCTTTTAAATTTGGATAAGTTGGTTGTTGCAAGATGTTAAATTCTCTCCAGCTATCTCTGTCCCAAGTCATAAATTTTCCTATCTTTTACCTTAATTTAGCGCTGATTATATCACGCAAAACTTAAAAAATAAAAGCCATTAATGGGTTATTAAAGATATTTTGCATACAATCGCTACTTTAAATTTACCCAGAAAAAGAGAAGATTTTTTTCATGATAAAAGGCATATTTTATTCGCTTTTAGCCTCAGTTTTATTTAACTGCATCTACTACATGTCAGTGCTCATGAACCCCATCAGCACGCAAGCTCTTATTGGATACCGCATGATCTTTGCCATGCCTTTTGTCATCGCCGCCATTTTTTTGTTAAAACAGCAGCGAAATTTCAAATTTTTACTTCTAAAAATAAAGCTAAAACCTAAAATTTTACTAGTTTTGCTTGCTACCTCGCTCATCGTCTCATTTCAGATGTGGCTCTATCTCTGGGCTCCAAGTAACGGCGCAGCGCTAAAAGTCTCGATAGGCTACCTCATCATGCCAATAGTCATGGTCCTTTTTGGACGGATATTTTTCAAAGAGCACCTCTCAAAAACAAAGCTAGCATCGATCTTTTTCGCTGCCATTGGCGTCTTTAGCACAGCAGTTATAAGTGGCGGCATCTCGTGGGAGAGCGCTGTAGTTTTTTGCCTTTATCCAGTCTATTTTACCATTAGAAAGTACTACAACCTTGCAAATTTCTCAAGCTTTGTTATCGAGATAATTTTTATGTTTTTATTCTCATTTTATTTTGCGCTCACAGCCGATATGGACTACGTAATGAGCCAAAATCCAAACATCTACTATCTGCTCATTTTGCTTGGTGCTATCAGCGGCATAGCCCTCATCGCCCAGATCCTCTCAAGCACGCTCGTGCCGATAAATGTACTAGGTTTGCTTACATATTTTGAGCCTATAATGATGCTTTTTGTCTCATTTGCCATCGGCGAGAGACTGGAGAAAAGCTCATACTTTTTGATGATCTGCCTAGCCATCTCTGTCACGCTTTTGATGATAGATAGTATAAATTCTATAAAAGGCGACAAAAATACCAAGACTAAATGAGAGCCAAAAAGGCGTTATTCTCGCGCTTAGCGCCTTTTTTATGTGGGGGTTTTTGGCGGTTTATTTCAACCTATTTAGTAAAGATGTCGATGCTTATGAAATTTTAGCCCACAGGATCATATGGTCATTTTTCTTGATGGCAGCAGTGCTTTGCATTAATGGCAAAATGGGCGAAATTTTTGCGCTTCTTAAAGATATCCGCTCGCTAAAGGCTCTATTTTTAAGTGGTATTTTTATCACCATAAACTGGGGCGTTTATGTCTATGCGGTGGGTAGCGGCAAAATTTTAGACACGAGTTTGGGCTATTTTATAAATCCCTTGATAAGCATGCTTCTTGGTGTCATCATCTTTAAAGAGCGCCTCAGCAAAGCTGGTGCTATGGCCGTTTGCATCGTCATCGCAGCTGTCTGCGTGCAAATTTATGCAAAAGGCGGTCTGCCACTTGTCTCTATCATCTTGCCACTTTCATTTGGATTTTACGCGATGGTTAGAAAGATGGCGAAGATTAGCGCATTTAATGGGCTTTTTATCGAAACATTTTTTATGTTTCCATTTGCGCTTGGCTACGTTTTATGGCTGGTTTTTCACTCGCAAAGCCACTTTGGACTAAACAAAGACTCGCTTTTAATGATCGCTTCAAGCATCGTAACTATCGTGCCACTTGTCGCATTTAACGCAGCTACGACAAGGATAAATTTAACGACTATCGGCTACTTGCAATACATCTCACCAACCATCGCGATCCTTTGCGCGGTCTTCATTTATGGCGAAATTTTAGATGGCTACAAAGTCGTCTCATTTTGTATGATCTGGCTGGCTTTAGCGATAATTAGCGTGGATAAATTTAGAAAAAGGAGTAAAAATGAATAGCGTAACGATCTATTTGCTGCTTGCGTTTTTTGCAGCGCTTATTTTATATTTTCAGATACAAAAACTAACCAAAAAGCTTGACGATGAGGGGGCGGTGCCTGCCTATCAAAAGGCTGCACAAGAGGTTTTAGAAAATTTAAGCAACGCTGAGAAATACCCTAAATTTTGCAACATTATCTTAAAAAAGATAAATGCTCTAAGGCAAGACATACTCTTTGAAGATGCGCTAAATGAGGCTAGCGACAAGGACAAAGCACTAGATCAGCTCGAGCAGACAAGAGATAAGCTAGAGGCGCTTTTAAAACAAGAAAATGCAAACTGGGAGAGCGAACTTGTTGAAATTTTAGACGAGATCGATGGCTTTGTAAAGGCAAATTTCAAAAACGGCGAAGATAGAGCCGAAGAGCTAAGGGACGAACTAAAAAAAGAATTTGATGGGTTGTGAAAAAAAATTAAAGGTGTAAAGTTCTAAGGCAACCAAAGATAATTCAAAAAAATACAATAGAAAGATACTTTTAAAAACCATTATTCCAAATATATATTTTTATATTAAGATCAAGCTTTTTTTAATTTTGTATTATACACATAATCATATTTTATTTTATGCAAACAAGACCATAGTGCTAAAATACTATATATTCAATAGTTACAGAGTATATTTTAGTCTTATTTTGCCAAATAATTGCAGACTATTGTCCGTTGATAAAAACTTTATATATTGAATAATATAACTTTTATGAATGATAAAGAAATACAATTACTCAACAATCTAGCAAAAAAAATAAAATTTAGAAGAATGGAACTAAATTTAACCCAAGAAACACTAGCATATAAATGTGGTCTAGATAGGACATATATAAGTCTAGTAGAAAGAAGCAAAAGAAATCCTAGTTATCTGACATTATTTAAAATTTCTGAAGGGCTAAATATCGATATTAAAAATTTGATAGGAGAATAATAACATGGATATACAAGATTATATACAAGATTATATACAAGATTATATACAAGATGCTATATCAAATTTTAAAAAACTAATAGAAGATTCAATAAAAAAAGATGGAAGTAGTGGTATAACGGCAGCAATAAGGTCATCAGAGCCAATTTTTAAAATTCATGAAGCTGTTAAACATGCATTAATATCAAAAGGCATTAATAAAGATTTAATATGTCCATCAATTGGTTCAAATTCGCCTGAATTAAAACTTGCTGGAAAGCTTAAACAAAAAGACCAAGATATTTGCATTAAACCAAACAATGTTGACAAATACCAAGAAAAACTCACAGAAGAACCTTTGGATGGCATAAAAGATGAGTACGGAATTGAATTTACTAGAAAAACATTAGTAATTAATGTAAGAAGTCAGATTTCAAGTATTCAAAAAAATTTTGATACACTTTTTGAAAGAACTTATGCTGAGGCACTAAATTTACATGCAAGATGTCCGGATATGGTTTTAGGAGAAGTTTACCTTTTGGCTGTACCAGAATATGACACCAAAGAATTTAGTAATAAGTTAGTAAAATTTAAAAAAAAGAATCAAGAACTTGTTAAAAAATATATAAAATCTTTTCAAGCAATCACGAATAGAGAAAGTACTAAAGAAGACTATTATAAATATGAATCAATTTGTTTATTAATTGTAGATTTTAGTAAGACACCACCAAAATTTTACAATACCACCAATGAATTGGAGGAAAATGGATTACTTCCAAAAAACTCAACTCTTAAATATGAAGATTTAAGTTGGAATACTTTTTTTGATAAATTGCTAAAAATTTATTGTGATAGATTTAATATTTCAACAATTAAATAATTATAAAAAATAAAAATTATCTATTTATAATTTCTTCTAAATCTTTAAAGTCTATTTTATATAAATTAGCCAAATACTGATTTAATTCCGATCCTGACTTGTTTAATATAAAATCTTTATCTTTTTTATCCAATTTTGGAATACAAAACAACTCTATGAAATTTTTTTGGAAACATTGATAGTTTCCATCCAACTGAAAAGAGGTAAGTTTTGAATAATAGTCCATTATGGATGAATTTAATATCTTTTGCAAAATTATTATATTAATTTCTTGATCATTTGTTTTTTTTACTTTTGGCTTTACGGAATAACCATTACAAAACAAAGAATCTGTTTTATCCAACATAAAATTAGGTTTACTGGAAAATGTTTTTGTTAATAATTTATAACCAGGGGCTTCCATTCCTTGTATTCTACCCCATTCATAAAAATTCTTTAAACCTTTTTTTGCCTCAGATCTTCTTTTGAGCAATTCCTTATTTTTTAACAAGTATTTGTAAGCTAGCGGAAACAACTCTTTTAAATCATCTTCATTATATGCAACATACCTATGTTTTACTTTTTGATAAGGAAATATAATTTTTCTTGTTTTGTTCAAAATGGATTCTTCATTATCTAATTCAGAAATTTTAATTGCCGATTTTAATACTCCTTCTTCTAAGTTTAATGGATTATTACCATCAACCAAAAAAATAGAATCCTTTAATGTCGCAAAACCTACCTTAATGTCAGCTATCTCACCTAATCTATAACCTATTGTTTCTATTTTGTTTATATTGTCTAAATGTTTTTTAGGAGCCATTCTCCACTTTTCGCTATTTAATGCTTTTATATTAATTTTTGAAAAATTGTTTTTTTCTAAATCATTTATCGGGTCCAAAGCCCACATAAAATTAAATTCTTCTAATTTTTGGCTATTCTCTAAAAATATTAAACAGGTATATGCAGATACATTCTTAAAAATTTTTGTATGTAAAAAATCAATAATTGTATGAATACATTTATTGTTTTGCAAAAACTCTCTAATTTTTTTTGAAGCAAGGGATGTAAAAAAATTATTTTGCGTAATATATCCAAGCATACCATCTTTAGACAACAACTCTTTTCCAGCAATTAAAAATAACATTGCTAAGCTAAAACTACCATTTGTAAAATTAGAATACTTTTTAATTAATTCTTTTCTATAACTATTGTCAATATTTTGCAATTTTACATAAGGCGGATTAGTTACAATAACATCTATGCCGTTTTCTGAATTTAATTTTTTTAGTAAAATATTTTTATCTCTTATTAGCGTATCTTCACAAATAATATTATTGTCCAAAGATTTAACTACGATATTTTTTGATAAAAAAAATAATTCAATAATTATTTTAGCGCAAGACACAGATTGACTATTAATATCTATTCCTTTTACATACTCAACACTTTCTTCTATTGAAATATTATATTTTTTACTCAAAATTTCTATTGATCTAACTAAAAAACCACCACTTCCACAAGCAGGATCGCAAATTATAGGAATATATTTACCTTTAAAATTTTGCAATGAATATTTAATAATATAGTCAATAATATAATTTGGAGTATATACTGCACCCTCTCTTTTTTTTCTATCTAAGTCAATTAAACTTTCAAAAACAGCTTCTAGATCTTTTAAAGAAAAAACTGAAAATAAGTTATTAATTCTATTAAATAATACTTTATTTCGACAATTACTATATTTTTTAAATTCACTTAAACCCAATAAGATATCGCCACTTAATAGATTATTAGATTTTATATAAAAATTTGAAAATTCAGAAATTAATTCATTTGTATTAAAATTATTTTTAAGACTTTTTACAATTCTATTCAACTCTATTTTTTTTATTCTTTTATTCAATTCTACACTCCATTTATTGCAATAATCATTTATTAAAGAAGCTACACTAAAATATAGTTTAAAAACATAACTATATAAAAAAATATTTTAATTATTCATATAACCATTTTATACTTTTATCCAGAGAGAAATGAACTTAGCAGAAATTTAATACTCTAAATTTATATTTTCAAATTTACAGCTTCGCTTTTAGAGCCATTATTCTCTTATATGAAGCGTCTATCCGCTCTTTGCTGATCTTTTTCTCATTTACGGCGTCAATTATGATTTGAGTGATTAGATCGGCCGTTCTTTGGTTATTTATCTTAAACTCGCTAAAGAGCAAAATATCGCCACCAGCGTTTATAAATTTCACCACTTTTTGTGCTAAAGCTTCGTCACCAACGCCTTTCATCAGCATATCATCGCTGATAACCACACCATTAAATTTAAGCTCATTGCGAAGCAGATCGGTTATTATTTTTTTAGAAAGTGTGGCTGGATTATCCTCGTCGATGCCCTTTACAAAAAGGTGTCCGACCATGATGATCTGCGCTCTACCAGTGCTTATAGCGTCTTTGTATGGTAGTAGCGCGTCTTTACTTAGCGTGACCTCGCTCTTATTTTTATGTGAGTCCTCCTTTGAGCTACCATGCCCTGGGAAGTGCTTAAGTGTCGTTAGGATGCCCTGCTCTTTAAATGCGTCCATAAAAGCATCGGCATAGATCACAACCTTGCTCGCATACTCGCTAAACGCCCTTTGCTTAGCAGCGATGATCGGCGAGTTTTCATCGTGTAGATCGACAACTGGAGCGAAATTTAAATTTATGCCGCACTCCTTTAAATTTATAGCCATTTTTGAGTAGAGATCGTATGCGCTTTTGATATCAAGCGTGCTTGCGACCTCGTATGCGCTAGGATATGGACCGTCAAAGCTCTTGTCCTTCATGCGGCTTACATTACCGCCCTCTTCGTCAATGGCGATAAAAATTTTAGGACTTTTCTCTTTGATCGCCTTTATACTAGCTTTTAGCTGGGCTTTGTTGGTGACATTTCTGCCAAGTAGCATCACACCGCCAAATCTCTCGTATCCAGCGTCGCTTAACATCGCGCGAAACGCAGCGTCTTTTGTGCTAGCTCCGTTAAAGCCAACCATTATCATCTGCGAGACCTTGGCTCTTAGGCTCACCTCAGCGCCGTTTAACCCCAAAGCAAAAATAGCCATAAAAAGTATAAATTTAAAAGCTCTCATCTTCTTCCCAAAAGCGATTTTACGCTCTCAAAAACGTCTTTACCATTTAGCATATTTTCAACCTCACTGGCTATGGGCACATATATGCCCTTTTCTTTAGCGATCTTGCTAATAGCCCTTGCAGTATCGACGCCCTCTGCCACCTCGCCAAGCTCATTTAAAATTTTCTCTAGTCTCTCGTGCCTTGCGATACCAAGACCTACGCGGTAGTTGCGTGAAAGTATCGATGAAGCGGTCAAGAAAAGATCTCCTGCGCCGCTAAGCCCCATAAATGTCTCATCTTTTGCACCAAAAAATTTGCCAAATCTAGCCATCTCGACAAGCCCACGTGAAATGAGGCTCGCCCTTGCGTTGTTGCCAAGACCAAGTCCGTCGCAGATACCACCAGCTATGGCGATCACGTTTTTATAAGCTCCGCACACCTCAGCGCCGATCACATCATCAGAAGTGTAGGCTTTCATATAGCTTGGGAAAAATGAGGCAAATTTTAAAGCTAAATTTTGATTTTTAGAATTTACCACCAAGGCGCAAGGCAGCTTTTGCATGATCTCTTTTGCAAAGGTCGGCCCTGAGAGAAAGGCCAAATTTTCTCTATCAACAAAGTCTTCATAAATTTCATTTAGAAATTTGAGATTTGCCGTGTCTATGCCCTTGCTGGCGACTAGGATCTTTTGATCTTTGTTTTTGTAGTTTTGCTTTAGCCATAAATTTGTAGCTTGCGTTGGGATCGTGCAGACTAGATATTCGCACTCCAAAGCTTCATCCAAGCTTACAAAATTTGGCATCTCTCTTGGCGTTCTTGAGCTGATGACGCACTCGTTATTTTCACTAAATGCGTGAAAAAGCGCACTGCCCCACTTACCAGCTCCGATGACTGCTATGCTCATTTTAGCCCTTTTTTAGCCTATTTTGGCCTTTAAAAGCTCATTGACCTTGCCTGGGTTAAAGGCACCCTTACCCTCTTTCATTACCTGACCGACAAAGAAGCCAAACATCTTATCTTTGCCATTTTTATACTCTTCGACTTTGTCGGCGTTCGCAGCTAAAATTTGATCTATGATCGCGATGATCGCTGAGTCGTCGCTCACTTGTTTTAAGCCAAGCTTTTCGATGACGCTATCAACGTCTGCGTCATGCTCCATTAGATAGTCTAGCACCTCTTTTGCAGCCTTGCCGCTTATCGTGCCATCTTCTATGCGTTTTAGTAAATTTATCATCTTAGCGCTGCTAACTGGGCTTGTCTCGATCGTCATGCCGTTATTTAAACGACCAAGAAGCTCGACTATGAGCCATGTAGTAGCAAGCTTTGGCTGAATTCCAGCGGCGATCAGCTCTTCAAAATATCTAGCCATCTCAACGCTTTGAGTTAAATTTAGCGCATCACTCTCTTTTACTCCTAGCTCACTAACATATCTTGCAACCTTTTGCTCGGCAAGCTCTGGAATTTTGATCGCTTCGTTATACATCTCTCCTGACACCTCAACAGGCAGCAAGTCAGGGTCAGGAAAATACCTATACTCCGCGCTATCCTCTTTGCCACGCATAGATCTTGTTACTAAATTTGTCGTGTCAAACAGCCTCGTCTCTTGATAGACTTCTTCGTCATATTTGCCATCTTCCCAAGCTGCACTTTGGCGCTCTACCTCGTAGTCGATCGCTTTTTGGATAAATTTAAATGAGTTTAGGTTTTTTATCTCAACCCTTGTGTAAAGCTTGGTGTCGCCTTTTGGGCGGATAGAGACGTTTGCGTCGCAGCGAAAGCTACCTTCTTGCATATTTGCGTCGCTGATGTTTAAAAAGCGAAGGATCGAGTGTAGTTTTTTAAGATAAGCCACCGCCTCGTCGCTACTTCTAAGGTCTGGCTCGCTAACTATCTCAAGAAGCGGCGTGCCAGCTCTATTTAGATCGACCAAACTCTCGTTTTCTTCGTGGATATTCTTGCCAGCGTCCTCTTCAAGGTGCGCTCTAGTTACGCCGATACGCTTTTTAGTGCCATTTACGTCGATGATGAGCTCGCCGCCTTCTACGATAGGTATCTCAAACTGTGAAATTTGATATGCCTTTGGAAGGTCTGGATAGAAGTAGTTTTTTCTATTAAAGACTGATTTTTTATTTATCTTAGAGTTTATCGCTGTGCCAAAGCTGATCGCCTTTTTGACAGCCTCTTTGTTTAGCACAGGTAGCGCCCCAGGCAGAGCTAGGCAGGTCGGACAAACGTGGGTATTTGCCTCGTCGCCAAAGCTAGTCGAGCAAGAGCAGAAAATTTTAGTTTTTGTATTAAGCTGAGTATGAACTTCTAAACCGATAACGACTTCAAACATATTTTTACCTTTAAATTTATGCAAATTTTTAGTGCGTATTTTAGCGATACTTTCTTTTAAAATATCTAAAGGGGAGCTTTGGTGATATATTTATATAGGTTAAAAATATTTTTGGAGAATAAATTTAAAAGAGAAAAGCCATATAAAAATATGGCTTTAAATTTTAATGCTCGTGTTCGCTAATAGCGACTGCACCAGCTAGATAAACGTAAGTTAGCATCATGAAGATAAATGTTTGCAAAACAGCCATAAGTGTTAGAAGTGCAAAGGCTGGAAGTGGAGCAAACCAAGGTGCAAGTGTAAGCATCGCAAGCAAGAACAAGTCATCGCCCTTAATGTTACCAAAAAGACGGAAAGATAGCGAAACTACACGTGAAAGATGTGAGATGACTTCGACTGGAAACATAATAGGAGCTAGAAATTTATTTGGCCCCATAAAGTGTCCAAAGTATTTGAAAAAGCCATTTTCTCTAATGCCCTCAAAGTTATAGTAAATAAATACAACCAAAGCCAAAACTAGGGTTAAATTTAAGCTTGAGCTTGGTGACTCAAAGCCAGGGATGATGCCGATGACGTTTGAGAAAAATACGATAAAGCCGATAGTTGCGACAAGTGGGAGGTATTTTCTAGCTAGCTTTTCGCTGCCTAAAGTATCTTTACCCATAGAGATAACGCCCTCCAAATAAGCCTCAACTATGTTTTGAAGGCCTCTTGGCACAAGTTGCATTTTACTCCTTGCAATGTAAGCAACGATGAGGATGATCAAAGCTACAAGGCAAAAGTGAAACGCATAGACAAAGGCATGTGAATGGTTTAGCAAATTTGAGAATAGAAACAAATCTTTCATTGATTTACCTTAGATTTAGAATTTTGCGTGATTGTAACAAAATTATTGTTAAAACATTTTTAATTTTAAGCTTTGAAGTAGTCAAAAAGTAGTTTGCAAATGGTCGCTGCGACAACTATCAAAAACATCGTTCTAATAAATTTAACCTCTTTTTTGATGACTAAATTTGAGCCAAAATATGCTCCTAAAATTTGCCCCACAGCCATCAAAAAGCCAACTAGCCAAAGTATCTGCCCGCCGGCTATAAAAACGCCAAGTGCTACGATGTTGCTGGTGAAATTTAAAGCCTTTGTGTGAGCGACCGCCTTTTTTAAATTTAGCCCAATTAAAGCCACCATCGCAAACATCCAAAACGAGCCTGCTCCTGGGCCAAAAAAGCCATCATAAAAGCCAAGAATTAGTCCAAAAACGACATAAAAAAGCCTCTCATTCATCTTTGCAGCCCTGTCGCTCTCGCCTATTTTTGGCATAAAAAGCGTGTAGATGAAGATGGCGATTAGCAAAAATGGGATGATTATTTTTAAGAAATTTGCATTTAAAAATAAGATGAGCGTTGCGCCGATGATGGCTCCAATAAATGTAAAAACTATGCCAACAAAGCACTCTTTATAGTCAATCAGCCCTTTTTTAGTGAAATTTAGCGTTGCCGTGAAGCTGCCAAAGACGCCTTGAAGCTTGTTTGTGCCAAGGGCAAGATGAGGTGGCACGCCCATAGCCATGATAGCTGGCAGAGTGATCAGTCCGCCGCCTCCTGCGATCGCATCGATAAAACCACCCAAAAATGCAGCCACAAAAAAGACGACGTAGCTAAGTAGGTCAAATTCCATTTTTACTCTTTGTAAATTTAAGTTAAAAAGCGGATTGTAGTTTAAAGTTTTGAAATTTCATCTTAGAAATGGGAGTTAAATTTGAGCGAGAAATTTTAAAAAGCCTTTAAACATTAAATTTAAAGGCTTTTTGTGGGGGCTTTATTACTTAATAACGCCGCAAAGCATTCTAGCGCCGCCGCCGCCAAGTGCTTTTGGTTGGTCACTGTGGTTATCGCCACCGACGTGAACCATTAGCGAGTGACCTTTTAGCTCGTCAAGATTTTTTATCTTTGGAGCTAGAACTGGGTAGTTTGCATTGCCTTCGGCATCTACGTAAAGTGCTGGTAGATCGCCTTTGTGACCCTTATCGTCCCATGCGAATGAGTGCATCTTTGTTTCAGCTGGATCCCAGTGACCGCCCGCTTTCATACCAAGACCTTTCTCAGTCGCTCCACAATCAGCATTTTGGTGAACGTGAAAGCCGTGAAGTCCTGCAGGAAGACCTTTTAAATTTGGAAAAAACGCAACGCCGTAGTTTGTCTTAACAGCTACTACTTCGCCAACACTCTTATCGCCCTTTTCGCTTAGCTCATTAACTGGGATCACAAGATGCTCTCCAGCTTTTGGATCAAAGTGATGACCCTCGTGAGCAAAAAGCAAAGTTCCTAGAACTGCACTTAGTAAAACGATTTTTTTCATACAAGCTCCTTATGGATAAAATTGTAGGTGAAGTCTATCTAAAATTTAAAAATTTAGCAATAATTTTTATTTTTTGAGATTTTTTACGATAGTTTCTAGCTCTTTGCTCTGCCCTATCCTGTAAAGCGCAAAGTCGTATTTTATCGGGTCAAGCTTGTCAAATTCTCTAAGTTTTTTTGTAAGATCCATGACCGCTTTGAAGTCGTAGCTCTTTCTATTTATAAGCCCTAAATTTAATGAAACCCTATGCGTATGCACATCAAGTGGCATCAAAAGCCTATCTTTTGGCAAATTTTTAAATAATCCAAGGTCGATGTCGCTATCTCGCACCATCCAGCGAAGATACATGTTATAGCGTTTATATGGGCTTTGAGGCTCTTTACTAAAGCTCTTACCAAAGAAAAATTCATATCCGTCTGAGCGGTAAGGATTTAGCCCATATATAAATTTAATAAGCTCATTTACTGCTTCTATCATCTCACCATTTTTTGCTTGACCTTGGCGCAAAATTTCCTCTATGCTGCCCTCTTTTTTCAGGCGTGAAAGTGTGATGAAAATTTCTTTTACGTCGTTTTCATTTTGAAAGCGGTATTTAAAATTTGATAAATTTTTCTTGATATTTTTCTCACTCTCATCAAGCAAGCTAAAATCAAGCGAATTTAGAAATTTTACTATCATTTTTGCGTTGCCATAGGCAAATAACGCGCAAATGAGTGCTATATTTGGTTCTTTAAATTTAGTAGCTACTTGAAGTGGATCTGGGGCGTCAAATAGCCCCGAATTTGTATTTTTACTAAGTACGTGCGAGTCTAAAAGACTCTTTAGTTCGCTCATTGTTTTAGTGAAAGAAGGGTATCAAGCATCTGATCAACTGTCGTGATGATCTTTGCAGCTGCACCGTAGCTTGCTTGAAAGCGGATTAAGTTTGTAAGCTCTTCGTTGGTATCTACACCGCTTGTTGATTGAAATTCCTCTTCAGCAGTCCTTTGTAAAGATGTATTTGTGTCGTGGATAGTGTTGTTCGCCTCGGTATCGCTCGCCATATCGGTCGTAAAATAACGATAATATCCCTCAATCGTCTCATCTCTGTCAAGCGCAGTGCCACTTGAGTAAAATGTCTGCTTTTGGTACTGAAGCTGAATCATCTTGTTTGCAACTTCGTTGTTTCCGACAACTGGCTTTGAGTAGGCACGAAGCTTTGTGTGATCCTGAGTGAAATTTTGATTGATGCCTATTGTGTTTGAGTTTGTGCCAGAAAAAAATCTATTGATGCCAACAACGCCTGGGAAATTTGTACCATGATCGACTATTGATATACTATAAAGCCCTTGAGCTTGCTTTGGTATGAGCGCAAATGTGCCTTGATGCGTATTTTTATCATAAAAATACGACGCTTCAAAGAAGTCATCGACGTCATTTAACATGTTGTTGTCGTTATTATCGTCTGAATTTGAGTTAAAATCCTGCACAACAGAGTTGCCGTATTTTGTATCATTCATCGTCGTAGTGCCGTTTATCTCGATAGTCTTTTTAGCTACGACATTGCCTTTGTTGTCATAAACTATGGCTTCAAAGCTGCCATTTCTTATGCTGTTGTCATGGTTCATCAGCGTCTTTTCGTTTTCTAGATAGCTGATCGGATCTGAGTTTGAAATTTCAACAGCAGACTCGGCATAGACGTTGTTTGTGCTAGTTATTAAAGTTTTTGAAAATGTATTTAGATTGTCGATATATTTTTGGATGATACCATCGCTAAATTTATCATTATCTGGCTCGTAGTTGCGGCCTCTAAGATCAAGCGCAGCGCCTATCTTGCCATTTGTGATCTTCTCCTCCATAGGGATGCGTCTGCCATCTTCTCTTTCATAATAAATTTTTGTGTATTGCCCACTCTCGGTTGAGCTCATAGAAATTTCATGAAAATTTACGCCATCAACGATGCTCACACCGCCGATATTTAGGTTGTAGTATCTTCCTTGATCGCTTATGCCTGTATCTATCCTTGACTCGCTTTTTAGATCGCTTTTATAAACAGCTGTATTTACTAGCTTTGACATAGCAAGCTCTAGCTCATCGCGCTTGTCGCGAAGGTCGTTTGCATTTATCTTGATGCCAGCGTCTGCGCCTGATTCAACTCTTTGAATTTGCTTATTGATATTTGCTATTTGCTTGCCAAGTGAGTTTATCTCGTTTATATTTATCTTTATAGTCTCATCTATCTGAGTATGCATATCATAAAGCATCTTTGATGAGCGGTTGATGCTAGCTGTTAAAACGCTAGCTTTATTTATCAAATTTACCTTTTGAGCGCCCTCGTCTGGGTTCGAAGCAAAGTTGTTCCACGCAGCAAAATACTCCTGTATATCTTTTACCATGCCGTTATCTTTTAGATCTGGAAAGTATTTTGTCGCCTCTTGTAAAATTCTCTGTTTATAGCCTGTATTTTCTAAATTTGATGATGAATATTTTAGTCTTGAATAGGCAAACTCATCGTGAAGCCTTGTCACGGTATCTACTTGCGTACCTGTGCCAACGCCGCCAGGGACTGTGTTCATCGCTGGAGACGCAGACTGCACTACACGCTGCCTTGTGTAGTAGTTGCTATCGGCGTTTGTGATGTTGTTTCCAGTTGTGCTTATTTGCACTTGGGCTGCATTTAGCCCTGAAACGCCTGTGCCTAATGACATAAAGATATTAGCCATTTTTTAAACCCTTGATTTGTAAAAATTATTATCTGTGCCGCTGCCGTCTTGGCCGTATTCATTAGTCTGAGTGCCAAAGACTTTTTTGCTAAGCGAGTCGAAAAACTCCTTAACAACAACGACGTGTCTTGCATATTCTTTATTTACTTTATGCAAAATTTCAAGCTTTGAACGCATAAGCACTAGCTTTGACTTCACTTCATCATCTAAAACGTTTGCAAGTGTCGTAGTGCCACTCTCTTTTGAAACTCTTAGTAGCTCTTTATCCAAAGCTCTTTTGGTATCTTCAAAAGCGCGCACGAGAGCATTTTTCTTCTTCACACTCTCATCAACGCTTGAGTGCTTCGCCTCTTTTATATTGGCGATATCTTGCATCGTTAAATTTATAAGCTCATCTAGCTCGCCTATGGCCTCGTCCAAAAGCTTCTTTATCATTTAAATTCCTTTAAATTTATAGCAACGCATCAGCCACAGCTTTTGCTGTTTTAGAGATATCTACCTGATAGGTGCCATTTGCTATTGCATCAGCTATCTCTTTTACTCTTGCGTTTTCGTTTGTTTTTACTTCTTTGTTTTCATTTTCAACTCTAGCATCGCTATTTTTATTTAGCGTATTTGCCTGGTAGTTTGGTCTTTGGTTCAAAGGAGTTATCATATCCATACCTCTTAAAATAAAATGTTTATATCACTACATCGGCAAAATATAAATTTACTTAAGAGTCTCTCTTCAAAAAATCGTATAAAAGTTCTGAAAAACCTAAATTTCCACTCAAAGCTTTGCTCATAGCGTCGTTATACATAGACCTGTAAATGTCGCTGCCAGCGGCTTTTGGATAGAGTGAGTTATGCTCATCTTCTTTTAAAGCGATATCAAGAACAGCTTTTACCATAAATGCTTCAAAAGCATCAGTTTGCTCTTTCAAAAGTGCATCTTGTTTGGCATTTGCATTTTTTATCTTGTTTGCTGAGATGTCACTATATGAATTTAGTGCTAGGGTGTTGTCTATTTGCATTATATTATCTCCAGATCGACTTGTATCGCGCCAACTCGTTTTAAATTTTCAAGTATCGAGATGATGTCACTTGGTGTTGCTCCAAGTTTGTTTAGCGCTCTTGTCACGTTTGCAACGGTTGTTTTTTCGCCTGAAATTTTAAGTAAATTTTGACTAGGAGCCACCGAGGTGTCGCTACCTATATTTACATCATTTTGCGCCGCCTCTTCGTAGCTGTTTGGCTCTATCTTTATAGTTATAGCGCCGTGAGTTATCACGACTGGGCTAACCACCGCGTTTATACCGCTAACTATCGTGCCAGTTCTCTCATCGACTACGATCTTCTCATCTGGCTTATACTCCACATCAAGATCAAGCACAGCGCTTGCAAGCTCGATGATGCTAACATCATCTGGCTTTTTAACGATAACCGTTCTTGGATCGATCGCCTTTGCAGTATCGTCTGAAATGTTTGCATTTATGGCGTTTTGGATATCAAGAGCGGTTTTAAAATTTGTATCTTTTAGGCTTAGTTTTATGCTATCTTGGTTGTATATATCGTAAGTGACCTCGCGCTCCACAAGGGCGCCATTTAAGATAGTGCCAACTGTTGGGTGATTACCACCACTTCTTCCTGCACTCTTGCCACCGATACTTAGAGGTCCTTGAGCCAAAGCGTAGATATCGCCATCAACGCCTTTTAGTGGGGTCATAAGAAGTGTGCCACCTTGCAAGCTTTTTGCATCGCCGATAGATGAGATCTCGATATCAAGCTTGTCGCCATGTCTTGCAAATGCAGGCAATTTTGCTGTCACCATAACAGCGGCTGCGTTTTTAGACTTGATATCATCTGGATTTATCTTGACATTTACGCCTTGAAGCATGTTTGATAGCGACTGGATCGTAAATTTTGACGTTGAGCCGTCCCCTGTGCCGTTTAGTCCGACGACTAAACCATAGCCTATTAGCTGGTTATCCCTTACGCCAACGATGTTTGCAAGCTCTTTTATCTGCGTAGCAAAGGCTGAAGTAGCTATCACCGAAGCTGCTACAAAAGATAAAATTTTTTTCATATTTTTTCCTAAAATTTAGCTATTTTAGGTTTTTAAAGCAAAAGATGTTCCAAATTTTACTGAAAATAAGAGAGAGAAGTGGCTCCAAATTTTTTAAATTTAACAAGCTTATATGTAGAAATTTCATCATTAAATTTAAAGTCGCTGTTATGCTCAAAAACTATCATATAAATTTTCTCTTTTTTTAGCTGCGAGATCAAATTTACAAGTTTTTCGTAGATATCATCAAAGCCAGTCCTTATGTCAAATGGTGGATCAAGATAGAGCAAAACCTTGCCACTTTGCGAATTTATAAGATCAGGCAAAAGTGCAAAGCTGTCGCCATTTATCGCTTTTAAATTTGGACTTTGCAGGCTTGCAAGGTTACTTTGCGTGATCTTAAAAGCAGCTCTATCTTTTTCGATAGCGATAGCCTCGCGCGCTCCGTTACTAACAGCCTCGCTTGCCATCACGCCGCTTCCGCCAAAGCCCTCTATAAATGTAAGTGAGTACATTTCATCTCTAATGACGTTAAAAAAGGACTCTTTTACGATGCTTTTTGTGCTTCTAGTCGTGCTTAGACTTGGTAGCTCTAGCCTTTTGCCTTTAAATTTACCACTTGAAATTTTGGTGCAAAGCTTCACTGATTTGCCCTTAAAATTTCAAGCAGATCAGCTTTAAATTTATCTATTAAGAGTGATACTTTTTGCTCCAAACTCTTTTCATTTACTATCTGATCTGGCTCTTTTGCCTTTGAAATTTGCGTGGCTGAGTAAAACTCCTCGAGCGTATCAAGAAGAGTGGCTCTTGTGAATGGATGAGAAAGATGAGCGTTCTTACCTATTATAAATAGCGGTTTTTTTGTGACGATCTCGCGGTCACTTACTACAAAATCACAATCCTTATGATGAGCGGCTAAATTTCCACAAAAAAGCAGCAAGGTCTTTTGCAGCAAAATGCAGTCGCATTCAAATGAAATTTTCATATCCCGTCCTATAAATTTTGCTCGATTTTAACCTAAATAATCAAAAATTTATATAAATACTAAAGGAATTTAAAATTTTACCGATGTAGGAGCTAGCGTAAGTTTTAAGGAGTAAAACTATGGAAATTTTCAAAGCAGCAGCAAATCAAACACTTGATGCAAACATGAGCACGTCAGCTCAGCGTCAAATTGACAGCAGACCTATCGAGCACTCTGATGTCAAAGTAAATGCCGATAAAAACGGCAAATCAAAGGATGCTAACGAGCTTGACGGACTTAGCAACGAGGATCTTGCTAGAAAAACAAGAGAGGTCACTGATAGGCTAAACTATCAGATGCAACAGCTCGATACTAATGTAAGATTTGCTTACAACGAGAAGCTAAATTTAATGGTAGTGCAAGTAAAAGACGCCAAAACAGGCGAAGAGATAACACAGCTTCCGAGCAAAGAAGCTATAAAAATCAGCGAGTATTTCAAAGAAAGTATCGGAATACTTTTTGACAAGGAGAGTTAAAAATGGCAGTAGGTAACGTAACAAATTTAGGCATCGGTACAAAAAATAGCGGCCTAAACGATGAGCTTATCAAGAAACTAAAAGAGGCTGATGAGGCTGGACAGATCAAACCACTTACAACAAGACTAGAGAAAAATGAGCTTAAGCAAAAGGATCTTGCGGCTCTAAAAACTCTTGTTAGCAACGTAAATGTTAGTGGCAAAACACTTGGCGGCGAGGCACTTTATCTAAAAAGAAATACTAATAACGCCGGTAAAAGCGTCACAGCTTCAGCGGCAAACGGCGTTAGCGTGCAAAGCTTTAGTATCGACGTGCAAAAACTTGCTCAAAAAGATACATTTCAAAGCAAAAATTTCAAAAAAGCTTCAGAGATAGTGGGCGCAACAAGCACTGGCTCATTTGATGTTGAGATCGACGGACAAAAATTCTCTATCGGCGTGACAAGATCAACAACATATCAAGATATCGTTGATAAGATAAATGACGTAAGTGGCGGCAAGTTGCAAGCTAGAATTTTAAATGTTGGTGGCGACAAACCAAATCAAATAATGCTTCAATCAGGCAAAACTGGTGCGACACAGACTATCAAAATTTCAAACGATACATCTGGCATTTTAGACAAGCTTGGCTGGGATGATACGCAGTTTCAAGACACAGATGAGAATGGCGTACTATTAACAAATCCTGATGGTTCACCAAAGATGACATCAAATTTGGAAAAAAATAGAATTCAAAAAGCACAAGATGCAGAATTTACATATAATGGCGTAAATGTTAAAAGGGATAAAAATACATTTGATAATCTAAGACCAGGTGTTACTATAACACTAAATGAGGTTGGTAAAACAAATGTTAGCATTTCACAAAATACAGACGAAGTCATAAAAGCGGTTGAAGAGTTTATAAAAGACTACAACTTAATGACCATGAACCTTGGCATCGCGACAAGCTATGATGAGAAAGAAGGCGCCGGCACCTTCCAAGGCGTGAGCGAAATTTCAGGCCTTAGATCAAACATCGGCCGTCTAGTAAATGGTCAAGATAGCGAAGGCAAAGCGCTAAGTAAATTTGGCATAACGCCTGATAAAGATGGTCAGCTTCAGCTTGATCTAAATAAATTTAACGCTGCTCTTAGCAAAGATCCTGAGGAAATTCAGAGATTTTTCATGGGGTCAAACAAGACTGAGCCGATAACTCACATGGGAAATGCTCCAGTTAGCGCCGGAGCTCTAAACATAGCAGCCGGCGATCTTACGATAAATGGCAAGTCGGTTATTTTCTCAACCGCAGCTGGCTCATCAGCTGAGGACAACGCTCTAAAACTTCAACAAGCTATAAATGACGCTGGAATAGATGGTGTCACAGCTAGCCTTGATCAAAGTGGCAAGAGAATAATCCTAAAGAGAAATGATGGCCAAAGTTTAGAGATAAAAGGCAATAGCACAGCCCTTGCAAGCCTGGGAATGAGCGAAGCAACTGTAAATCCAATAACTAAAAAGACAGATGGTCTATTTACAAGACTTAACAAAATGCTTGATGGTGTCGTTGGCAAAGATGGTACAATGATTGCTATGCAAAATCAGCTAAGAGATGAAAACAAATCAATTGCAGACAACAAAGAGGCTACACAAAAGCTTTTAGACGAGAAATATACAACGATGCAAGAGCGCTTCATCAAGTATAACTCTATCATCGCAAGTTTAGAAAATCAGTTCTCAACTCTAAAATCAATGATAGATGCTGAGATAAACAGTAGAAAATAAGAGAGAAAAATGAATCAAAGCGCATATAGTGCATACGCACAGTCGAGTTTCGGGGGCATCGAGTCCCCGACTAAATTAATAGAAATGCTTTATGATGGAATTTTGAAATTTATATTTCGCACCAAAAAAGCGATCGAAGCTGGAGATATAGAGAAAAAGGTCTATTATATAAACAGAGCAAACGCTATCTTTGTCGAGCTTTTAAACTCGCTTGATTATTCTCAAGGCGACGTGGCTCACTACCTTAGCGGCCTTTATACAAGGCAGATGCAGCTTCTTGCTATGGCAAATATCCAAAATGATATAGCAGCGCTAAATGAAGTAACAAATGTCGTAAAGCAGTTATCAGAAGCATGGAGGGAGGTAACATCAGGTGAATAGCTGGATCAATGAATTTAAGCTAGCGTTAATAAACGAAGATACAAGAAAGCTAGCTGTTTTATCACAAAATTTCAACGAAGATATGTTTAAAAGCTTAGCTGCAGCTGAAGAGGCAAAGGCCTTGATAGGCGGCGCGATAGAGCTTTTTAAAGCTAAATCTTCACACATCCAAAACGAGCTTACAAAACTACAAAAAGCTCAAAAATACGTAAAAAACTAATCTAAACTCAAACTTTCAAGGCACGGCATATTTGCCGGTTTTGTCTTGAAAATCTTTTAAATTTACTAACTGCTTGCTACTTGAAATTTACTCTAAATTTAAGCGAAGGCACGGCGTTAAGCCGAGTTCTGTCTTGAGCGATCATTTATCTACGCTTACTTTTACAAACAAGCTCTAGCGAAGGGTTTTAATATAAGACCAAAACCATCCCTTCTTACTGCAAGTTGGGTTTATATGGCCACGCAAGTTACCAAGCGTACCGGTGGGCTCTTACCCCGCCGTTTCACCTTTACCGCCAAGGCGGAAGTTTGCTTTCTGTTACACTATCCCTTAGGTTTCCCTAGCCATCCGTTAGATGGAACTTTGTCTTATCGCAGCTCGGACTTTCCTCTTTTGCAAGATGCAAAAGCGACCGCTTACCGTGCCAGAGCGTGATTATATTTAAAAATATATAAATTTACCCTGCGACCAAATTTTTCATTAAATTTTGCAAATTTATCTAAGAAATTTTTTTGATTTTTGAGCATAAATTTTGTCACAACTTGGTATGAAATTAATTTTTTTATTTAATCTTTTTAAAATTTCTTTACAAAAACAAGAACAAAACGCTCCAAATTTTACTTTTTTGTTATTTTGCTTTGAACCTTAAACCAATC
>NZ_PPAW01000022.1 GCF_002913225.1 Campylobacter concisus | reverse complement strand
GTGAGAAATGATCAAAATAGCTAGGTCGGATTATATCCGGCCTAGTTTTTAAAGGGAGAAAGTTTATTAAAATATATAAATTGCTCCAAGAACGATAAATGCTCTTAGGAAAAAACCGCTGATTAAATTTATATTAAGTGTTGTCTTGTTTAGCCAACTTTTATAAAATTCTCTTGGTTTTTAAAAAACGGTTTTAGCCCCTCATAAGCTGCTTGGATCTTTTTAAATTTAGCGTTGTACTCGTTTTTGATGCTTTCGCTCTTGTTTGAGTGCCTGTCTGGGTGGTAAATTTTAGCAAGGGCTAGGTAGCTGTCTCTTACGGTTTCAAAGCTATCATTGTTTGAACAGCCTAAAATTTCAAAATTTTCTTCTAGTAAATTTGCCAAAGCGCTGAAGCGACTTTTAAATTTGGCTGAGTTTTGAACCTTGTAGTTTCTTTTGAACTCTTTAAATTTGACTTCATTGTAGTTAAAATTTACTATAAATTTTAGATGCTCGCGTCTTGAAATGATCTCTTCTATCAAGTCAAAGTCGCTATCTTTTTTTATTTTTAAGCTAAATTTATGATTTTTCTCGTCAAATTTAGACTCATTGTCTTTAAAATTTTGCAAAATGTAGCTAGCAAAAGCTCTTGGAGTGTTGTTTAGAGTAAAGATCATCTCGCCATATAAAAACTCAATGTCGATGTTGTAGATGTTTGTTAGGGCATTTCTTTGCACTAAAGATAGCTTTATGGTTTTGTATTTTGCAAAGGTTACGTCAAGCTCGTTGCCCTGTTTTTCGTAGAGTTTTTTTATAAATTTTAAGAAGCATTTTCGTTGCGGGATCTCGCTCTCTTCGTAAAAAGAGATAATCTTGTCTTTGTTTGCTAGGGTTTTTGTGAAATTTTTACTTATCAGTGCGCGAAGCTCGCAAAAAAGAGCGTCGCTATCGGTTAAAATGCTTAATGATTCTAAAGTTTGGGTTATATTCATGGGTTTCTCCATTCAAAATATCCCCATTTAAAGCAACTAGCGTTCCAAAGTTAAATTTTTCTGATATTGCTATCTTTTGTATATGCCAAAAGCTCATCTCTTAGCTTTTGTTCTTTGTGCAAGATCGCCTCTTCTTTTGTGTGAGAAACGGCCTCTTTTTGGGGCTTTTTAGCCACGCCTTGCTCTTTTGCAAGCTCTTTTTTGATCTCTTTTAGACTATCGAAAAAATCGTTCATTTTTGCTCCTTTTGCACAAAGGATTTTACTAAAAATGTTATAAATTTAAAATGAATACAATCTCTTTTTAAGGAAAGTTTGGTTAATATCACAACTTAATTTTTCATGTGCGCTCGTAGCTCAGCTGGATAGAGCATTTGATTGCGGTTCAAAAGGTCAGAGATTCGAATTCTCTCGGGCGCACCATCCTTTTTCTCCCACATTTTATTTCAGACCACTTTTTTGAGACTAGTTAGATTTATAAAAAACTCTATTTAGATATAGCCCTTCAGCAGGCGCAGGTATGCGAGTTAGGGCAGGACGCCCGTTTAGCGAAGCTTTGATGAGCTTGCCACCATCTTTTTGCTTCAGCGCTTTTAGAAAATTTGCAACCATGAGGCGTACTTGACCACGCAAAAAGCCATTTGCCTTAAAAACGACGATAGTTTGCTCTTTGTATGCGTAGCAAAATGCTTTGTAAATTTCGCGCACTGGGCTTTTTGTGTCGCTTCCAGTTTTCATATATGCGCTAAAATCATGCTCCCCGATAAAATTTCGCAAAATTTCATTTGCTTTTTCGATGTCAAATTTAGGCAAAAACACCTTGTAGTTTGAGCTAAAAACATCAAATTTGCCGTGATCTATCACATACCTATACGACCTTGCTACTGCGTCAAATCTTACTTGAAAGCTCTCACTCACTAAATTTATGCGTTTTATGTGAATGCTTGGGTGTGCGTGGCGGTTTATAAGATCTTTTAGGCGATTTAAGTCTTTAAAGTGATCGCCGCAAACGACACTTGAGCTTTGGTTATTTGCGTGCACGCTTTTATCGGTGCGCGAGCTAGAGACCACTCTTTCGAAAATGCCAACGTGAGCTAAGGCGCGCGCAAGCTCATCCTCTACGCCATTTTCGTGTGGCTGGGTCTGCGAGCCTTGAAATTTCGAGCCATCGTAGCTGTAGATTAGCTGAATTTTCATCAGTATCTTCGTGTGATCTTGGCTTTATAAAGCAAGACGCCAGCTAGTAAAAATACGAAAAATATGAGCGGTATCGCTAGTGCTGGCTTTGATGAAAAGAGCATTATGAGCGTAAAATATCCAAATAAAACGCCAAAAGTGCCAACATAGACCATGCCCTTTTCGTATCTATATGTGACGATGCCAAGGCTGATCGCAAAAAGCGTGCTAGCAAGCGGGAAGAGGGCCACCAGGACGTAAGTGCTAAGGTCTTTTCTACGTTTATCGCTGCTAGCTGCCTCCATCCAGTACTCTTTGATGCTGCCAACGTCGCTTATTTCCTCGCTTTGGGCGGTTCTTATCTTCATCGATTTGAAGTTACTTTGATGATAAATTTCATCTCTGATGTCATACATTTTGCCCTCGTTTAAAGAGAGCTCTACGCTTTGACCCACGTTTATGATCTTTGCGTTTTTAGCGGTTATTAGGCGCTGTGAGTCTTTGATAAAGGGGTTAAACATCACGATATCTTTGTAGGTCGTGCCATTTTTGTCTTCACTTTCGCTGCCCACATAGACCATCCAGTCGGAGAATTTTTGTCCAAACTGGGTTGGCTTTAAATTTAGCTTAGCAACCGTCTTTTTATAGTCGATGAAATTTGCATTTAGCTGGGCGGCTATTGGTATCATGACGATAGCAACTACCAGCAAGGCAGCGCTTAAAAGAGCTGAAAAAGCTAAGAAAAATCTTGCTATTTTATTTGGCGAGCCACCGAGTGTGAAGATAACGATACTTTCATTTTCTTTTGATAGTCTAAAAAGTGTCATCGCAAGTGAGACGAAAAACGCGATAGGCACGACAAAGAGCAGCACGCGAGGGAGCATAAATGAGTAGAGTTTAAAGAGCTCGCCAAAGCTGATCTCGATGTATGAGGTGATACGCGCGATCTGGATGAAAAAGACGATCGACATGATCAAAAAAAGCGTACTAAATAGCGATGCAAACGTGCCTAAAAAATTAAACAAAAGATATTTATTTACTCTACTCATAAATGAACCTTAAAATTTCTAAAATTTGCCTGTCAAAAGCGTAGGTGACAAGCAGCCCCAGGCTTAAAAACGGCACAAAGGCTAGCTCGTAGCCCTTTTTTCTAACGAGCGCATAGACTGGAAGCGTAAGAAGTGCAGCCAGATAGATCGCCACAAGGGCTAGCTTGGCTGGCAAAATAGCTCCGATTATCGCTGCGATAAAGATATCTGCGCTGCCCATGGCTTCGCGCTTCATCGCATAGCTTACGACAAATCTCAGTGCCCAAAATATAAATCCAAAAAGGAGTAAATTTAAAATTTGAGCAAAATTTCCTTTAAAGATAAAAAGTAGCACGGCGTAGCCAAATGCAAAAAATAGCGCCGCAAAAAGAAGCGCATCAGGCACTGCTTTATACCTTATGTCTATGACGCTAAGGGCTAGTAGCATGATAAAGCAAAGCCCTAAAAATAGCGCATAAAGCAAGGTTTCTACGCTCAAAATTTCGTCGCACTCTTTAAAAAAGCAGATCAGAAAAAGTAGGCCAGAAACTAGCTCAACTAGCGGATAGACAAGGCTTATCTTTTGCTTGCAAAAGGCGCATTTGCCGCCTAAAAATAGCCATGAAAAAAGTGGGATATTGTGATAAAAATTTAGCTTGTGGGAGCATTTTGGGCAGTGTGAGGCTGGGAAATTTATGCTTTCACTTCGTGGCAAGCGGTATATCAGCACATTTGAAAATGACCCCACGCAGATGCCAAAAACAAAAGCAAAAACGGCAAAAAAGATGACCAAAATATCCATTATCTAACTACGCCCCGCCAAATCTTCGCTCTATGTCTTTAAATTTAGCCACGATGCTTGCCAGCTCGTCCTTGCCAAAGTCAGGCCAAAGTGTCGGCGTGAAAAAGAGCTCCGCATAGCTTACTTGCCAGAGCATGAAATTTGAAAGCCTGCTCTCTCCACCAGTTCTAATGAGAAGATCGACTGGCTCATTCTCATCAAGTGCTGCATTTAGGCTTGCTTCACTTATCTGGATACCCTCTAAATTTAGTTTTCGCACAGCTCTTATGATCTCATCTTTTGAGCCGTAGTTTATCGCTAAATTTAAAAGTAAATTTGCATTTTCCCTTGTTGCGTCTTTGGTGATCTCTATCTCATTTTTTAGCTCATCGCTAAATGGCGAGATATCGCCGATCGTGTTAAATTTGATCCCATTTTTTATAAAATCATCACGCTTTAAAAGAAGAAATTTCTTAAGCAAATTCATCAAAAAATCAACCTCTTTTTGCGGTCTTTTCCAGTTTTCGGTGCTAAATGCGTAAAGGCTTAAAATTTTTACCCCATTGTCGATGCAAAATTCGCACATATCGCTTACCACATTTGCCCCAGCCTCGTGCCCATTTGTCCGCAAAAATCCACGCTTTTTCGCCCAGCGTCCGTTACCGTCCATGATGATAGCGAGGTGATTAAGTTTGTTCAATATCTAGCCTTTAAAGTCAATTATCTGCTCTTTTTTACTCCAAAGAGCGCTTACGTTTTGCACCAAAACTGGCGTGTCAAATTCGCTTTTTAGCAAGCTTGCGACATTGCTAAATGGAGTTGCGATCTCATATAAATTTTCATCTTTAAATTTAAAAACAAGCGGCGCAAAATTTAAAAAAACAAGAAAAACACTCATCTCATTTGCCTCTTTTTTAAGCTGAAAAATGCCGTTTGTACCGCTATATGCAAATGGTATATGCACGACGTTTTCTTGCAGAGCAAAGAGCATTTTTGCTAGCACTCTCATCTCATCTTTTGTTTTAACTTCGCTTAGGTTTTTAAATAAATAGCTGTAAAGCCACGATAAATTTTCGTTTTTTACCAAATTTTCTATCAAATTTAACCCGTCAGCCAAAACGTCCTCATCTAAAATTTTTGGTTTTTCGTATAAATTTTTTATGACGATGTTTTCGCCCTGACTATGCACCTCGCCCCAGTATCTAGAGCCTACGTTTAGCTCTTTTACGCTTTTTGTGTTTAAATTTCTATTAGCAAAATTTAATATGTATCTATTAAAGCCGACCTTTTGGCTCACCAAAATGCTAAGCGGCAGGGACGAATTTATCGCTACTAGCGGAGCTTGGTTGTTGTTTGCTATCTTTTGGACGCGTGAGATCTGCTCTATCATAAATTTGCTGCTAGCTCCACTATGCGCCATGCGATCTCATCTTTTGAGGCAAGCGGCAGTAAAATCTCATCATCTTTTGTAATGAAATTTACCTCGTTTTGCTCGCTTGCAAAGCCATTTTTCTCGCCTAAAATATTTAGACAAACTGCATCAAGCTCTTTTTTTTCTAACATTGATCTAGCACTTTTAAGAGCGTTTTCGTTTGAAATTTCAAGCTTAAAGCCGATCTTTTTACATTTAAACTCTTTTAAGCTTTGCAAAATATCGACATTTCTCTTTAGGCTTAAATTTAAGCTCTCTCCAACGTCCTCTTTTTTTATCTTACCATCTATCTTTGTCGGTACAAAATCGCTCACCGCAGCACACATTACAAGTAAATTTGCCCCCTCGCACTCACTCTTGCAAAGCTCTAAAAGCTCGCTACTTGAGCTAAATTTAAGGCTAAGAAACGGCTCATTACTAGTTTCAAAGCTAGCAAGCAGTTTTACCTCCGCACCTGCGTAGTAAAAGGCTCTAGCCAAAGCTCTTGCCATCTTGCCACTTGAGAAATTTGTAATGGCTCTTACATCATCTATCTTTTCAGTTGTCGCACCGCCCGTGATGACTACTTTTTTGCCTGCGAAAAGTGGCTTGCTAAGCCTTTTAATGGCAGCTTCTACTATCACCTCAGGGTTTGCTAAAGCACCTTTGCCAACGTCGCCACAAGCTAGAGTTTTAAGCACTGGCTCAACCACTAAAGCGCCGTTCTTCTTTAAAATTTCAAGCGAATTTTGCGTCGCAAAATGCTCGATCATATTGTTATTTGCAGCTGGGGCAACGACTAAAGGCACGTGTGAGGTGGCGATTAGCGTTTGCATGAAGACATTATCACAGATGCCTACAGCTAGCTTATTTACTGTATTTACCGAGGCAGGTGCGATGAGGACTAGATCCATTTTAGAGTAGGCTATGTGATTTACACCATCTTGCCAGTTTTGCGTTTGTGAGCTTAAAATTTTATGCTCGCTTAGCGCTTCAAAGCCACTTACGCTACAAAATTCAAGCGCTCCGTCACTTAAAGCCACATAAACATCAGCGCCTTGCTTTTTAAGCAGCGATAAAATTTCGTAAGCTTTATAAAAGGCGATACTGCCGCAAACAGCAAGTAAAATTTTCTTATTTTTTAACATCGTCTTTGCCAAAGAATTTCTCAAAAAAGCCGCTTTTGTTCTCTTGACGACCTCTGCTGATAGCTAGAGCACCGCTTTCAACGTCTTTTGTGATGGTGCTGCCAGCTGCGATGATGACGTTATCAGCGATATTTACAGGGGCAACTAGCTGTGTATCTGAGCCAACAAAGACGTTTTTGCCGATTTTGGTTTTGTATTTTGCTTTGCCATCGTAGTTGCATGTGATCGTGCCACAACCGATGTTTGTGCCACTTTCTATCTCGCAGTCGCCAAGATAGCTTAAGTGTCCAGCTTTTACGCCGCTAAGAATGCCTTTTTTAACCTCGACGAAATTTCCTATGTGTGTGTCAGAAATTTCAGAATTTGGCCTGATGTGAGCTAGTGGGCCGATGTCTGAGTTTTTGATGACGCTACTTTCGATCACTGATGAGCTTTTGATGATGCTCTCCGTGATGATGCACTCGCCAAGGATGCTTACGTTTTCTTCTAGCACGCACTCGCCTTCAAATTTAGCCCTGCTGTCTATAAAAATGCTCTCAGGCATGCGCATCAAAACGCCAGCTTTCATCAAATTTTGCTTGATCTCATCTTGCATGATCTTTTCAGCGATGCTTAGCTGAAATTTATCATTTATGCCCATGAAATTTTGCTCATTTACATTTACTGCGACGCACTTTAAACCCTTTTCATTTGCTATTTTTATGGCGTCAGTTAGGTAGTACTCTTTTTGTGCGTTTTGATTGCTTATGAGCGGTAAAATTTGCTCTAACGCCTCGCATTTAAAGCAGTAGCAGCCAGCATTTACGCTTTTTATGGCAAGCTGCGCTTCGCTCGCATCTTTTTGCTCGACGATGGCTTCAACCTTGCCATTTTTTATGATAACTCTGCCGTAGCCAAAAGGATTTGCCGCTTCAAATGAGCTCATAACCACGTCTGCTTCGGCATTTGCTAGACGCATAAGGTCAGTTGATCTAACAAGTGGCATGTCGCCGCAAGTTACAAGCACCTTTTCGCCGCTTAAATTTACGCCTTTTATAGCGCCAGCTGTGCCTGGGAAATTTGCTAGATCTTGCTCAAAAATTTTAGTTTGAGGGAAAATTTCTTTTATCTTTTTGCTAATTAACTCTTTTTCGTAGTGAAGCACGACGCTAACGTCATTTGTGATCGCATAAGCTTGCTTTAAGATGTGAATGATCATCGGCTCGCCGCATAGCTCAAATAGGACTTTTGGGCGTTTTGATTTCATCCTGGTGCCAAGACCAGCAGCTAGGATTATGATTGAAGTATTATTGTTCATTTTTAAGCCTTTTAACGTTAAAAATTTCGCAGATTGTAGCAAAAAATGGCAAACATTTTTTTTAATTTAACGATTTTTTCAACAAAAAGCTAATAGAATAGGCAATCTTAAGAATTTATAAATAAAGCGAGTTTAAATGGATTTAGGAACCGTCGTCGGCTGGGTTTTGACCCTGGTGCTTTTGTTTGGATCAATGGCGATAGGCGTTGGTATAGGGCCATACATCGATATCCCTTCTGTGATGATCGTTTTTGGTGGTACTATCGGCGTTATGATGGTTGGCTTCAAGATGGAGACGCTTAAAGGTATCGGTAAATTTTATGGTGTTGCTGTTAAGCCATCAGTTGTTGTGAATTTACCTGAGACTATAAAAAAAGTAGTTGATTACTCAACCAAAGCTAGGCGAGACGGCATTTTGGCACTTGAGAGCGAAGTAAATAATGAGACAAATCAGTTTTTAAAAAAAGGGCTTTCAATGGCGGTCGATGGCAATGAGCCAGATGCGATCAGAGCGCTTTTGGAGATCGATATAGATCAAACTAGCACAAGACATGCCAATAACATCAAAATTTTCGAGCAAGTAGGCGGTTTTGCAGGTGCGATGGGTATGATCGGAACGCTTATTGGCCTTGTTGCGATGCTTCTAAATATGTCAGATCCTAGTGCGATCGGTCCATCTATGGCGGTTGCTTTGCTTACGACACTTTATGGTGCGATGATAGGTAACATCATCGGTTCGCCTGTTGCAAACATTCTCTCGATCCGCGATGCTGATGAGGCACTTGAGAAGCAAGTCATTTTAGAGGGGATCATGGCGATACAAGCAGGGGATAACCCAAGAACGCTTGAGGCTAAGCTCTTAGCATTTTTACCTCCAAAAGATAGAAAAAGTCAGTTTGAATAATGGGTAAGTTAATAAAACCAGAAGAGTGCCCAAAGTGCATGCCTGAGTGGTTGGCTGCCTTTGGCGACCTTATGTCACTCCTACTTTGTTTCTTTGTTTTGCTCCTTTCTATGGCGACGATGGATGCTAAAAAGATGGAGGCTGCTGTTGGCTCGCTAGCTGGTGCGCTAAGCGTGCTAGAGGGTGGCGCAAGACCAGATAGTCAGGTAGAAAAAGAGACAGATCCTGAAAGCAGACGCACTCCAAAACCAAAAGCTCAAAAAGGTACTCAAAACGAGGTCACTTCGACTGTTAAAAAGATAAATGAGCTACTAACGGCTAGTGGGGCACCTGAGATCACGATGGAGGAGAGCGAGGATGGCTTTATCGTTAGGCTTCCAGCTGCGATGCTCTTTGACAAAGATAGCGCTGAAATTTCTGGCGAGGATGCGAAGCTCTTTTTAAAGCGAATAGGCATGATCATAGCCAAAATGCCAAATGAGGTAAAAACAGATATCATCGGATACACTGATAATACAAATCCAAGTAAAGACTCTATATATAAAAATAACTGGCAGCTCTCTACTGCAAGGGCGCTAAGCGTGCTTGAAGAGCTAGTTAGCGATGGCGTACCACAAGAGAGGCTTATCACTTCTGGCAGAGCCTCTTTTGATCCGATCGCTAGCAACAGCACAGACGAGGGCAGAGCTAAAAACAATAGGGTAGAAATTCACTTCGTCTCGCTTGAACCAAAAAATAAAGAGGCTACTAAGAAAAGTATCCTTGATACGAGGAATTAGTCGTGAAAGCACTGCTTAGTTTAGCGGTTTTGTTTTGTGTAGTTTTTGGCGCTGATCCTGCGCTACCAACTATAAATTTAAGCCTAAATTCACCGCAAAATGCCGAGCAGCTTGTAAATTCTCTAAATGTTTTACTAATCCTCACCGCACTTGCACTTGCTCCTTCACTCATCTTTATGATGACTAGCTTTTTGCGCCTTGTCATTGTCTTTTCATTTTTGCGTCAAGCGATGGGCACACAGCAAGTGCCGCCTTCAACGGTGCTTATCTCGCTTGCGATGGTGCTTACATTTTTTATCATGGAGCCAGTTGGGCAAAGAAGCTACGATGAGGGCATAAAGCCTTATATAGCCGAGCAGATAGGCTATGAGGAGATGCTTGATAAGAGCTTAAAGCCGTTTAAAGAATTTATGGTGAAAAACACTAGAGAGAAGGATCTTGCGCTATTTTTTAGGATAAGAAATTTGCAAAATCCAGCAAATATAGAGGATATCCCGCTAAGCATCGCTATGTCAGCTTTTATGATAAGCGAGCTAAAGACATCTTTTGAGATAGCCTTTTTGCTCTATCTGCCATTTCTTGTCATCGACATGGTTGTAAGCTCCGTTTTGATGGCGATGGGTATGATGATGCTACCTCCTGTCATGATCTCGCTGCCATTTAAACTACTCATCTTCGTGCTAGTTGATGGCTGGAATTTGCTAATAGGAAATTTAGTAAAGAGCTTTCACTGATGAAGAAAATTTTATTAGCACTTTTGCCTTTGGCACTGCTTGGATCAAATTTGAGCGAGATAGCGAACAAGGCTACTCAAAATGAAATTTCAAAGATCAAAGAGCTTGAGCTAAGAAGAGCAAATTTAAATGACGAAGCTACATCAAGCGCCTACTTACCAAGCCTTAGTTTAGAGGGCTCATACGGCAAAAACGCAAGCACCTTTCCAAGCATAGTCGCTAAAGAGTCAGCTGGAGTGCTAGCAAGGATCGATTTTTTACTATACGACGGCGGGGCGAGAGAGGCTAGGCTAAAGATGAGCCAGCTTTTAAAAAATAAAGCCGCCATCGCAAGTGATGAAGCTAAAAATTACCTTGCTTTTAAGGCTGTAAATTTATACTTTAACGCCTGCGCGCTTGAAAATATAATAGCTGCCAAAAATACTCAGGCAAATTTCTTAAAAGGCGTTTTAGATAAGCTTGAAAAGGCAAATAAAGCAGGACTTGCCGCAAAAGACGAACTAGAAAATGTGCGGGCAAAATATCACTTGGCAAATAGCACGGAGCTTGAATACAAAAACAAAATGGAGCAAATTTTAAATGAGATAAATTTGCTAACAGGCGAGCAAATCGCGCCACTTAGCGGGGCAAAAATGACTGATATTAGCTCAAATTTAGCTTCAAAAAACGCCGAGCTTGACAGGCTAAATCAAGATATTTTTATAAGCGAAGCTAGGCTTAGCGAGACAAGAGCTGGCTTTTTGCCTCAAATTTCGCTTTATGACACCTATGGATTTTACAAAAACAACTACGACATCGACCTTGGCAAGTATAGCGCTTACCGCCCATATCTTGATAAATATCTAAAAGAAGATACGCACGGCAATAAATTTGGCGTTAGCTTTAGGTGGAAAATTTTTGACTTTTTTGCAACTAGCAAGATGAGCCAAGCTAGCAAGATAGCGCTTGATGAAGCGAGGCTAAATTTAGAGTATAAAAAGCGTGAAAACGAGACAAAACTTAAAAATTTACAAAACGAGATCGCCACACTTAACTCAAAGATCACCTCGCTAAATGAGTATGTAAAGGCGAGCGAGCTTGCGCTAAGAGCAAGCTTTGAGAAGTATAACTCTGGGCTTTTAGGATATAGCGACCTGCTTGAGGCGCTTTCACAAAAATTTGACGCCATTAGCCTTTTTGAAGGGGCTAAAGATGAGCTGGAGATAAAAAAGGCGGAGTATTTTTTTGAAAGCGGCGAGAGTATTTTAGAGAGGATTAGGGATTGAAAAAGCTGATAATTTTAATGATATTTTGCATTTTTTCATTTGCAGGGGAGGAAATTTTTGCTGATTTTGAAGTCTATGCCAAGCAAAGCTCAAAGCTTGCATTTGATAGCAGTGGCAAGGTGGATAAAATTTTTGTAGATGTCTCAAGTCACGTTAAAAAGGGCGACGTTTTAGCCAGCCTTGATCAAACAAGCCTTGAGATCGCTCTAAAAAAGGCAAAAAACGACCTAGCGCTTGCCAAAAATGCCAAAGAATTTGCTAAAAACACCTTTAATAAATTTAGACAAGTAAAGGACGTCACCTCAAAGCAGGAATTTGATGAGGTAAAGTATAAATTTGACGAGGCAGCTCTTAGGGTAGAGAGTGCCCAGATAGCCATTTTAAACGCAGATGATCATCTTAAAAAGGCTCTTTTAAAAGCTCCTTTTGATGGCGTCATAGCTAGTAAAAATGTCGAGCTTGGCGAGAGTGCTTCACCGCTTCAGCCAGCCTTTGTCTTAAACTCCGAAGAGGCTAAAATTTTAATAGCGATCGATGAAAAATATGCAAATTTAGTAAAAATAGGCGATACATTTAAATTTAAGCTTGACGCCATGAGCGAGCAAAAAGAGCTAAAAATCGCGCTCATTCATCCAGAGATAAAAAGGGAGACCAGGAAATTTTATGCCGAGGCTTATGACAGCGGCCTAAAGCCAGGCATGTTTGGTCAAGGAAAAGTGATAATCGGCGAAAATAAATGATAAAAACAGCCATAAACCGCCCCATAACTACGCTTATGATATTCTTAAGCCTCGTTGTCTTTGGCGTCTACTCGCTAAAGACGATGAATGTAAATTTATATCCAGCCGTAAATATCCCGATCGTTAAGATCACGACCTACGCAAACGGCGATATGAACTATATAAAAACTAAGATCACGCAAAAGATCGAGGACGAGGTCTCAAGCATCGAGGGGATAAAAAAGCTTTATTCAACGAGCTTTGATAACCTAAGCGTGGTCAGCATAGAATTTGAGCTAAACAAAGACCTGGAGGGCGCTACAAACGACGTCCGCGACAAGATGCAAAAGGCGAGACTTGGCGCAAACTACGAGATAGAAAAGCTAAATGGCCTCTCTTCAGCCGTCTTTAGCCTCTTTATCACAAGGCTTGATGGCAACGAAACTAGGCTCATGCAAGATATCGACGACGTGGCAAAGCCATTTTTGGAGCGCATAAGTGGCGTTTCAAAGGTCAAGACAAATGGCTTTTTGGAGCCAGCGGTTAAAATTTTACTTGATAGATTTAAGCTAGATAAAAACGCCCTTAGTGCAAATGAAGTGGCAAATTTGATAAAGGTTGAAAATCTAAAAGCGCCACTTGGCAAGATAGAAAATGAGCAGATCCAAATGGCGATCAAGTCAAATTTCAGCGCAAAAAGCATAGATGAGATAAGAAATTTAACGATCAAGCAAGGGGTCTTTTTAAAAGATATTGCAAGTGTTGATCTTGCTTACAAAGACGCAAACGAAGCAGCGATAATGGATAAAAAAAGTGGCGTCTTGCTGGGTCTTGAGCTAGCTCCAGACGCAAACGCTCTAACCGTGGTCGCTCTAGCTAAGTCAAAACTAGATCAGTTTAAAAGCCTGCTTGGCAGCGAATACGACGTAAAAATAGCCTACGATAAGAGCGAAGTGATACAAAAACACATCGATCAAACCGCCTTTGATATGATCCTTGGCGTCTTGCTAACCATCGTGATCGTCTATCTGTTTTTAAGAAATTTCTCGATCACCATCATCTCGGTCGTGGCGATACCAACTAGCATCGTGGCGACATTTTTCATCATAAATGCCCTAGGCTACGACATCAACCGCTTAAGCCTCATAGCGCTTACGCTTGGTATTGGAATTTTTATCGATGATGCGATAGTCGTCACTGAAAACATCGCTAGCCGGCTAAAAGATGAGCCAAATGCCCTAAAGGCAAGCTTTGCAGGCATAAAAGAGATAGCATTTAGCGTCTTTGCGATCTCGCTCGTGCTGCTTTGTGTCTTTGTGCCAATAGCCTTTATGAGTGGCATCGTTGGCAAGTACTTTAACTCATTTGCGATGAGCGTAGCAGCTGGCATCGTCATCTCGTTTTTTGTGAGTATATTTCTTGTGCCAACGCTTAGTGCTAGGTTTGTAAATGCTAAGGAGAGCAAATTTTATATAAAGAGCGAGCCATTTTTTGAAGCGCTTGAAAATGGCTACGAGAAGCTTTTAACTTTAGCGCTTAAATTTAAGCTCATATTTTTAGCCATAACGCTTGTGGTCGTTGTTTGCTCGTTTGGACTGGCTAAATTTGTAGGTGGCGACTTCATGCCAAGCGAGGATAACTCGGAGTTTAACATCTACTTTAAGCTTGATCCTTCACTTAGCCTGCAAGCTAGCAAAGAGAGGCTAAAAGATAAAATTTCACTCATAAATGCCGATCCTCAGGTCGCTTACGCCTACTTCATCCTTGGCTACACAGACGCCAAGCAGCCTTATCTTGTAAAAGCTTACGTTAGGCTAAAGGAGCTAAAAGATAGAGCTAATCACGAGCGACAAAACGCCATTATGCAGAGGTTTCGCGACAAGCTAAAAAGTGACGATATGAGTGTCATCGTGGCTGATCTTCCGGTGGTTGAAGGTGGCGATGTGCAGCCAGTTAAGCTTACTATCACCTCTGAAAATGGCAAAGATCTAGAGAAATTTGTACCAAAGATCAGCAAGATGCTAAAAGAGATAAATGATGCAACGGATGTAAATTCGCCTGAAGAAGATCTGCTAAAGCGCGTGCAAATTTCTATCGATGAAGATAAGGCAAAAAGGCTAAATTTAGATAAAGCCAGCATTGCAAGCGCCGTTTATAGCGCATTTAGCCAGAATGAGGTCTCTGTTTTTGAAAACGAAAATGGCAAAGAGTATGAGCTTTACATGCGTCTTGATGATAAATTTAGAAGCGATACAAATGATATCTTAAAGACCAAAATAAGAAGCAATGAGGGCTTTTTTGTCACACTTGGCGATGTGGCGACGATTAGTTTTGAGCAAAAGCCAGCTAGCATTTCAAGGTTTAATAGAGCCGATGAGATCAAATTTCTAGCAAATACCAAAAACAACGCTCCGCTAAATAGCGTGGCAAATGAAATTTCAAAGAAGCTTGATGAAATTTTGCCAGCAAATTTCAAGTATAAATTTCTTGGATTTGTTGAGCTTATGGACGATACGAACGCTTCATTTATCTTTACGGTGAGTGCTAGCGCGGTGCTTATTTACATGGTGCTAGCTGCACTTTATGAGAGCTTTTTGCTGCCATTTCTCATTATGCTTGCCATGCCGCTTGCCTTTTGTGGCGTCGTGATCGGACTTTTTATAAGCGGCAATCCATTTAGCCTATTTGTCATGGTTGGCGTCATCTTGCTCTTTGGCATGGTCGGTAAAAACGCCATTTTGGTGGTTGATTTTGCAAACCACTTTGCAAATAGTGGCATGGAGGCAAACGAAGCTGTGAAAATGGCTGCTAAAAAGCGTCTAAGGGCTGTTTTGATGACCACCTTTGCGATGATATTTGCCATGCTGCCTCTTGCTCTTAGCAGGGGTGCTGGCTATGAGGCCAACTCACCTATGGCTATAAGCATCATCTTTGGGCTCATTAGCTCGACTTTGCTAAGCTTGCTTGTCGTGCCAGTGCTTTTTGCATGGGTTTATAATTTTGATAAATTTATAAGAAAATTTTATGAAAGGGAGAGAATTTGAAGAAGATTTTGGCGGTTTTGCTCTTTGCTTTGCCTCTTTGGGCTGGAAATTTACTAGAGATCATCGCTCTGGCGCAAAGTGCGAAGCTTGAGAGTTTGAAAGAATTTAATAAAAATGAATATATAAATAAAAATAAGAGCAACAAGCTAAATTTATCCCTTGATGGCAGATATACCTTTGTGCCTGACGAGCTAAAGGGTGGATATATGACAAAGGCTGGATCTATCACGGCAAAGGTCGAGTATCTCATCTTTGACGGGGGTGCTAGCGAGGCTTCGGATAAGATTTTAGACCACAAGGGTGTGGAGAAAATTTACAAAGACGAAGAGCTGATGAACTTAACCGCTTTTCAGGTTGCAAAGGTCTATTTTAACGCCGTTGCACTAAATTCGCTGATAAATTTAGAGACAAAATTTGTTGATAGCTTTGCCAAGGCTGCGGCTGAAAATGAATTTTGGTTTGAGTATGGCGAGATCGATAAGAGCGAATTTGATGCGATAAATTTCACGTTAAACAAAAAAAGAGCCGAGCTTGACGAGCTTGGGCTTAAGCTAGCTGAGCTAAACTCAAGGATAAATTTGCTCTCAAACGGCGAGATCGGCTTTAATGCTGGCTCAAAGATAGTGATGCCTGATTTTAGCAGAGATGATCTAAGCGCCAAACTTGGGGCGATGGAGCAAGAAAAATATATAAAAGAGCAAGAAAATGAGAAGCAAAAGAGCAAATTTGCTCCAAAAATTTACTTAAAAGATACACAAAGTGTGAATAATAACAGCTTTAAAAAAGGTGAGAGGACGACTTCGCAGATGGCTGAGGCATACGCTGATGCAAACAAGCCTAGAGTGGAGTTTGAGTGGAAGCTGCCAGATAGCCTAAGCCTCAGCAAGCAAAGCCAAACTAAGCGCATAGAGGAGCAAAAGGCTGCGCTTGATCTAAGCGACGAGGAAAACAGGATAATAGCTAGGCTAAAGGATCTAAGAGGCGTGATAGAGGGTTTAAGCGCTAGGCTAAATTTGGACTCACTAAAGCAAGATAGCCTTGATAGCGACTTTAATGATTTGCTAAATGGCTATCTTAGCGGTAAGGTAAAATTTGAGCAGTTCTTGTTTGTGAGTGAGAAAAATTTTAGCGACAGGGCAAATTTCATCCTAAATGGCGATTTGCTCGAGCTAAACAAGCTTGAATACTTTTTTGAATGCGCAAGAAATATAAATGAGGTGGTGATAGAATGAATAAACTGATCTTCGTGACCATTTTGTGGGCGTTTAGCTTTAGTTTGATAGGCGAGTTTTTAGCTGGCAAGGTCGATAGCTATTTGGCTGTTTTTGTGCGTGTGACGCTTGCAAGCTTGGTCTTTTTGCCATTTACGAAATTTCGCGGCGTCAGCCCCAAGCTCGCCCTTGGCATAATGGGCATAGGAGCGGTGCAAATAGGACTAATGTATCTTTGCTACTACAACTCGTTTTTGTATCTAAGCGTGCCAGAAGTCGCACTTTTTACCATTTTTACACCGTTTTATGTGACGCTCATATATGATGCGTTTAGCTTTAAATTTAGACCGCTTTATCTCTTTAGCGTTGGCGTGGCGGTCTTTGGCGCGCTTATCATCAAGTATGGCGCGATAAACGAAGGGGCGATAAAGGGCTTTTTGCTGGTGCAAGGCGCAAACATCTGTTTTGGAGCAGGGCAGAGTGCCTATAAAGCGCTTTTGGAGAAGTTTGAAGTGGATCAAAAAAAGGTCTTTGGCTACTTTCACTTTGGAGCGTTTTTTGTCGCTGTCATAGCGCTCATAACCCTTGGCAATCCAGCTAAATTTCACGTTGATCTAATCCAAACTTTGGTGCTTTTGTGGCTTGGCGTAGTCGCTAGCGGACTGGGGTACTTTATGTGGAACAAAGGCGCTTGCGAGGTCGATAGCGGCGTGCTTGCCATCATGAACAACGCCCTTATACCAGCTGCTATCATCGTAAATTTGGTCTTTTGGCAAAAGGACACCAACCTAACAAGGCTTATTTTGGGCGCTGTGATAATGTATATCTCGCTGTTAATTCACAATAGAGTGATGAAATTTTACGGCGTAAAGGCCGCGTGAGGTTAAATTTAGGGTTAAATTTGAGCTATTTAAGTTAAGTAGAGAATTTTAAAGCATCAAATTTGATCTACTTAAGCGCCTTGCATCTTTACAAGCTGGGCGTTTAGCTGCATTATCTGAGCAAAGATAGCTCCCTTTTTGGTCTGAAGCGAGGCGACCAGCTCTTTTGCGTATGGATTTTTGCTTGCACTTGCCTGTTTTATCGCATTATCGATCTCTTTTAGCTGTTTTTGCAGTTTTTCTAACTGCTTTTTTATGACATCGGCGCTACTCTCGCTCTCATTATTTGCCTCGCTAGCTGAATTTGAAGCATCATGCAAAATAGCGCTTTTATCGATGTTTTGTGACTCTTCGCTCTTTAAATTTGCCTCATCAGCCTTTAAATTTAGCTCACTTTTAGGAGCACTTTTATTTAAATTTATAAAATTTGAGTTTATCTGCATCGCCTTGCCTTTAAATTTAAAAGCATATCGGCAAAATTAAATAAAACTTTGATTACGAAAAATTTAGCAAGAAAAGCAAAAACGCTACCACGCCAAAGAGTGGCGGAAGTAGGGCTAGGGATTTAAATTTAACGCATAAAATCGTGATGGCGTTATAAAGTAAAAAGACAAATGTGCTTATGTGAAGGCTGCCCGAGCTTAGTCTAAAAGCTAGTATTTTGCTTAAAATTTCATCAAAAATGCCACCATATCCAAAGAGGTGAAGTAAAAAGCTTAGCGGATAAAATATGCTAAATATGTAGTTTAAAGCTAGCACGCTAAGCTGCAAGAGGCTAATGAGCGGAAAAAAGTAAAGCACCGCAACCTCCATAGCAAAAAAGACATATAAATTTAAAAGTAGCGAGTTCGCGAGCAGGCTAAATTTGGGCGCAAAATACAAAAGATAGACGAAGATATAAAAGACGCCAAGGCATGAAAAATAAAAGCCAACACTAAAAAGAAGCTGCGGAAATAGGGCGACGCTAAACAAAATAACGCCAAAGAGCGTGTAGAAATTTAATATCTTTATCTTTTTGCAGATCATGTAAAAGCCAGCCACGCTCATCAAAAATGCCCGCAAAAAGCTTGCAATAAAGCCGATCATATAAAAGTAAAAGCAAAGCACTAAAAATACGGCGATAGAGATGTCAAAGATATATGAGCGATATGGCATATATCTTGCGTAAAAGGGCCTTAAAACGAGCCTTAAAACAAAAAAGCAAACCGCGCTTATAACGCCAAGGTGATAGCCGCTAATGGCGATGAGGTGCGCCACGCCCCAGTTTGAGACGTCATCTCTTAGCTCGCCAAAGACATTTGTGCCAAGAAAGAGCGCTGAGAAAAGCTGCGAAATTTTAGCGTTTTCGTGCTGGTTAGAGATGAAATTTATAGCTTTTTGCCTTAGACTCTCATCTCTTTTGATAACGGCTCTATCGTAGCTTGGCATGTAAAATGAGCCGCTAAGATAGTCCGTAAAGCTAACGTCTATTGGCTGAACGCTAAGCGCCACGACGTCATAAAGGCTGATCTCGTCTTTTTTAGAAGCGGTTGTGTAAAAGCTAAAATTTGAGGTGTCGATCCTAATGATCTGGCGTCTTTTGCCATTTCTCTCTTTGGTGAAATTTACGCTTACTTTGCCTAGGGTGTCTTGCTCGCCAAGCTCCATAAATGCGCTGTATTCATGAAATTTAAGCACTAAATTTATACAAAAAATAAATAGGCAAAGCAGGAGAAAATAAAATACACGCCTGCTTTTTGGCAAATTTACTCTTTAAATTCAGTTGATTGCACTGGTGTGGTGGCGATATCGCAAAAGCGTGAGTACTGCTTTTGAAAGAGCACGTCGATGGATCCCACTTCGCCGTTTCTATTTTTGCCAACGATGATCTCTGCGTTTTCTTGAAGCTTGTTAAAAACGTGCTCGCTTTGATAAGGTTTGCCCTCGGCTGCTGCCTTGCTCTTTTTCTCGTTCTCCTCTTGCTCCAGATAGACCTCGTGCCTATAGACAAAAAGGATGATGTCGGCGTCTTGCTCGATCGCACCTGACTCTCTTAGGTCACTTAGCATAGGTCGCTTGTTCGCGCGTGCTTCAAGACCGCGGTTTAGCTGCGAAAGTGCGATGATAGGCATATCCAGCTCGCGCGCTAGAAGCTTTAAGCCACGAGAAATTTCAGCTATTTGTATGTGGCGGTCGGCGTAGTTGTTTGTACTCATCATAAGGCCGATGTAGTCGATGACGCAGAGTGAAATTTCAGGATGAGCTGACTTTAGCTTGCGAAGCTGTGTCCTTACTTGGTGGATATTTACGTAGCCGCTATCATGCACGAAGAGCTTGGCGTGCGAAAATTCGCTGCATGCGTGGCTAAAGTGAGAGAGCTTCTCGTCGTCAAGGCTCGCTGTCATTATCTCTTGAAGCGGGATCGAGGTCTTGTCTGCTAGCATCCTCATCATGATCTGCTCTGCTGGCATCTCAAGTGAGAAAAAGACGACACCAGCGCCACTTTTTAAAACGTGCCCCATGAAATTTAGACAAAGTGTCGTTTTGCCCATGCCAGGGCGCGCTGCGATTATGATGAGGTCGCCATTTTTAAAGCCTTTTATCATCTCATTTAGCTTTTTAAAGCCGGTGTTTAGTCCGATGATATCGCGCTCGTTTAGGGCAGCTTGCTTTTGCATATGCACGATCAAGCTTTTTATGATATCTTCGCTATCTCTGATGCTGCCAGTGCCGCTGCCATCGACTAGCGAGTAAAACTCCTGACTTAGCTCATCGACCATATCGCGGCTGGCTTTGTCTTCATTTACCTTGCTTGGGATGTCGTGGGCGATCTTGACTAGACTGCGTTTGATCGACTTTTCTTTAAGTTCGTTTGCGTATCTTTGGATGTCGATGATCGAGTTTGTGGCCAAAATGCTCGCCATGACATTATCATCGTAGTTTTCGCCAAGCTTGTTTTTGATAAACGTCGATGCGATAGGCACGTCGCCGTTTAGACAATCAACCATTGCTTTGTAAATTTGCGCGTGAGCTTTTAGGTAAAAGTCCCCAGCCTTTATCGTGTCAAAAATTTCGCCCAAAGCGTCGTTGTTTGCGATGATCGAGCTTAGTATGGCTCGCTCCATATCAAGGTCGTAAAGGTTGCTAAATTCTATCTCGTTAAGTCTCTCTTTTGCCACTGCTTTATCCTCTGCTCTTTATCTCGTCGTCGATCTCTTGTAAAAATCTATCCACAAGCTCGCTCTCAGGCAGCCTAGCGACTACTCCGCCGTGTCGCATGATCATACCATTTCCTTTGCCAAAGGCTATGGCTACGTCTGCGCCTTTTGCCTCGCCGATCGCATTTACCACACAGCCCATTACTGAGACGTTTAGCGGCTCTTTTATCCCTTTTGTCTTTTCTTCTACGAGCTTTACTGCTGCCATGAGGTCAGCTTGCAAACGCCCACAAGTTGGGCATGAGATGATGTTTAGCCCCTCTTTTTGGCGGCCACTATCTTTTAAGATCGCCTTTGCGACTTTGATCTCCTCTTCAAGCTCGCCAGTGATGCTAACCCTCATCGTATCGCCGATACCCTCAAGTAGTAACCCGCCAAGTGCGATCGCGGACTTGATCGTGGCGTGAAACGTGGTGCCAGCCTCTGTTACACCTAGATGAAATGGGTAGTTTGTCTTTGGGCGAAGTGCTCTATAAGCTTGCATCGTGCGCTCGACATCGCTTGATTTAAGTGAAATTTTAATATCTGTAAAGTCAAAATCCTCAAGAAGCTTGATGTTGTATAAGGCACTCTCCACCATCGCCTCCACCGTGCGGCCGTAGCGGTCTTCAAACTGCTTTTCAAGCGAGCCAGAATTTACGCCTATGCGGATAGGTAAATTTCGCTGCTTGCAGGCATCAACGACTGCTTTTATGTTTTTAGCTGAGCCGATATTGCCTGGATTTATGCGGATAGCATCGACAAATTCACTAACGATGAGCGCGTAGGTGTGGTTAAAATGTATGTCTGCAACGACTGGGATGGGTGAGCTGGCGACGATTTGCTTTAGCGCGCTGGCGTCCTCTTTGTCAAAAACTGCGCAGCGCACGATGTCACAGCCTGCAAAATATAGCCTTTGTATCTGCTCTAGCGTGCCTTTTACGTCCTTTGTCTTTGAAAATGTCATCGACTGCACGGAGATCGGTGCGTCACCGCCTATTAAAACATCGCGAATTTTTATCTGTTTTGTCGGGTATCGTTGCAAAATTTTGCCTTTAAATTTTATTGGGGATTATAAGAAAAAATGGCTTTTAAAAGGCTTGAAAAATTAATAAAGTTTTTAAATGCAGGCAGTTTGCAATTAAGGCTCATGTATCGTAAATGCAAATTTTAAACTTTGAACGTGCGAGGGGTTTGGGGGATTTGAAAAAGGGGGATAAGGGGACGGCTTCGTAATTCAAGTCCCCTTGTCTCCCTTTTGGATAAAAAAGAGCTTAAAAATTAAAGTCTATAT
>NZ_PPAW01000021.1 GCF_002913225.1 Campylobacter concisus | reverse complement strand
GCGCCTGCCCTTGTTGGCTTTAGCGTGCAAAAAGATGAGTTTTGGTTTAAAGAGCTTAGCGGCGTTAGTCTAAGCGCGGATGTAGTGATAAATACCAAAAACGAGAGCCGTAAATTTAGTGGTGACCTGCTTTTTACACATAGAGGCATAAGTGGCCCAACGATACTAAACGCCTCACTTTTTTGGCAAAAGGGGCGAATTTGCATAAATTTTTTGCCTAAATTTAGTGAGAAAAATTTAATAAATGGCAAAAAGCAACTTAGCTCGGTTTTGCCTTTGCCAAAGAGATTTGTGCTGGAGTTTTTAAGAAATTTTGGCTTAAAAGATATGGCATTTTATGAGTTTAGCGACAATGAAAAGAGCATCATAAAAAGGCTTTTTGCATATCATTTTGCCCCAGCTGGGACATTTGGCTTTGAAAGGGCTGAAGTTACAAAAGGCGGTGTAAAAACTCTATTTTTAGATGAAAATTTAGAGTGCAAAAGCGTAAAAGGGCTTTATTTTATAGGCGAAGTTTTAGATATCACTGGTATGCTTGGTGGATATAACTTACATTTTGCATTTGCAAGCGCTCTAAAAGTAGCTGGTACTTTAAAAAATAGCTAAATTTAACTTCCAAATTCAGAGTGAAATTTAGCTAGTGGCAGCCATAACTGCCACTAAATTTATTATTTCTCGCTTAGATACTCTTGCAAGCTTTTTACCTCAAGTGCTTTGCCAGTTTGAACTGTGCTTAACGACTTGGCAGCTGCAAGTGCTGCACGGATCGTTGTGAAGTA
>NZ_PPAW01000020.1 GCF_002913225.1 Campylobacter concisus | reverse complement strand
AAGTTGTAGATCTTTAAATGTGCTTTTTAGTTGATTTAGAGCTGGGTTGTTTGTATCAGCTTCTAAGCTTGCTTCATAGTTGCCATCTTTTATCTCATTTACAAAGGTGTTGGCTTTTTGGATGAAGATACTTTGATCTTTCATGCCATCTTCAATGGCCTTTGTGTTTTTGTTTATTAGCTCTGCCATTTGACCAAATTCATCTTTAGATCTTATATCTATAGGCTCTGCTTTGTTTGTCTTGTGATTTAGTAGATCAAAGAAAGATAGTAGGCCTGTTTTTAGTTTGAGGATGATTTTTAGGAGGTAAGAAGACATTAGAAGTGACACTATCACAGAGATGATGATCGCTGCTAAGATAACGCCGATAGCTGAGTAAAATAGCGTATGCAAATCTTTTAAAAGCACATCCTCGTCCATCTCGCCAAATAGGTACCAATCAAGGCTAGGGATATATTTTGAGCCAATTATCAAATTTCTCGTGCCGTTAAAGTGATGAATGACGCCGCCATTTTTATTCATCAAGACATCAAATTTCTCTTTGCCAAGGACATCTTTTACATTTACTTTGCCAACCCGGTCGCTCTTTTCTATCTTTACGATGCCACTTGAATCAACCATTAGGAATTTACTGCCCTCACCCATGGTTTTTGAAGTGACTAAATTTACGATGTCATCAAGGTTCATACCTATCGCACTGACGCCATAAAATTTGCCGTCTTTTTCAACCTTGCTATTTACATAAAGTGTTAGCGAGCCAGTGGCTTCTGAGACTTGGATATTTAGAGAATTTATCTCTTTGCCATTTTTAACATCAAAATACCAGCTATCACGTGGATTGTCCTTGCTAAGCTGCTTTAAAATTTTGTCATTTGTGTAGTAATTTAGTGTTCTATCAGAGACAAACATCGCCGTTGATAGGTTAAACGCCTTCATAAGGTCGGTGTTGTAGTTAAAAAGCGTTGCTAATCCGTCCTTTGGCTCGCCCTCGTCGATCCACTTTAGAAGATAGTCGTTTTTGGTCATCTGATAAGAGGTGTTGATGACCTTATCTATAGCGTAGCCGATCTCACCTGCAACGTTAGAGACAGCTAGTGGCAGCTCATCTTTCACAACTTTTTCTGTATATAGATTGCGAGCTATGTTGTAACTAATGATACTAACACCAACCAGTAGCAGCACGATCACAGCTGTCAAAATAACAGAAATTTTAATCCTTAAAGACTTCATAAATCACTCCTTGATCAATATTTGCGTAATTATTCAACTTTTTATATAAAAGTAAAATTAATTTAAATAAATATGAAATTTTGTTTTAACTATGTCACTTTGTGGGGTTATAATGACACAAATTTAAATCACTCCCTGCCATAAAGTGCTAAAAATTTCTAAGCAGTTTTTCAAACTGCACACCATATCTTGTGCGATTATCATCTTTTAGCGTGATCTTGATGCTCTCAAGCACAAAATTTGCTGCCTTTTTGATAGCATTTTGCATGCTTTCGCCATTTATGAGCGAGCCAAAAAGCACTGAAGCGAAGATATCTCCAGTGCCACTTACATGAAACGGCAAATATTCGTGAAAATACTCCACTTTTTCTTTCGTCTTTGTGTCATAAGCTATGATGCCACACTCATTTTGCCTATACCTAATGCCCTTTAAAACGATCTTTCGCGCACCAAAACTAGCCAAGCCATCAAGCAGCTCTAAAATGTAATCCTCGCCGTATCCCTCGCTCAAAAATGGCTTGCCACACATAAAACTTGCCTCAGTTATGTTTGGCGTGATGACGTGAGCCTTTGTGCAAAGTTCCCTCATCTTTGCCACAAATTTCTCATCAAAGCCGTGATAAAGCTTGCCGTTATCGCCCATACAAGGATCTACAAGCCTTAGCAAAGAGTCGCTATCAAATTCAGCAAAGACCTTCTCTATAAGCTCAAGCTGCCTAAAGCTACCTAAAAATCCAGTGTAAATTCCATCAAAGCTGATGCCCTCTTTGTGCCAAACCTGCGTTATAGCGTCAAATTCATCAGTTAGATCACGAAAAGTGAAATTTTTAAAGCCAGTGTGAGTTGAGAGCAGTGCCGTTGGCAAGATGCACGCCTCGATGCCTTGGGCGCTGATTATGGGAAGTGCGACGGTGAGCGAGCATTTACCCACGCACGAGATGTCTTGTATAGTTAAAATTCGCTTCATCTATCATCTTAATTTATAAAATTTAACGCCAGCAACGTCAGTTTGATAAACTGCGCCATCTTGCAAGAGCTTGTTTAAAATTTGCTTTGAGTGCTCTGAGAAATTTTCTTCTACATTTGCCGTAGTTTGCGGGCGGCGCTCTAGCATGGCTAAAATTTCACTCTTGCTAAATTCATACTTTTGCTCTATCTTGTGAGCCCTAGCTATGGTGACTGGCACGCCTTTTATCTTACTTGCAAGCTCTTCAAGCCTGCTAGTATCAACGCCTTTTACGTTGTAAGCTGGCGGGCGATCTATCGTGCCCACATCCACCCGGTGCGGAGCTATCTCGTTTATAGCCTCATTAAGCGCCATAAATTCCTCTTCTTTGTCGTTAAATCCAGCTACGACCAAAATTTCAAGCACAAGCTCGCCCTTAAATTCCTTGCGAAATTTAGCCATTGCTTTTATAAGTTCATTTACTTCTATGCCACTTTTGTTGCGGTCTATCTTCTTAAATGTGCTTTGCACGGCGCTATCAAGGCTAAATTTCACTATATCAAGCCCATATAGCGCTTCACAAATTTTTTGATACCTCACACCTGAGCCATTGCTTAAGATAAGAGTTTTTGCCCTGCCCTTTATCTCATTTACTTTTACTATCAGCTCTTTTAAGTGCGGATAAAGAGTTGGTTCGCCATTTGCTGTAAGCGTGATGACATCGATGTTTTGATGAACTTTTAACGCTTCTTTTAAAGCACTTATGATTTTACTAACGCTTGGTGGATTTTCTATCTCTTCAACTGGCTTTGCTCCCTTTAGCTCGCAATAAACACAGTCAAAATTGCATGATTTTTGCTTTGGGCTTAGATCGATGCCAAGACTCATGCCAAAACGGCGAGAATTTATGGGCCCAAAGACAATAGTGCTATCTTGCACTTTTTCTTTGAACCTCTTTTATGAAATATTTTGCGTTTTCAACTGGCACATCAGGCAAGATCCCATGACCAAGGTTGAAAATGTGCGGTGCGCCTTTCATTGTGCTTAAAATTTTATCCACGCCCTCATCGATCGCCTTCTTGCTATATAGCCTTGTTGGCTCCATGTTGCCTTGAAGGACGTATCTTGGGCTAAGTTTTTCTTTTGCTAGCTCGATCGGCGTGCTCCAATCGACGCCAAAAACGTCAAATTTACCTGAAATTTTATCCAAATAGCCACTGATACCTTTTGGGAAAACGATGATCGGGATCTCTGGAAACTCAGCCTTTACGCTATCAACTATCTTGTTTATGTAGTTAAATCCAAACTCAAAATATGCCTGCTCCTCAAGCGCAGCCGCCCAGCTATCAAAAATTTGCACGGCATTTACGCCAGCTTTTATCTGCTCTTTGACGTAAAGGATGAGTGCTTGCGTCACTTTTTCTAAAATTTGATGTAAAAATTCTGGATTTTGATAGAGCATCTTTTTGCAGACCGCATAGTTTTTGCTGCCGCCACCCTCTATCATATATGTAGCTATCGTCCACGGCGCGCCGCAAAAGCCAATGAGCGCCTTATCTTTAGCCAAATTTTCTCTTGTAAGCTTGATCGTGTCATAGACGTATGCTAAGCTTTTAACCGATCTTTCGATGCTAAGTGCATCAAGAGCTGCCTCATCACGCAAAGGCTTTGTAAAAACTGGTCCCTCGCCCTTTTCAAAACGCAGATCCATGCCCATTTCAAGTGGCACGACAAGGATATCGCTAAATAAAATCGCCGCATCAACACCAAGAATTTCAACTGGCTGAAGCGTGACCTCGCTAGCCTTTTTATAGTCTTTGCAAAGTGATAAAAAGTCCCCTGCTTTAGCTCTTACAGCCATATATTCTGGTAGATATCTACCAGCTTGGCGCATCATCCAAACAGGCGTGTATGGCGTAGGTTTTTTAAGGCAAGCGTCTATGAAAATCATCAAATTTCCTTTAAATTTTTAAATGGATATTATCCAAAAATAGCTAAAGAAAAGATGTAGGAGAAATTTTAAGCGTAAAAACGCTTAAAATTTTAGTGATCTCCCTTGTGAAGGAAGTAAAGTCCAAGACAAAGTGCGAGGATAGAAGCCGCGAGATAGGCCATCTCAAGCGGAGTTGTGAAGTTTGCGTGAAGCACTCTTTGGAAGAAATTTACGATTAAGACCATTACGATCACTTTGCCAAGCTTGTCTTTTAGCTCATCAAGCGAATGCACTTCAAGCACCTTGCTCTGCTTTGACTGCTTTAGCTGCGCGATCTCTGAGATGAAAAGCTCGTAAATTCCGAAGCTAAATATATAAAGAACAAGTGCCATCAAGTAAAGATCGATCGCTCCAACGATCTCGCCAACGACTTCTGAGTGGAAATTTTCAACATGAAAATCTGCAACAAAGAAATATTTATAAACCTCTAAAAGCACCTTGCCGACATCATAACTTGCGATGATGAAAAGCACGATCGCACCTAAAAGTCCAAAGACTACCGGAAAAAGCGTGAAACTGTTGCTTGCAAGCAAAATTCTCTCAAATATTTTACGCAATAAAAACCCTTTTTTGTGAAATTTAAAAAGGGGGGTATTTTATAGTTTTTTCCTTAAATTTAGAGGCTTATGTTTAATTAATTTTAATTGAGCTTATCTGGCAAAAAGGAGCATCCCAGACAAAGCTGGGATGATATTAAAACAAGCTATTTACGCTTTCGTTGTGATAAACACGGCGTATCACTTCGCCAAATAGTGAAGCTGTGCTTAGCACTTTTATACAAGGGAGTTCTTCTTTTAACGGGATCGTATCAGTCACCACTAGCTCGTCTAAAAAGCCAAGTTTTAGCCTATCATAAGCTGGTCCGCTAAGCACTGGGTGCGTGCAAAACGCCATTACGCTAGTTGCGCCGCGCTCTTTGAAAATTTCAGCCGCTTTTACGATTGTGCCAGCAGTGTCGATCATATCATCGACCAAGATCACATCTTTGCCTTTCACATCGCCTATCACGTTCATCACTTCGCTCTCATTTGCTTTTTCACGGCGTTTATCAACGATGACCATATCTAGCAAATTTAGATTTTTCGCCAAAGCTCTAGCACGAGCTACGCCACCTACATCTGGGCTTGCAACAACTGGATTTGGTAAATTTTTAGCTTTTACGTAATCGTTAAAGACAATGCTACCATAAAGGTTATCTACCGGGATGTCAAAAAATCCTTGAATTTGACCTGCGTGAAGGTCCATAGTAACGACTCTGTCGATGCCAGCTGTTTGCATCATATTTGCCACCAGTTTTGCAGTGATAGGCACTCTAGGGGCTGCTTTTCTGTCTTGTCTAGCGTAGCCAAAGTATGGCACTATCGCTGTTATAGAGCTTGCACTGCTGCGTTTTAAGGCATCAGTTAAGATAAGAAGCTCCATTAAATTTATATTTGCTGGGGCACATGTTGGCTGGATGACAAAAACATCTTTTCCACGCACGCTTTCGCCGATTTGCACGCTGATCTCACCATCGCTAAATCTTTTTATGCTAGCTTCACTAAGTGGAAGCGACAAATATTGCGAAATTTTCTTCGAAAGCTCGATGTTTGCGGTGCCTGAGAAAATTTTATAGCCTCTCATAATAGTAACCTTTTTTAGTGATTTTTATGTTGTGATTTTATCAAAATGAGCTTTAAATTTAAATTTATTTACCAACTAATTTTAGCCAAATTTTATACTCCAAAAGGCAAAATTTACACCAAATTTTTAAACCATTTTATATTTATAAATTTATGAGGACTAAGATAACAAACATGTTTAAGATATGTAGAATTTACAACTTTATTAAAAGCGACGACGAGAGTTTTAAAGGTGTCTTTATCGATAGACTATATCCTAGAGGCGTGAAAAAAGAGATCTTTTCTAGCTTCATCTGGCTAAAATCAGTCACTCCATCAAACGAGCTAAGGTCATGGTTTCACGAGGATAAGGAGGCTAGGTTTGATGAGTTTTGCAAAAGATTTAGGCAAGAGCTAAATGGCAAAGAGGAGCAAGAGGGGCTAAAAGAGCTTAAAAAGCTAGAAAAAGAGTATAAAAACGTGGCGCTTCTAACTGCTGTCAAAGAGCCAGAATTTAGCCACGTTAAGGTGATAAAAGAGGCGCTTAGTTCTTTATAAAGCCACTTGCGATGACGCGATCACCATCATACATCACGCAAAGCTGACCTTGCGCTACGCCAAGTGCATTTTGATTTAGCGTTAGTTTTGCGGTTTTGTTATCCTTATCAACCTCTACAAAAGCCTCAAGCTTAGGGCTTCTATACCTTATCTTTGTTTCGCACTCAAATTTATCTTCATCTATAAATAAATTTACGTTTTCAAGCTCGACCACCTTTTGAGCAAGGTCATCTTTCGTGCCGACAACGATCTCGTTTTTATCAGCGTTTATCTTGATGACAAAGTGTGGCTCATGAGCGCCAAAAACCTCAAAACCACGGCGTTTGCCGATAGTGTAGTGCATGTAGCCTTGATGGCGGCCGATGATATTGCCGTCTTTATCGACCACGTTGCCTGGTAAATTTGTATTGTAGTGCTTGTTTAAAACCTCGATGTAGGTATTTTCCACAAAGCAAATTTCACTGCTTTCTGCCTGAGTAGCGAACTCTTCAAGCACTTTTACGCCTCTTGCTAGCTCTTTTATATCTTTTTTAAATTTATCTCCAAGTGGGAAAATGACATCTTTTAGCACCTCTTTTGGCACCTGAGCTAAAAAGTAGCTTTGATCCTTGCTAGGATCCTTGGCGCAGGTTATAAAACCATCAACCACCTGCACGTAGTGCCCAGTAGCAAGCTTCTCGCAGCCATTTGCCTTTGCAAAGTCAAGTAGCGCTCCAAGCTTTATAAATTTATTACACAAGGCACAAGGATTGGGCGTTTTACCCTCTTTGTAGAGCCTGACAAATGGGTCATAGACATATTCGTTAAATTTATCCTGCAGATCGAGGATATGCACCTTGATACCAAGATATTCGCCCACTTTTTTGACTTTTCTGATGTTTTCTTCGTGATATCCTGGCTTTTGATGAAGCATCATGTAGCAGCCTTGCACCTCATGTCCAGCCTCTTGCAGAAATTTAGCCGTCATAGTGCTATCTACGCCGCCGCTCATTGCAACCATTATTTTCATATTTTTACCTTTTTTAAATTTAAAGGCGATATTTTATATCTTATTTTTAAATAGCCAAAATTTCGCTTACGATAAGCTCTATATCATCGGTGATTTTATACAAATTTAAATCTTCTTCGTTTATCGTTTTTTGAGGGATCAGCGTCTTTCGTATAAACTCATCAAGCCCTTGCCAAAACTCGCATCCATAAAGAAAAATTTTCACTTTTTTGCTGCCAACATGAGCAAGTACTAAAATTTCAAACAGCTCATCAAGCGTGCCAAAGCCGCCAGGAAAGACGACAAATGCGATAGAGCTATCAGTTAGGGCAAATTTTCTTGGGCTTAAATTTGAAAAGAGATATTTTGCGGTGACGTATGGATTTGTATTTTGCTCAAACGGCAGCCTCACGTTTAGTGCGACGCTAGGGGACTTTGCGCTGTCAAATGCACCCTTATTTGCCGCTCTCATTATGCCGTCCCCGCCACCAGTTAAAATGGCAAAACCTAGCTTATTTAGCTTGTAAGCTAGCTCGTATGCCTTTTTGCAGTAGAAATTTTCTTCATCAAACCTAGCCGAGCCAAAGAAGGTTACATTTTTGTTTTTATACTTTAAAATGCTTGGAAATTTTAAGAGATCATTTACTAATTCATTCATTATTTTAACTGCTGAAGCCTCTCGCGTTTTGAGCCTATCTGAGTGATCTGGATGCCAAAATTTCCGTCTATTATGACAACTTCGCCAAGAGCTATCACCTTATCTCCTATCAAAATTTCAAGCGGGTCGTTTGCTAGCTGATTTAGCTCGATGACTGAGCCTATATCCATAGTGAGCACATCTTTTAAGAGCATCCTTTTTGAGCCGATGCGAACACGCATTGGAAGTCTAACGTCCATGATAAGGCCGATATTTCTCATCTCTTCTGCGCTAAATTCGCCCTTTAGTGCATGAGGAGCGGCTGCAGCTTTTGCAGCATCTACTGGCTCGCTTTTAGCTGGCTCAAAAAATCTCATAAGCGTGTGATCGCAGACAAAAGCCACATGCTCATTTAGATCCTCGATCTTTATGTTAAACAAAAAAAGCTTTTCAAAAACGCTAAAATCAAGCGATGAGTTTTCATCTAAGAAATTTACATTTATCACCTCAAAGCTGATCTTTGGCATGCCTTTTTGCGCTCCAAGAGAGGTGCTAAAGGCGCTAAAAAGGTTTGAAAATATCTCTTTTGCAGCGTCAAGCTCGTCGCTACCGAGATTTTCATTTTTTGAAATTTCTTCTTCGCCCATCATCCACTCACTAACTGCGCTTATGAGCACTGGTGTGCAGGCGATCTCAGCTTTTGCATTGATGTCGCCACTTAATGTCACGCTAGCCATGACAACTGGCGGTTTTATGCCATTTTGCGCAGGCGCGTCAAATTCATTTCTCTCGCCGATCTCTGGTGCTCTACCAGTTAGCCCTTCGATGGTCGCTTTTAACTCATTTGAAAAGATGTTAAAAAATTCATTCGTCATTATCTTCGCTCTCTTCTTCGTTGTTGTGTTCGTTGGCCTCGTCGTATGCCATTAGTTTTGCTTTTCGCTCTTCTTCGTATTTTTCTAGGATGTGTTTGATCTCGTCTTTGTCAGAGCGGATTAGCTGCTCGATCTTGATAGACTTTCTAAATCTATGAAGCCCAACTTCAGCCAAAAATACCTCTTTTTTATCGATGCAAACGATCGCCTTATCATCAGCTCCTCTATCAAGCCTTAAGATATCGCCCTCTTTTAAATTTAAAAACTCATTTACGCTAACGATTGATTTACCAAGGATCGCCTCATAAAGCACCTCAGCACGACCTATTAGAGTTTTTAGCTCTTTGTTTCTACTCTTTTTAGCGCTAGTTTCGCCAAGCATGATGTCCCTGTTTGCAAGGCGCGAAAGGATCGGCTCTAGGTAGATGACTGGATAGCATAAATTTATCATGCCACTTGAGCCACCAACGATGATCTCCATGACGACCATGATGACGATCTCGTTTTGAGATACGATCTGAACGACGTTTGGACTGCTCTCTTTTGCCTCGACATTTGGATACATATCAGTTATCATCGACCAGCTCTCTTTTAGGCGCTGCATGATCATCCTAAGCACCGCATCAAGTAAATTTACCTCGATGTCAGTTAGCTCTCTGTTTGCCTCGAAATTTTCACCAGTTCCGCCAAGTAAGCGGTCTATCATAGGAAATGCTATGCTTGGATTTATCTCTAAGATGCAGTTTCCATCAAGTGGCTTTATCGAAAAGACGTTAAAGCTAGTTGGGCTTGGCAAACTCATCAAAAACTCGCCGTATGTCATCTGATCGACGCTGTGAAGCCTAAGCTCTACGATACTTCTCATAACGCTTGAAATTTGACTAGCTAAATTTCTAGCAAGCTTGTCGTGGATACCTTTTATCGCGCGAAGTTGCTCTTTACTGACGCGGTTTGGACGCTTGAAGTCATAGATAATGATCTGTTTTTGCTCGCCTTGTGGGCTCTCTTCTATCTCGATATTGCTCGTATCGCCGTCTTCATCGACGACTTCAAGTAGCGCATCTATCTCTTCTTGACTTAAAATATCAGCCATTAAACCCCCAAGCTGCGTCTGATGCGATCAAGCAAACGTTTATGAATTTGTGAAATTCTACTCTCGCTGATGTTCATTATCTCGCTGATCTCTTTTAAATTTAGCTCTTCGTAGTAGTAAAGCTGAACTATCATCTGATCACGCTCATCAAAGTCTTTTAACGCACTTTCAATCTTTAAGATAAGATCCTCTTTTTCTACGCTTTTTTCAACATCGCTTTGACCGATTAGCTCCATTTGCTCGTCTATTGGCAAGATGGTGATGATGCCGCTAACCCCCCTTGCCTCTCTTATCTTTTCGATATCTTCATTTAGTTTATCAGCCAGATACTCGTCGCTTGGCTCTTCTTCGTGTGTGTTAAAGTAGTTATCTATCTCGGTATTTATGCTCTTTACTAGCTTTCTATCGCTTCTACTAACGACATCAAGCGCTCTTAGGTAGTCAAGCATTGAGCCATAAATTCTCTTTTTGCCATATCCCCAAAATGAGTCGTTTTGCTCTTTGTCATACTTCCTGCTAAGCTTTATCATCTCTTCAACGCCAACACTTATAAGGTCGTTTACGTCGATACTTGAAGGCAAGCGCTCCTTTAGCCTAAACGCCATAGCGCGCAGAGCTGGCATGTATTTTAAGACGATCTCGTCTTGCTCTTTTTTAATGGTGCTTTTATAAGCGTTAAGCTGCTTTTGCTTTAGTTCGTACATTTTGCTTACCAGAGTCTAAATTTTCGGTGGTTACTTTTAGCATGATATTTTCCATCCGTTTTTCCCTAACGTTTAGCTCAGAGATGAGATAGTCCGCGATCTCCTCATGTCTTTGCTTGTCAAAAAATTTCTTCAAAGTCCTTTTTACATCGACGTAGTTCATTATCACGATGTGAATTATAAGGTAGAAAAATAAGGTAATAACTAGCGTATAAACGAGCATTTCGATAGGCTCGCTCACCTTTAGCAAGGTAAAAACTATGCCTATGAAAAATCCACAAACCGTAAAAAATGCTATAAAATTTTCTGCACGCAAAGCTCAATCTCCATTAAAATTGTTCTATCAAACGCTTAAAGAAGCCCCCAAAGCTCCTGCTTTGCTCATCTTTAAGCACTTTTCGTTCCAACCTATAAAGCAAATTCGAAGCTATCTGCTTGATCTGCACGCTAGCAGAGCCGTAAGCTTCGTCATCTGTAAAGAGTGTCCTTTGCTTTATGCTCCTTGCCACGCTCTTATCAGAAGCCACGTAGCCAATTAGCTCTAAATTTAAACTAGGCCCGATATTTGCATTTGCCACTCGCTTTACATTTTCATAAATTCTAGTGGCCTCAGCCTCGTTTTTTACCATATTTAAAAGCAAAAGCTCGCTATTTTTAAACCTTGAGACGATCTTTATGACCGCGTACGCGTCGGTTATCGCCGCAGGGTCAGGCACAGTCACCACGACAACCTCGTCTGCCGCTTCTAAAAAGAGCTGCGTACTGCCGCCTATGCCAGCTCCAGTGTCGATGATCAAAAAGTCAAGCCCATCAAGCTCGCTAGCCTCATCTAAAAATCTCTCAAATAAAAATTGATTGTTAAATTTCAAAATTTCATCGCCGCTTTCGCCAGGGATGAGGATGAGATTTTTATTTATAGGTATCAAGATATCTTTTAGACTGCACTCGCCTTTTAGCACGTGAAGCAGGTTTTTGCCCATTTTGACGTTTAAGATCACATCAAGGTTCGCAAGGCCGATATCAGCGTCAAAAAGCCCTACTTTATAGCCATTTTGCGACAAGACATTTGCTAAATTTGCACTTATCGTGCTCTTGCCAACGCCGCCTTTGCCACTTGTGATCGCTATAAAATGCGTATTTTTAGCCTTATTTTGAGACTGGACTAAATTTTGTAGTTTTTGCGCTTGGTTATTCATCGCTAGCCTTTTGCTTTGTAAAGCCGTCAAACACGCACTCTACTAAAAATTCGCTCTTTGCCTCCACAAGATCATCAGGCACCTCTTGACCCACGCTAAAGTAGCTAACTGGCGTGTTTGTCTCATATATCAGCGAAAAGACGTTGCCAAAAATTTTAGTCTCGTCAAATTTTGTGATTATTAAAGTGTCGATCTCTAAAAATGAAAATCCATTATAAATTTCTATCAGATCCTCGACCTTTGAGCCAGCCGAAAGGACTAAATTTACATCGATCTTTGCGCCGCTATGCTTTAAAAATTTATCAAGTCTTTCAAGCTTTTCTTTGTCATACTGCGAATTTCCAGTGGTGTCGATTAGTATTACATCGCAGTAGCTAAGCTGCTTTATGGCGTTTTGAAAGTCCTCGACTTCTATCACGTCAAGGATGGGTAGCTTCATCATCTTAGCATACTGAAATAGCTGCTCGACCGCTCCGATACGGTACGTATCAAGCGTGATGATGCCCGTTTTATAGCGCTTTTCGTTGCCGTAAGCAAAACGAGCCGCAAGCTTTGCAAGAGTCGTCGTCTTGCCAACTCCAGTTGGGCCAACTAGCATCATTATGCGCTGTTTTTTATCATTTAGCTCTTTTCTGCATGGCAGCATATTTCGCAAAAGTGAGTAGAAGTACCTTTTTACCGCGGTTGGGTTGCTTTTCATAGAGACTGGCAAATTTTCAAGCGTCGTTTGCATGATCGCCTCTAGATGCTCCTCTTTCATGCCACTTTGTTTTGCGAGCTTGTAGATACTAGCAAACTCTGGCGGGATCGAGAGATTGTTGCGATTTGGGGCTTTTTCGTCCCAGATCATGTCAGTTATCAGCCCTATTTTCTCGCTTAGCACGCTTACTTGCTTTGCTACATCGTCTATTTTTTTATTCATGCCATTTGTGCTTGGCTCTTTTATCTCGTTCATATCGACATTTGCGATCGCGCTTATCTCTTTTGCGACGTCTGAGATGTTTAAAAGCACGCTCTCATTTGGATCGTAAGGCTCAGGCGACGTCGTCTTTGCCTCAAATTTAGCAGGCTCCTCTTTTATCTCAAATTTTGGCTTTGGTGGCTCATAGTTTTTACTAAATTTAGAGTAGGCATTTTCATAGTTTATTGCTTTTGCATTTGGCTTTGGCGGCTGCTTTACCTCGTCCTCTTCGACGCTTACTAAAATTTCATAAAGCGGCTTTTTGTTTATCGTTTTGGCTTGAATTTGCTTTGTAGTGACGAGTATGGCCTTCTCGCCGCACGCTTCTTGAGCCTTTTTCAAAGCCTCTATGGTGCTCTCGCCTGTAAAAGTATGAAATTTTGTAGCCATTTATATCCTTTAACCTCTCATAAGCCCTAGTGGCACGATCACGCTGAGCCTCTTACTAGCCCCTGGGTGCGGGACGATAAGGCGCGGCGTCTTATAGACTTTTTTACTAAAATACAAAATATCCAGATCAAGCGTGCGTGGCGCATTTTTAAACGTCCTCACGCGCTTAAATTTACTCTCATAATGCCCCAAAATTTTTAGCAAATTTCTAGGGCTCATAGATGTTTGTAAATTTATAACAGCGTTACTAAAATCATCCTGCGCTTCGTAACCAAACGCCGCATTTATAAGGATCGGCGAGACTTCAACCACATGAAAACGCCTATCTTCACTAATCGCTCTTATAAATTTATCAAACCTCTTTGCACTATCGCCGATGTTGCCACCCATGCCAACTAGCGCCTCATACTTAAACTCATCTCTTTTTTGAAAAAAACTAGGGCAAAAACGGCTTTTTACGATCTTTCTTGCTCCAGCTAGCCTCATAAAATTTCGCACCCACCTTCTCTTGCGACCACCACGTCCTCGATGCGCACGCCAAATTCATTTTCTAGATAAATTCCAGGCTCCACACTAAAGACCATGCCCTCTTTTATGAGCGTTTCACTCCTTGCTGAGATGACTGGAAGCTCGTGTATATCGACACCCACGCCATGTCCTGTCGAGTGAAAAAAGGCCTTTTCATATCCAGCCTTTGCTATCACACTTCTTGCCACAAGGTCTATCTCGCACGCCCTAATGCCAGCTCTTGCGACCTTTATCGCAGCAGCCTGAGCCTCTTTTACGATCTCGTAAATTTCTTGAATCTTGGTGTTTTTAAATTTTTGCTCCTTTGAGAAGTTAAAATTTTCATCAAAGCAAGCAGTTCTGGTGCGATCAGAGCAGTAGCGATTAAATTTCACTCCAGCGTCAAGTAGCAGCAAATCACCCCTTTTTAAAATTTTATCCCCAGGCAGCGCGTGCGCCTTTGCGGCATTTTCATTTATCGCCACGATCGGATCAAAGCTAAGACCTAGCTCGTTTTTTTGCCTAAAGATAAGCGAGGCGTTGAAATGAAGCTCTTTTTCGCTCATCCCTTCGCCATTTTCACGCACAAATTTAGCAAATTCATCAAAGCATTTTGCTCCAAATTCGCTAGCCTTTTTTAAAATTTTTACCTCATCTTCGCTTTTGCAAATTCTCTTTAGCCTAGAGAAATTTGCCTTTGGCTTGAAATTTATCTTAAAACCCTTGCTAAGCGCGTTAAACTCGCTTAGACTTAGCTCATCTGGGTTAAAAACAAGGCTACTTGGCTTCATCTTTCTTAAAAATGCCCTAACCTCGTTTATTAAATTTCTCTGCGCCAAAAGAACGACCACGCCTGCATTTACGCAGCTTTTTGCCTCGAAATAATACCTCGCATCCGTGAAAAAGTATTTCACGCCATCAAGACACAGCAAAAACTCATTGTCGCAGCTATAACCACACTCGTAAAATACGGCGTTTTCGTCCTTTAAGATGAAATTCATTGTGCGTTTTGATTTGCTCTTACTGCTTTTATCTGCTCAAAAATTTGAAGCATGCCTATCATCGCCAAATGATAGCCAACTGGTCCAAAGCCCACGATCTGGCCTGCTGCAACTGGTGCGATAAGGCTTTTGTGACGGAACTCTTCTCTTCTATAAACGTTGCTGATATGCACCTCGATAACCGGCAGCGCAACCGCACTTAGCGCGTCACGGATAGCGATAGAGGTGTGAGTGTAAGCGGCTGGATTTATGATGATGCCGTCAGCATCGCCCAAGCACTCTTGGATCTTATCGACTAGCTCGCCCTCAAGGTTGCTTTGAAAAAACTCGATCTCAACGTCATTTTGATCGGCAACGATCTTCATTTGAGAGTGGATATCCTCCATCTTCATAACGCCGTAAATTCCTGGCTCTCTAGCGCCAAGCATGTTGATATTTGGGCCTTGGATAACCATTATTTTTAGCTTCTTATCCATGTCACTCCTTTTTGATTAAATAGCCCAAATTATACATTTTCGTTCCTAAATTTTCGCTACAATAACAAAAATTTAAGGCTAGAAATGGAAATTTTAAAAGCAAAAAAAATAATCACCGGCGGAGAAAATCCAAAAATTTTAAGAAATGCTTGTGTTGTCATTAAGGACGATAAAATTTTAGAAATTTTAAGCGAAAAAGTAGCGATTGAGAAATTTAAAGAGGCAAAAATTTGCGACTTTGGTGAGAGCGTGATCGCCCCAGCTTTTATAAACACGCACGTTCATTTGGAGTTTAGCTCAAACGTTAGCACACTAAAATATGGTGATTTTATAAAATGGCTTGGCTCTATCGTCGATAAAGGTGGCGAGCTAGCCAAAATGGACGCTAAAAAAGCGATGAATGAAGCGATAAATTCACTACTTAAAAGCGGAGTTTGTACCATTGGCGAGATATCTAGCTTTGGCTTGGAGCTTGAAATTTTAGCCGCTAGTCCGCTAAAAGTCGTGCTTTTTAGTGAAATTTTAGGCTCAAATGAGCAGATGGCTAACCAAAATTTGCAAAATTTCTTAGCTAAATTTGAAAAAACAAAGAGCTATAAAAGCCAAAATTTCACCCCAGCCATCTCGCTGCACTCGCCCTACTCTGTGCATCCAAAGCTCGCCAAAGCCGCCCTTGAGATCGCTAAAAAAGATGACCTGCTTGTTAGCACTCACTTTTTAGAGAGCAAGGCTGAAAAGCAGTGGCTAGAACGTGGCAGCGGTGGCTTTAAAAAGCACCTTTTAAGATTTAGCCCAGATCCAAAACCGATGTATGACGCGCAGAGCTACTTTACGATGTTTCGTGAGATAAATACTCTCTTTACGCACTGCGTTTATGTGAGCGATTTTGCTAAATTTAAGCCTCATCACAGCGTGACACACTGCGCCGTTTCAAATAGACTACTTGGCAAAAAGGCACTAAATTTAAAAGAAATTTTCAAAAACAACGTCAGTCTAAACATCGGCACAGACGGGCTTAGCTCAAATATCAGCCTAAATTTTTGGCATGAACTAAGAGCCGCCCTTTTGACCCACGCCAGCCTTGATCTAAACGAGCTTGCCACTAGGCTTTTTGTCGCTGCAACTCATGGTGGCGCAAAGGCGCTTAGGACAAATAACGGCGAGATAAAAGCAGGACGCGTGGCTGATCTTGCCGTCTATAACGACCTAGAGTGCGATGACAGCGAGCTAATACTTCAGCTCATACTTCATACAAACGAGGCTAAAAAACTATATATCGGAGGCAAAATTTGCAAATTTTAAGGCTTATTTTTAGAGGAATTTTAGGAATTTTTAAATTTATAAATAACTACTTTAAGGCACTTATATTTTTACTCATCTTATTTTTTATTTTTGCGCCAGATGGCAAGATGAAAGAGCCAAATTTAGCTCGCATAGACATCACCGGCACGATAGTGGATACTAGCGAAATTTTAGATGCGCTCGAAAAGGCAAGGCTGGATAGCAACATCAAAGGCGTGCTGCTCTACATCGACAGCCCAGGCGGCGCGCTAAGCCCGAGCGTGGAGCTAGCTATGGCGGTCAAGCGGCTAAAAGAGAGCAAAAAAGTGCTCGCATACGCAGCTGGCAACATGGCAAGTGGTAGCTACTACGCTGGCGTAAATGCCGACGCCATCATCGCAAACCCTGGCGCTTTCATCGGCTCGATAGGCGTCATCATGCAAGGGGCAAACATCGAAAATTTAGCCAAAAATTTAGGCGTGAGCGAGCAGGTGGTGAAGGCTGGCGAGTTTAAAGAGGCTGGCACCTTTATGAGGAGCTGGAGCAAGCAGGAGCGTGAGAGCTTACAAGGGCTCGTAAATGACGCTTATATGCTCTTTGTAAGCGACGTGGCGGAGGCTAGAAATTTAGATATCAAGAAAAAAGACGAGTGGGCAAATGCAAGGGTATTTTTAGCGCACAATGCCCTAAAAGTGGGGCTAATAGATAGCCTTGGTAGCTACATAGACGCTCAAAACGAGCTAGCTAAAATAAGCCTCGTAGATGAGCCCGTCTGGCAAGAAAAACCGCAGCTCGAAAAGATAATGGAGAAATTTACAAAGCAAGGCATAAACTCACTTTTTAACGCATTTTTCGAGACAAAGCTTAGATAAAAAGCCAGCCAAGTTAAATTTAACTGGCTGGCAAAGCTTTTTGTAGTTAGCTTATCTGAAATTTCCCTCGCTATCCACAAAGAGTTCTCTCTCTGCTATTTTTATCAAAAAAGTAGTTTTATTTATCCTTTGAATCACCTCAAATTTACCATAAATGCTATTTTTGATAACGACATTAAAGTTTTCATCCAAAAGTCCAAATTTATCACCTAGCCGTGATAAGTAGAAAGTGTTATTTGACCTGTCTATAGCCTTATCAAACACCTCTATCTCATTTTTGCTTTCGTCAAAAATGACAAAACATCCTTTTGTGTTTATATAATCCCATTTGCCATCTTTTTGAACAGCAGCAAAGCCTTCTTTAAAATCGTCAGCACCATCAAATTTACACTCTACTATCTGCTCACCTTTGGTGTTTATATAACCCCATTTGCCATCTTTTTGAACCTTAGCAAGACCTTCGTGAAAAAACCAAACATCATCAAATTTACACTCTACTATCTGCTCACCTTTGGTGTTTATATAACCCCATTTGTAATCTTTTTGAACCCGAGCAAAGCCTTCGTTAAAATCGTAAGCATAATCAAATCCCCAAAACATATCCCTCTCCTTTGTTTATATGAGTTGTGTTATTTTAGTTTATATTGTTTTAAAAGTGAGTAAAAATTAAGAGAATTTTAAAGTAAGATGGTGGAAGCGAGGGGGATCGAACCCCTGTCCAAAAACAAAATCCATACAGCCTCTACACGCTTAGCAAAAGTGAAAATTTCATCTAAAAAGGCTCACTTTCCAAAACCAAAATTTAGACTAAGACTAAAATTTCAGCTAGCAAGCAGTCACTTTGCTGGCCTACTCTAGCTAAATTACTCGCTTACATCCTAGCTAGAATGAGACAAAGCGAGGCTCAACTGAACTTACGCAGCTTTAGCGTAAGCAGGAGCGAAATTAACGTTATTTGCGTTTAAATTTAATTTGAGCTTTTTACGCTTTGCTCAAAGCGACGTGCCACCGTACACACTCTGCTCCTGTCGAAGCCAAGTCGCTCCCATAAAAAATGAAATGGTTTAGTTGGATTGTTTAGTCAAGCTTTGCAGGTACGTCAATGATCTTTGGCTCAAGGACGCTAAAATACTCTAGGTCTTTCTCGACATCACCTTTGTATTTATGAAACTGATCGCTAATAAGCAGCAACCAATCTATAAATTTATCATTTGCTGGACCTTTTAAGCTTCTAGCCTCTTGAGCGACCTCTTCAGCCAAGGTTGTCAGCTTTAAGATCGGGTCAAGATGCATAAAACCTGCTGCTGATTTGATATTGTGAAAGATCCTAGAAAGCTCTAAAATGCTCTCCTTATACTTGTCAGCTCTTCCTAAATTTATTATCAAAGGCTCTAGTAAATCGCACATCAAAGTGTAGTGAGAGAGAAACTCCTCAACTATATCGTAAGAATAATCGACTTCAAGCCTTTTTAATATACCCATTTTCATGTCCTTAAGAAATTGGCGTAATTGTAGCAAAATTTTGATAAAATTGTTAGCATTATCACAAAATTTACCGGACTTAGCCATGAAAGATGAAAAAACCGTAAAGAAAAAACTAACCATCAATGATATAAAAAACAAAAAAGGCGTTGAGCCTATCGTGATGATAACTGCTTATGATGCGCTATTTGCGAAGATTTTTGATGATTACGCTGATATTATCCTTGTTGGCGATAGTTTAAATATGAGCTTTAACATGAAAGAGAGCACGCTAAGTGCTGATATGAGCACCATGCTTTATCACACAAAGGCCGTTTGCGCTGGGGCTAAAAAGACTTTTATCCTAGCTGATATGCCATTTGGCAGCTACACAAACGAAAAGCAAGCGATTAAAAATGCGATGAAATTTTTCAAGCAGACAAATGCCGATGCGGTAAAGCTTGAAGTTGGCATGCATCAGGCAAATTTAGTAAAACGCCTATGCGAAGAGGGCATAAACGTGATGGCTCACATCGGACTAAAGCCGCAGTTTTATAAATTTGAGGGTGGATATAAGATAAAAGGCAGAAGCGAGCTTGAGGCAAAAAGGCTAGTTGAAGAGGCTTTGGCGTTTGAGCAAGCTGGCGCGTTTGGCATACTGCTTGAGGGCACGCTTAGCAATGTAGCAAGCGAGATAACAAGGCAGGTTCGTGTGCCAGTTGTGGGCATAGGCTCTGGGGCGGATGTCGATGGGCAGGTGCTTGTTTGGTCTGATATGTTGGGATTTTTCGAGGACTTTAAGCCAAAATTTGTTAAGCGCTATCTTGACGGAGCCGCTCTTGTGCGAAAAGGCGTGCAAAGCTACACTGACGAGGTAAAAAACAAAATTTTCCCAAGCGAAGAGTTTTCGTATCAGGGTTAAATTTATACTCCAAATTTAAAAGCAGCCCATAAAAACTCTGCAAAAAGCTCTAGCAGCACCAAAGCGCTAGAGCAAAATTTTTAAATTTAAAAAAGCTCTTCTGATTCAAGATAGTTTTGCGAGATGTTTCGCTCTTTTTCGTCGGTATTTACGTGAAGGACGTAGTAACCTATCTGTGTGTTGCTAGCATCAAGTAGCGGCACAACGCAAAAATAGTGCGTCTTGTATACGTAAAATTCATACTTTTTAAGGTTGATATCACGCAAAATTCCAACTATATTTAAATTTGCACTGCTTAAATTTTCGATGTAATAATCACTTAAAATTTGATCACTTGGCGCGCTTTTATGTGCTGGCATCTTATCTTTTGATAGGAGCACGAAAAGGTCTATGCCTTGCGTTTTATAGAAATTTCCAAGCGAGTCGTAGTTTAGCAAAACCTCGATGCTACCGATGTTTTTGCCCTCATGCATCACATTTGAAACAGCTCTTATATGCACTCCAGCATACCACGCCTCGATGCCAACCATGGGCCTATCTTGACGCCTTGACTCTTGGACTAAAAACCTGCCACTAGCAATCATGTCGCCATATCTGTTTAGATCCCAGCTTCTTACGTAGCTTTTTAGATCTTTGTCGTAAAGATGAAGCTTGATGTTGTTATACATCGACGCTGCGCCAAGAGTTTTTGTCAAATTTTCGATGTTTTTTACGCACTCATCGCGGTTTTGACCTAGCAAGCACATCTGTATAGACTCATTTTGGGCAAGCAGGATCGAGATCGCCATTGATGAAAATTTCTCATCATCGATGCTTTTGTTTAGCTGCTTTACATGGTAGTCAAAAAAGACACGCATATTGTTTTGCTTTTTTTCAGCCATGTATGAGCTATAAAGAAAGTAAAAAAGGCTACCAAGCAGCGCAAAAACGACTAAAACGATATAAATATTAAAATATTTTTTGTATTTACTCAAAACTAAGCCTTAGTTTTTTTTCTAAAAATTTAGCAAATTCGTCAAATTTCGGCAGCTCAAGCTCGCTTTTTCTCTTTGGACTAGCCCAAACGCTATCTGGGAAAAACGCGTCCTTTTCAAATCTCGCAATGACGTGAATATGCACGTGTGGCACGTAGTTTCCAAAGCTTGCGATGTTTATCTTAGTTGGTTTATAAAACTCAAGCATCGCCTTTTCAGCAACCAGCATCGCCTCAAAAAGCCTAGCTCTACTCGCTTCATCACACTCACTTAGCTCGCGGTAGGGCTTAGCAGTAAAAATTTTCACCCACGGAAGCTCGTTCTCTTCGCGCTCAACTCTTATAAATTTATCTTCATATATCAATCTTGCCCCTATTTTATACGAAATTTCTCTCTCGCAAAAGCGTGTAAAGCTTGATCGTTGAGATAAAAAATGTCACGATCGCAGGGCCTAGTATGACGCCCCAGAAGCCAAACGTCGTTATGCCAGCTATCATCGCAAAAAAGATGAGTAGCTCGTTTATCTTTGTTGGTATCTTGACTAATTTTGAGTTTATAAATTTAATGATAGGCGGCTTTAGCAGCGTATCAGCGCCTAATGAGATCACGATAATAGTGTAAAGTGTGATCGTGATAGCGGCTGCTGTGTTGCCATTTGCAAACTCATAGATGCTAATAGGCACCCATGCCAAAAAGCCACCAACAACTGGGATAAGTGAAGCAAAGCTAAAAAAGATGCCAGTTAGCATGCCATTATAGCCGTAAAAGCTAGTTATGATGGCAAATAAAAAGCCCTGAATGATCATATTTACAATGGTTGAGTAAAAAACGACACCCATTACGTTGCCAACCTCGCTTAGTATCGACTCAGTGTCCTCTTTTTTAAGGGGAAGCACCTCTTTTAGGTAGCTTATAAGTTCGTTGCCGTAAAGGTTGCAAAAGAAAAAAAAGACTAGGATGATGATCATGTCAACACAAAATCTAAAGCTTAGCCTGCCAAGACTCGCGAGATTAGTAGCGACTTGCGAAAATAGCATCTTGATATCAAGCCCACCTACAAATTCCTTGATCTTTGGCTCTAAGAAATTTATCGGCTCTGGCAGGCTAAAGTCGTAGTTTTTGATAAACTCGATCGTCTTTGTGACGTTGTTTATATCAAATCCAGCTGCGTACTTTGCGATCTCGATGACGGCGTAAATAAGTGGCGCGATAAATAAGCAAAGAAGCGCAAATGTCGTAAGTCCTGATGAGAGCGTTTTGCGATTTTTTGTAAGCGCCAAAAATGCGATCTGCACGTTAGAAACGGACACTGCAAGCAGTGCTGCGATAAAAATGTCAAGTAAAAATGGTCTAAAGAGATAGACCACCAAAGCCAAAGCAAAAACCACAAAAATTCCAAAAAACAACCTACTATTCATCTCGCTCCCTTAAAATGGAGTAATTATAGCAGATTTATCAAAGCTACTCATTTGCTTGCCAAATTTGCTCATACTCTTTAATGCAAGGCTTGCCAAGTATCAAAAACAAGCCATAAATTTCTTCGCACTGCTTTGTTTAAAAGCCATACCTTTTGGAAAGCTTGTTAAATTTAATCTCGCCTAGTTTTTTAGAAGCTAAAATCTCTGCCGTCACAGCAATGTCTAAATTTATATTTTTAGCAAGCTTACCAGCACTTTTGTCACCAGGCAAAGATAAAGATAGTGCGTAAATTTTAAGACAGAAAATATTTAAATTTAGCTTTGAAACAAAACGCTCGTCCATTTTGCCTTTACGTGCACTGAAAATTTGCTCCGACGACCTCGCACTCATCACAAATTTGCATATAGATCGTGCCCTCGCCGTCTATCAAGCCACCAAAAGGAATTTGCGCTAGATATTTCATCGTTTTACCACATTTTGGGCAGTGCAAGTACTCAGCGTCTTGCTGCCACTGCGGATATCCTCCAAGCAAAATTTCACCATCGATCATAGCCGCATAGTGCATACAGACCTCGTTTGCTAACTCAAATTTTTGCCCATCAAGCGTTGCCACAGCGTCTCTCACATAGTCCTCACTCTCGCCCTCGCCCATTACCTCTGTTTGCACGTTATTGCCGTCATTTTGGCAAAAATACTGCACCAAACCCACGCATGTCGGACAAAATTTAAGCACAGCGTCATTTTTAAGCTCTAGCCCAAACTGCTTTAGGCTCTCTTTTTTAATGGTGAGTTCTATCATCTCGCCGCTACAAAATTTACATTTTTCATCGCCTAGTGCTTTAAATTTAACGCTTGCCTCTGCGCTTTGGCTTGGCTCGCAGGTAAAGCACTTATCAAAAACTAGGCTTCTTCTCTTGCCACTGCTATCAAAGCTCCAGCCAGCAGTCTGCGAGTATCCATCAGTGTCGGCATAAAGTTTCGTCTTCCAAGGCTTTGGCGCACCATAAAGCTTAAAAAATAGCTCTCTTACCACCTCATCGCCCTGCCACGCAAGCGCACAAAGGATGTGATTGATTTTTACGATATTTTCAGCGCCATTTAGACTATTTATAAGCTCATCTCTTACGTCACTTGGGGCATTTTTGTAAATTTCAAACGGGTAGTACTCGCCTTGCTTGGTCACTTCTCTTATGATCTGCTCGTCGCAAATGCCGTGTAGGTAGAAAATATAGACAAGATCGCTATAAATTTCATCATATTTACCAATATCCTCTATGTGGGCTAGGACATTTTTTAGCTTTTGTTTGATCTCGTCTTTGTTTAAATTTTCATAAAACTCCAGCTTCTCTTTTTGCCTGCACCAATAGCAGATCCCGTCAAAGTAAATCGTCCTTTGCTTGCACTTAGGACAAAGATGTGGCTCGCCCATTTTTGCTCCAAATTTAAATTTCGCTACTCAAAAAGCCCTTTTTCGATGTCGATCTTGACGTTAAAGGTCTCAAAGCACTTCGCACTTGCGATCCTGCCCTTTGCGGTGCGCTCGATAAAGCCATTTGCAAGCAGATATGGCTCGATGACGTCCTCAACCGTGCCCTCGTCCTCGCTAAGAGCCGCTGCGATCGTGCTAAGTCCCATAGGACGGCGCCTTGCTTGCATCAAAATTTCTAAATACCTAATATCCATCTCGTCAAATCCAAGCGAATTTACACCAAGTGCGTTAAGCCCCTCTTTCGCACGCTCGTGGCTGATGATTAGCTCGTCATTTACCTCAGCAAAGTCGCGAATTCGCTTTAATAGCCTAAGAGCGATCCTTGGCGTGGCACGTGAGCGTTTGGCGATCTCAAGCGAGGCGTTTTTATCGCACTCTTTGCCAAGCTTGGCTGAGGCGATCTGCACGATGCGGCTTAGCTCGCTGCTTGTGTAAAACTGCAGCCTAAAGTCCATCCCAAAGCGGTCTCTTAAAGGCGCTGAGATCATGCCAGCACGCGTCGTTGCGCCTATTAGCGTAAATTTTGGTAGGTCTATCTTGATAGTCTGAGCAGCCGGCCCTGAGCCTATGATGATGTCTAGCCTAAAGTCCTCCATCGCAGGATAAAGCACCTCTTCGATAGCTGGGCTTAGGCGGTGGATCTCGTCGATAAAAAGCACGTCGCCCTCTTGCAAATTTGTAAGGATAGCTGCAAGATCGCCACTCTTTTCTATCATGGGAGCCGCAGTCATTTTGATACTCACGCCCATTTCGTTTGCGATGATGTGAGCGAGGGTCGTCTTACCAAGTCCTGGAGGGCCGTAAAATAGCACGTGATCTAGGCACTCATTTCGCTTTTTGGCTGCTTTTATAAAGACGTCTAAATTTTGCTTGATCTTTTCTTGGCCGATGTAGTCTTCAAATTTTGTCGGTCTAAGCGAGACTTCAAAGTCATTTTCAAAGCTTACTTTTTCGATTTCAACGATTCTATCCAAAGTTTTTCCTTCTAAATTTAAGGCTTCATTTTACGCTTTTATGCTTAATCTAAGCTCGTTTAAATTTATAGTAAAAAGTGCTGCCTTCATTATAAACGCTATCGACGCCATATAAAATGTCATGCTTTTGGCAAATTTCGCTGACGATATTTAGCCCAAGGCCAAAGCCGCCTTGGATTTCATCCTCTCTGACGTAGCGCTTCCAGACCCTTTTTACGTCCTTTATCCCCTTGCCAAAGTCCTGCACGCTAAGATTTATGCGCTCTGCTTCAAGCTCTAAATTTACTATTATCTCGCTCTCTTTTGGGCTGTATTTTATGGCATTTGTGATGGTGTTATCGATGATACGCTGAGCTTCGACCTTGCTTAGCATAGTAAATGCTTCGCTTGCTAAATTTGTCTTTACCACGATGTGCTTGACATCAGCCACGCTTGAGAGAAATTTCACTCGCTCTTTAACGTATTCGCCTAAATTTAGCCTCTCAAGTGGAAATTTGATGTAGCCACGCTTTATAAAAAACTCAACATCTTCGTATGTTATTTGCATCTGTTTTAGGGCGTTTTTGATGCGAGTTATATACTTGTTTTCAAGCCCCAGCATCTCAAGGTTCATACCAGCTACACCAAGTGGGGTCTTTAACTCGTGCATGGCGTCGTTAAAGAAGTTGTTCATATACTTTTGAAACTCTTTGTAAGGTTTAACGCTGCTTAGATATAAAAAATAGACGATAAAAAGCACCGCCACAAGGATGACAAGCAGCATGATAGCTGTTAAAAAGATGTTCTTTTTATTATCAAGCTCCTTTTCAACGACGATGTAGTATGGAGTCTTGTCTTTTATAAAAAAGCTCTTGTAAAAAAGGTACCCGCCCTCTTCTAGGGTTACAAATTTAAAGCTACTTGGCTCTTTGCTAAGTGTTGAGATGACTGGTTTAAAATTTACGTCATAAATCGCAAATTTATACTTTAATGAACTAGCTATATTTTCGTTTTTTAGAAATGAATTTTTGATGATGGTTTCATGCTTCATAGCACCAAAGAGAGCCTTTGAGCTGCTATTTTTCTGACTTAAATTTAATATCACAAAGCTTTGAAAGCAAAAGAGCGACATTATGACAAATGTCGCTATGATCTGAATCTTAAAGCTCTTGTGCATCTATCTTGTAGCCTATGCGCCTCTTTGAGATGATAAAGTCGTTTGTTGTCTTGTTTCTTATCTTTAAAACGTGCATTCTTATATCAGCGCCCTCTATATCTTTGTCATTCCAGACAAGATCTCTAAGCTCTTCTATGCTGACGTAAGAATTTAAGTGTGAGACTAAACACTCGACCAAAGCGACCTCCTTTGCGCTAAGATCGACCATCTTGCCATCTTTAAGTAGCACACGCTTGTTTAGGTTGAAGCTAAACTCGTCATTTATCTTTACTATGTTTTTATCGTCAGTACCATAGTATTTTCGCATAAGCTCAGCAACTCTAAATTTAAGCTCAGCAAGCTCAAATGGCTTTTTTAGATACTCATTACAGCCAAGTTCGTAGCCAATCGCCATATCGTCTATATCGACTAGAGATGTCGTTATCATGATAGGAGCGTTTGGATTTAGACTTCTTATATACTTGATGACCTCGTGTCCATTTACACCAGGTACTTTTATATCAAGTATGAAAAGATGATAGAAATTTTTCTCTATCAGATCACAAGCCTCTTGCCCATCACTAACTGCACAAACCTCATAACCTAGCGTCTGCAAAAATTCGCAGACGCTCTCTTGAAACCCTAAGTCATCTTCTAAAAGCAAAATCTTCAAAACGCTCTCCTAAAAAACAAACTTTAATAAGAATTGTATCTATTTTAATACTTAATAGGTAAATTCCAAATTAAAATTCTTTTTTAAGTATTAAATAAAAATTTGACCTGCGTAAACTATGTAACATCTTAATAAAAAGACGCCGCAGATAACAAAAATAGCGTTTAGCACGGCAAATTCGCGTTTGAAATCATGCGCTTTTAAAACGCTTAAGTCCAAGATGATAGGCACAGCCATACCAAGACCTATGACGCCGACATAAAACATCAGCCCAAGAGAATTTGCACTAAGAGCGTTTGTTACGGCATCTGCGCCGCTTGCACTTGCACCTTTTACAACCATAAAAAGAGCAACTATTAGCAAAAACTCGACTATTATCGCAAAAAAGTCAAATTTTAATAAAAAGTGTGCAGTTTGATTTTGCTCTCTTGTTTCATCTTTTAGCACTCCAATAAGCAGTGTAAATGCACCAGCACAGCTTAAGCCAGAGACTAAGAATAATAGTGGCAAAACTGGCGTATTCCAAAGTGCGATCTTGTGAGCTGCGCTTAGCAAAAAGCCCGTATATGCGCCAACGCCGATGCCAAGGATGAAAAGTAAAACTCCAAGCAAACCTGAAAGCTTGCTAGCTAAATTTGCAAGCGCGTCAAAAAGAGAAATTTTAAGTGACGAGGTCTCATTTTTAAACGCACCAAGCGCGTATATAACGCTAAGAGGAGTATAAACTAGAAGCAATGCAACGCCTATTGACATAACTGAGTCAAAGTTGTAAAGCAAGAGTATCCAGTAAAAGCTAAGCGGCTTGCCAAGATCAAGCACCAAAAGAGCAAGTCCAAGGATGATCGCCACTGGAGCGATAAGAGCGGCTGCTTTAAAGTAGTAGTTGTCTTTGCCAAATTTATTTGAGATGAGCACAGCAACGATGCTAGCACCTGCACTAAGTCCTGCTAAAAATAGATAAAAAGCTATCGGCCAGCCCCAGTAAATTTCTGTGTATTGAGCTAGGCTTCCTGACATGTTATTCATGGTGTGCTCCTTTTGTATTTGCGATCATCGCAAGTGAAGGTTTTGTGTTTAACTCCGCTTTTGGCAAGTAGTATTTGCTCTCTTTTAGTTTCTTTGAAATTTTAGAGTTTTCATCATTTACGTCGCCAAAAGTTAGGGCATTTGTAGGGCAGACGCTAACACATGCTGGATCTTTGCCCTCTTCTAGCCTACTCTCATAGCAAAATGTGCATTTGCCTATCTCGCCATCTGGCAAGACGTAGCGAGCGTCGTATGGACAGGCTAGGATGCAGTACTTGCAACTAACGCAAATTCTGTGATCAAGCAGTGTCACGCCATCAGCCGTTTTAAAGCTAGCTCCAGTTGGGCAAACCTCAACACAAGGTGCGTCTTCGCACATAACGCAGCTTTGACGTAAAAAGTCAGTCTTTAAATTTGGAAATGTCCCACTCATCTTTGCATGCACCTGCAAGCGGTAAAGTCCCCTTGGCACGTTGTTTGCACTTCTGCAAGCTACCGAGCAGCCTTGACAGCCGATGCATAAATTTTCATCATGTATCATCATATATTTTTTCATTTTCTATCCTTACGCTCTACTTATGCTAACGCCAACATTTGTAACCATAGTCGCAGCCACCAGACCCTCAGCTGGATCAAGAAGCACGCTTGTGTTAAGTCCCACGTGATCTATGCTCTTAAGGCCTGGCGTGATGTGTCCAAAGCCGTGATAGATAAAGAGCGTATCTTCTCTAATGCCCTCAGTCACCATAAGCTTGCCCTTTTGCTCGCCAAATTTATTTTTGACCAAAACCATGTCGCCGTCACGTAAATTTTGTTTTTTAGCGGTGTTTGGATTGATCCAGATAGGGCTATCGCTCATGAGGTCATTTAAAAATGGCACTGCTTGGGTGTGGCCGTTAGTATGGACAGGCGTTTTGCCACAGGTTAAGCAAAGCTCGTGTCCGTCAAATGTATCCATATCTTTGTCATTTAGCGCGCCATATCCTGCAAACTGCGCCTCGACATCAGGCAGATATAGCTCTATCTTGCCGCTTTTTGTTTTAAGCTTAGCCATATCGTCCATCAAGCCATTCTCGCCTACAAATTTAGATGCGACTGGATATTTAGCGATAAATTTATCGATCATGCCTTTTTCTCTAAACAAAATTCCCGGCTCATCCCACGTGATAAAGCCATCTTTTTCTAGTGCGGCAAGTAAATTTACATCTCCACCAGCTTGCTGCATCCTAAACTCACGTATGTCGTTCCAAGTATAAAGCTCATCTATCTTCATACGGCGTGCTAGCTCTCTAAAGATAAACGCCCCATCCTTCGTGTCGCCAACTGGATCAACGACTTTATTTCTTATCATATAAGCTGGTTTTAGACCTGACTTGTCCTCTATGCCCTCGTCGCGCTCAAGGTAGCTGCTCTCAGGCAAGATGACATCAGCAAAGGTCGCCATATCGTTTAGATAGACATCGCTTACTACGATGAGCTCAAGCTTCTTCATCGCCTCTATGCTCTTCATCGTCTCAGCCACGTTTATGAGGTGGTTAAAGCGGATGTTAAACCAGCCTTTTATGGCGTATGGCTTCTCGTTTAAGATAGCATTATCTATATCCATCAAAACGCCATGTTTTCTGCTTACAAATTTATGCGCTCCAGCCTCGCCAGCAAAGTCTAATCTAGTTACTTTTGGCACTTTAAATTTATCATCTGGGTTTTTAAGAACTGGGAATTTATCCTCGCCTACTAGTTTGTTAAAGGTCTTTGCGTTTTTGCCACCAAAAAGACCGCCCTTAACCTCCCAGTTGCCCATCATCGCATTTGCAACCATGATGGCTTTTGTCCTCATGTATTCAGCTCTTGTGGTAGTTGTCTTATGCCCAAAATCAAAAATAACTCTTGGAGCAGCTTTATAAATTTCATCAGCGATGCGTCTAACATCACTTGCTTTTATGCCAGTGATTGTCTCTTGCCATTCAGGCGTTTTGCCCTCTACGCTTTTAACAATCTCATCAAAGCCAGTTGTAAATTTCTCAATAAATTCTTTATCGTAAGTGCCATTTTGTATCCAAGTGTTGATGAGTGCTAGCACAAATGCTAGATCAGTGCCAGGTTTAACTGGTAGCCACTCATCAGCTTTTGCAGCTACAACGCTAAATCTTGGCTCAAGCACAAGTAGCTTTGTGTCCTTGCTAGCTGCAAATTTAGCAAGCTTTTTGGCATCAGCTATGACGATGCCCTCAAAGAGGTTGTGACCAAAATTTACAACGTATTTTGCATTTGCAAAGTCTCTTTTTAGCTTAGCGATGCCATACATCTGCTCGCAGACCATTTGATAGGTGATCGGACAGCATGAAAAGTGCGAAAAGCAGTTTGGCGAGCCATAAGCTGAGGCAAAATTTACCATTAGCTTGTGTGTTTGCGAGCTTTTACAGGTAAAGACAAAGCTTTCAGGGCCATACTTTTGCTTGATATCAAGCATCTTTGAGGCGACATAGTCAAGCGCCTCGTCCCAGCTAACCTCACGCCATTTATTTTCACCTCTCTCACCAGCTCTAATTAACGGCTTTTTGATCCTATTTTCATCATAGAGCTGGCTAAGTCCTGAGCCGCCTCTTGCACAAAGAGAGGTTGCCGTGCCGCCAGCTTTTGGATTGCCACTTAAAAAGCGAACTTTGCCATCAACGACTTTTGCCTCGATAGGACACCTTGAAGAGCACATCTCACAAAAGCTATGAACGTGCTTTTCGCCTTCATTTGCAGCACCTTGCAAAGCACCACCTGATAGAGATGATGCAGCTGCGCTAACTCCTGCACTGAATTTTAAAAATTCTCGTCTATTTAAGCTCATCTTTCTCCCTTTAAAAGAAATTTTACTTTTTGTTATTTTATTATTTAAAGTTGAAAGTAAAATTAAATTTTATTTAATAATTTTTTTTAGTTTTTATTTTTTATGATATGTGAGATCAAATATCAAAATAGAGCAAATTTTAAAAATGATAAATTAAGATAGATTAAATTTTAGCGCGATTTTTGCGTGATTTATAAAAATGAAAAATTTAAATTTAAGAAGAGATACTATTTAAGAATTTGATATAAAAAATTGAAAATTTAAAGTGAATTAAAAAAGCCGAGAGAGACCTCGGCTTAAGTTTTATATAAGAACTGGAGCTACTATAAATCCAAGGATAACTGATAATGCAACCATTATAGTTCCTGGGATGAAAAATGAGTGGTTAAATACAAATTTACCAACTCTTGTAGTTCCTGTATCGTCCATCGCTATCGCACCTAGTGTTGTAGGATATGTTGGCAATACAAATAGACCAGAAACTGCAGCAAATGAAGCTACAAGGATCCAAATTTGACCTGAATTTTCAGGGCTAGTCATACCAAGAGCAGCAGCAACAGCAGGCATCATAACCTTTGTTGTAGCAGCTTGTGAGTATAGCAAGCAGCTTAAGAAATAAAGTGCAACAGCTAAGATAAATGGATACTGAGTAACGAAGTCTTTTGCAACCTCTTTGATAGCATCAAGGTGTCCATTAACAAATGTTGTACCAAGCCATGCGATACCAACAACGCAGATGCACGCATTCATACCGCTTTGGAAAGTGCTAGTTGATAGAAGTTTGCCTGTCTCAACTTTGCAAGCTACTGCTATCGTAAAGCCGATAGTTAGCATGAAGCTAATGATAGCTGCATCTCTTGAAAGGATAGGTTTTTCTACAAGACCTAAGCTCTTTGAAATGCATAGTGCATAACAAACTACGATCAAAACGCCAATCGCAAAGATAGCGACTGATCTTTTTGCGTATGGTTTTGGCTCGTGATATTCAGCAGCTTTAACCTCTTCAACCAAACCTTTTGCAAGTCTTTCTTGATAGACAGGATCTTTTGAAAGGTCAAGATCGTAAAATTTATTGATGATAAACGAAGTGATAATCATCGCAACAAATGTAGTTGATATACAAATAAATAGCAACACTGGATAGCTAACACCTAGCTTTTCACATAGACCACTCATAGCAACAAAAGCAGCTGAGATAGGGCTTGCAGTGATCGCTACTTGAGAAGAGACAACCGAAAGCGCAAGTGGAGCTGAAGGTTTGATGTTTTGTGTTTTTGCAACCTCAACGATAACAGGGATCATAGAAAACGCAGTGTGTCCAGTTCCTGCAAGGATAGTTAAAAAGTAAGTAACTATCGGAGCAAGAAAGTTGATTTGTTTTGGATTCTTGCGTAAAATTTTTGTTGCTACTTGAACTAAATAGTCAAGTCCGCCAGCAACTTGCAAAGCTGTGATCGCTGAGATAACTGAAGCGATGATCAAGATAACATCCATAGGGATATCTTTCATATCGACTTTCATACCAAGTAAAGCGAGTATCACAACGCCTAGACCACCTGCGTAGCCAACGCCCATACCACCTAGTTTGACACCAAGATAGATGCCGCCAAATAGGACTATAATCTGTAAGATCAGCATTATATCCATCGAAAACTCCTTTATTAAATTTTATTACTAAAATCACCACTTAAGCGTGCCAGAATTTTGGCACGCTTTTAATAATACTTTGCTTAAATTTTTACCTAACCATGCTCGGATTTAGCATATTTTTAGGCTCTAAAATCTTATCGATCTCTTCTTTGCTTAGATAGCCTCTCTCTAGGCAGATATCGCCAACTGCTTTACCTGTTTGAAGGGCTTCTTTAGCGATGCTTGCTGATTTTTCGTAACCGATATATGGGTTAAATGCTGTTACGATACCAACTGAGCCAAGAACTGATTTTAAGCAAGCCTCAGGGTTTGCAGTAAGTTTTTTGATAGCTTTTTCAGCTAGTGTTTTCATAGCATTTTCAAGGATAAATATAGAGTTAAATAGCGCATAAGCGATGCCTGGCTCAAATGCATTTAGCTCAAATTCGCCTCTTTCAGAGCAAAGCATGATAGTCACGTCGTTGCCGATAACCTCATAGCAAGCTTCTCCAACAACCTCAGCGATAACTGGATTTACTTTACCTGGCATGATTGAGCTACCTGGTTGCATTTGAGGTAAATTTATCTCACCTAGACCGCATCTTGGGCCTGAGTTCATTAGTCTTAAGTCATTTGCGATTTTTGAAAGTCTAACAGCGGCAGTTTTAAGCGCACCACTTACATGCACGAAGTCTGCAGTATCTTGCGTAGCAGCGATAAAATCATCAGCCTTTTTAAAATCAACTCCAGTGATCTCTTTTAGTTTTTTAACAACTACATTTTTATACTCTGGGTGGCAGTTGATGCCTGTGCCTATCGCAGTTGCGCCCATGTTTAGATGTGTCATTGACTCACGAGCAGCTGTGATCTTTTCGATGTCACTTTTGATGTAGCTTGCAAATGCGTTAAAAGTATTGCCAAGTGTTGTAGGGACGGCATCTTCAAGCTCTGTTCTACCCATTTTGATGATATCTTTAAATTCTTTTGCTTTTTTCTCAAGCTCATCTTTTAGTAAATTCATAGCAGCAAGCAAGTCAGTAAGTTTTGCATAAGTTGCTACTTTAATAGAGCTTGGATAAGTATCATTTGTGCTTTGCCCAAGGTTTGTGTGATCGTTTGGATGGATGTATTGATACTCGCCTTTTTTGTGACCAAGGCTCTCAAGCGCGATATTTGTGATAACCTCGTTTGAGTTCATATTTGTACTTGTTCCTGCTCCACCTTGAACCATATCAACGACAAACTGATCTAAAAACTCACCAGCTATTACTCTATCAGCAGCTTTTGCCAAAGCATCAGCTATCTTTGGATCTAAAACGCCAACCTCTTTATTTGCAAGCGCAGCAGCTTTTTTGATCTGTGCAAATGCCTTTACAAAGTATGGATACTCTTTTAATGTTCTACCGCTCATGTGGAAGTTCTCAGTAGCCCTAAATGTTTGGATACCATAGTAAAAATTGTCAGAAATTTCCAACTCGCCAATAAAATCATGTTCTCTTCTGGTTGCCATAACAGCTTCTCCTTAGTAAAAATTTGTTACCGAGTGAAATTATATAGGTATTTGAGATTTTAAATATTAATGACTACTTATTTTTTTTAAGCTTTAAGTTTTTGACTTGATATGGCGCTCTTTGAAAGAAAATTATATTTCATATTTAAGCTAATTTTTAGGAATTTGCTCATATAAATTGTTATATTACTAATAATATCACTTTTTTATTATATAAAAAGGGTCAAATTAACTCAGATTTGTCCTACACTTTAAGTTTAAAAGCCATTTTTGAGAAAATTTAACAAATAATTAATGTAAATTTAAAGTTTATACAACATAAAAATAAAAAAATTAAGTTAAACTTTAATTATAATATTACTTCGTGACACATTTATATGATGAAAATTTAAAAATTTGCAGTTTTACCTAAATTTATAAGCTCATTTTGAACAGTAAATTTAAAGGGATAAATTTAAGCTGCCCCTAGAAATTTCCTAGAGGCAAAGTGAGCATTTAGCCTTCAAGGCCTAAATTTGCTCTATACTCTTCGTATGTGCCTTTAAAATCAACGACTTCGCCATTGCCTTTTAGATGCAAAATTCTATTTGCAAAGGCATCTATCAGCTCCCTGTCGTGGCTTACGCAGATGACTGAGCCATTAAAGTTATAAAATGCCTCGCCAAGCGCGATGATAGCCTCAAGATCAAGGTGGTTGTTTGGCTCGTCCATGACAAGTAAATTTGGCCTGTGAAGCATGAGCTGAGCTAGTCTCACGCGATGTTTTTCGCCACCGCTTAGTGCTCCGACTGCTTTTTCTTGCTCGGCACCACTAAATAGCATCCTGCCAAGGCACTTTCTGATCTCATCGATGTCCTTGTTTTTGGCATCTTGTAAGTACTCATAAAGCTTTAGCTCGCCATCTATCTTATTTACAGTATCTTGCGCAAAATATCCTAGCTCGATGGTCGCGCCTATATGCACCTCGCCCGCGTCAGGCTTTATCTCGCCCATTATGATCTTACAAAGTGTGCTTTTGCCAACGCCGTTGTGGCCGATAATGGCTAGCTTGTCGCCCTTTTCGAGCTTAAAGTTAAAGTTTTCAAATATCACTTTATCATCAAATTTCTTACTTATGTTCTTTAGCTCAATTAACTCATTGCCTATCTCGCGGTTTGCACGAAATAGAATGCTTGGATCACGCCTGCTTGAGACAGCGATCTCTGCGATATCTAATTTCTCAAGCTGTTTTGCACGTGAAGTCGCCTGCTTTGCCTTGCTCGCATTTGCTGAAAATCTCGCGATAAATTTCTCCAGCTCCTCTTTCTCTTTTAGCTTCTTGTCACGCTCCATCTCATGCTGCTTTGCGATCAAATTTGCAGCCATATACCAGTCGTCGTAGTTGCCTGAAAACTCGCGAATTTTCTTAAAATCCACATCCAAAATATTTGTACAAACTCTATTTAAAAAGTGTCTGTCGTGACTGATAACCACAAGCGTGCCCTCGTGGCGGTTTAGCTCGTTTTCTAGCCATGCTATCGCGTCTATGTCAAGGTTGTTTGTTGGCTCGTCTAAAAACAAGATGTCTGGCTTTGGAAAGAGCACTTGAGCCAGCAAAACCTTAACTTTATCTGAGTTTTCAACCTCGCTCATAAGCTTATCAAATTCATTTAGTCCAAGTGAGCTTAGGATTTTTTCTATCCTAGTCTCGTACTCGTAGCTTGGGTCTTCCTCAGCGCTTATCATCTCAAGCTCGCTTAAGCGCTCATTTATCTCATCTGTAAATTCCTCGCTCATGTAGAGCTTCTCTTTCTCTTTGACAGCGTCGTATAGGCGTTTGTTGCCATAAAGCACCGCATCTTTTAGAGTGAAATTTTCAAACGCAAACTGATCTTGCCCAAGCACGCCAACCTTTAGTCCATTCTCTATGATGATCTCGCCGCTAGTTGGCTCGATAGCTCCGCTTAAAATTTTTAAAAATGTCGATTTGCCAGCGCCATTTGCACCGATTAGTCCGTATCTGTTGTGGCGATTTAGCTTTAAATTTACATCCTCAAATAGCAAACTGCTTGCAAATCTTTGAGTAAGTCCCCTAACTTCTAACATTATTTTTCCTTGAATTTATTTTTTGCGATTTTGCCTAAAATTTGATTAAAAAGCCATTTTGCTACTTTAGCCTAAAACGCCCCGTGATCTTGTAGCTATAAAGTATGTTTTCTTCCTGCACGCCAGAGCCGATATTGTGGATGACAAGCGGCGTTTGTCCTTCAAATTTATCTGAGATCACGCCGATGTGAGGTAGATTTCTTGGTAGCATCCATGTGACGATATCGCCTGGCAGAAATTTATCATCACTCACCTCAAAACCTTTTCTTTTTAGAAAGGTAGCGATGTTTAAAACACGCCTGTGATCGATGTTTTTATCAGCCTTTTTAAGGCCCCATTTTTTAGGATAAACTGAAAAATTTTTACTCATATCTTCAAAAATGAGCCTTTGCAGATCCATATCCTGATGACGTAGCGCCCTTACCACAACGTCAGTACAAACACCCTTTTTGATATCCACATCGCCCATAGGATAGGCGAGCTTTTCGTAGCTTGGATCATAACTTAGCGTCACGCCGATCTGCGACCTAGCGTCATTTACAAATTTACTCGCCGAAAAGGCAAAAATTTGCGTGGCAAAAAGAGCTAAAAGTAGAAATTTCTTCATATTTCTACTTTAAAAGCATGGTTTTTAAGATACGTTTTCCTATCTCAACGCCTGGTTGATCGTATGTGTTGATGCCTAGCATGATACCAGTGGCCGAGGTTAGTAGCTCGTAGTAAAAAATGAGCCAGCCAGCGTGAAACTCATCAAGCCTCTCAAGCGTGATCGTATCGACACTTATGCCCTCTTGCACCAGCGCCATAGCTGTCGCGTCGCACTGTAAATTTATAAGCTCATTTAGGCTTAGACCCGCTACAAAATCGCACTCTTCAAGCCCTTTTAGGCTTAAATTTGGGATAGTCTTGTCGCTCGCGTGATCTTTTATCTTTATAAATGTCACGCTCTTATCTTTTACGCCGTCCATGATAAGCTGCAAAAAGCTGTGCTGATCGCGGCTGCCAACAAGTCCAACTGGCGTAAGGCCGACCCTTTTATAGCCTCTTTTTTTACCAAGGCTCTCCGCCCAAAGCTGCACATACCAGTCGTTAAATTCAAAAAATCTATCGCAGTAACTAAAAATGACATTTATGCTGGCGTTTCTGCTAGTAGCGTAGTGGTAGGCTTTAGCGACTATGGAGCTATCTTTTTGCTCGATGTATTGCTTTTTGCAAGCAAGCGCGCCATCTAAAAGTGCCTTTATATCGTAGCCGCAGATACCAAGAGGCACAAGACCGATCGCACTTAGCACGCTAAATCTCCCGCCAACGTTTTTTGGGATATTAAAAAATTTAATGCCATTTTCTTTGGCGAAATTTTCTAAATTTGTCCCAGGATCAGTTATTATGAGGAAATTTTTGCCTAAATTTTGAGGTTTAAAGTCATCAAGCAAGCACTTAAAAATAGTGATTGTCTCGATTGTATTGCCTGATTTTGAGCTTATTATAAAAAGCGTCTCGTCAAAATTTAGCCCACTAAGCGTGCTTTTATAGCTGCAAGGATCGACGTTGTCTAAAAATAAAAGCTCTCTTTTTATCCCTTTTGTGCCTTCAAGCATCGATTTTAGCGCCTTTACGCCAAGACTGCTGCCACCAATGCCAACAAGTACTACATTTTTGATATGAACTAGCCCTTTTTCATACTCCCGGGTCTCGCCAAGCAAATTTTGCCCAAGAGCTGGCAGGTGGTAGTAGCCTATCTCGCCGCTTTCGTACTCGTCGTTTATGCGTTTGGCGTAAGAGTCGATGACCTCGCTGCTTGCAAAGTTAAATTTAAATGAAGTCTCTATCATTTACTGCGCTCGTAAAAGAAATTTGTAGCCTCGACAAAGCCATCGATGCTGCCGCAGTCAAACCTCTTGCCCTTAAATTTATAAGCTAGCACCATGCCATCTTTTGCCTGCGTTTTTAGCGCGTCCGTGATCTGAATTTCGCCGTTTTTGCCTGGTTTTGTTCGCTCTAAGATGTTAAAAATATCTGGCGTTAGGATGTAGCGGCCAATTATCGCTAAATTTGTCGGAGCCTCGGCAGGATCAGGCTTTTCAACCATATCATCGACCATTATGAGATCATCTTCTATAAACCTACCGCTTACGACGCCATAAGACTTAGTCTGCTCTTTTGGCACCTCCATCACAGCTACTACGCTGCAGCGATACTTTTCATAAATTTTAACCATTTGCGAAAGCACGCCCTCGCCATTTTCATTTATACATAGATCATCTGCCAAAATAACCCCAAAAGCTTCATCTCGAACTAGCGTTTTACCCGTATAAATGGCGTGTCCAAGCCCTTTCATAGCATTTTGCCTAGTAAATGAAAATGTGCATGAGCTCATTAAATTTCTAACTTCGCTTAGTAGTGACTCTTTTTGGCTGCCTGCGATCTCTTTTTCTAGCTCGTAGCTGATGTCAAAATAGTCCTCAAGCGCCCTTTTTCCGCGTCCTGTGACAAAGGCCATATTATCCATGCCAGCCTCAAGCGCCTCATCAACGCCGTAGTGAATGAGCGGTTTTGTAAGGATCGGTAGCATCTCTTTTGGGAGCGATTTTGTAGCTGGTAAAAACCTCGTTCCATATCCAGCCGCTGGAAATAGGCAAGTTTGTATCATTTTAGTCCTTCATAAAAAATTGCAAAATTCTACTATCTTTTCCTTAATAATATAAATTTGTTTGAATTTACAAGGCTTTAATTAGCAAATTGATAAGATTTTTGAAATTTTATAAAAAGAGTAAATTTGCAGACGATTGATAGGATTTTTAAAGCCCAGCTTGATATAAAAAAGTCAAATTTCTTAGCATTTTTATGCCCGATAAGCTCGTTTAAAAGTTTGCACGAACACCTAAAAGAGGAGCATTTTAAGGCCGTTCACGTAGTTTGGGCGACAAGGGAGCTAAACAAATACGGACAAATCGTTGAAAATCAAAGCGATGACGGCGAGCCAAAGGGCACTAGCGGACAGCCCAGCCTAAATGCCCTGCGTGGTGCCGAGCTTATAAATGTTGGGGTCTTAATTGTCAGGTATTTTGGCGGGATAAAGCTTGGCACTGGAGGGTTAGTCAGAGCCTATTCAGGGGCTGTGAATGAAGCGATAAATGAGGCGATAAAAGATGATGGCGTGATAAAATTTGAGATAAAAGATGAGGTTAAATTTTTTACCCCTTTTTCGCTGATGAGCCGTTTTGAGCACTATTTTTCCACTAAAAATTTAATTGAGTTTGAAAGAGAATTTAATGACCTTGGAGCGATCTGGAGCGTAAATTTAAACGAGGCCGAGTTTGCTGAGCTATTTAAATTTTGCAAAGAATTTGAAGCAAGCGAGTTTAAATTTCTAGCCTTGCCACTTGGCAGCAAAGCGCTGTTTATTTATTAATTGTAAAATCGCATAAATTTAAAAAGAAAGTAAAAAATGGAAATTTGGAACGACATTTATAACCACTTTAACCCAGTCGCCTTTAGCCTCTTTGGCTTTAGCGTGCATTGGTATGGGCTTATGTATATTTTGGCCCTTGTTTTAGCGCTTGCCATGGCAAAGTATCTCGTTAAAAAAGATGATGTCCCTATATCAAATCAGCTTTTGGATAACTACTTTTTTTGGGTAGAAATAGGCGTCATTTTAGGCGCTAGACTTGGCTGGGTTTTAATATATTCAGGTGAAGCAAGCTACTATCTAACGCAGCCTTGGCAAATTTTTAATCCAATCCACAACGGTGAGTTTATAGGAATTCGCGGCATGAGCTATCATGGAGCTGTGGTTGGCTTTTTGCTAGCGACAATTTTATTTTGCAAAAGATATAAGCAAAACGCTTGGCAGTTGCTTGATCTTTGTGCCATCTGCATACCTTTTGGATATACCTTTGGCAGGATAGGAAATTTCTTAAATCAAGAGCTTTTTGGACGCGTCACAGACGTGCCTTGGGCGATAAATGTCTTTGGTCAGCCAAGACATCCAAGCCAGCTTTACGAGGCATTCTTAGAAGGTTTAGTTATTTTTTTCATTTTATTTTTATATAGAAAATATAAGAAATTTAATGGCGAACTCATAGCACTTTATGCCATTTTATACACATTTGCAAGATTTATTTGCGAATTTTACAGAGAGCCTGATTCTGGACTTGGATTTATTATTTTTGGTCTATCAATGGGGCAAATTTTATCACTTATTATGTGTGGGCTCGGAATTTTTGTCTATATTAAACTTTATAAGAGTTTTACGAAAATTTAATGTCAATATTTAAAATTTATTAAAGTAAAGTTCTGATAGCATTAGCTTTATCAATTAATGCTAATGTTTAAATTAGTATTAAGAAATGATAACTTATTTCAAATTTCTTAGGAGGGCTCATGACCGGGCTTATAGAAGGTTTTTTGGGGAAACGGTCGGACGGCAAAAAAAGCCGCACTCCAGCCGCTTGGGATAGATGGCAAAGTATTACAGGATTTATTCTAGCCTGTTTCATATTGTGCCATATGGTTTTTACTTCTACTATACTACTTGGCAAAGACGCATTTAACGCTGTCGTAGGATTTGCAGAGGCTAAATTTTTATTTGGTGAGGCTACTTGGTGGATCACAAATGTTATAGCTGCTGTTATCTTTGTAGTTTTTGTTACTCACGCCTTCTTGGCCATGAGAAAATTTCCTGCAAATTACAGACAATATTTAATGTTTAGAGGCCATAAAGACCGCATGAAGCACCTTGATACCACACTTTGGTGGTTCCAGTTTTTAACAGGCTTTGCTCTATTTTTTGCAGCTAGCGCCCACCTCATCGACATCATCTTTGGTGGTCACATCACAGCTGATAAGTCAGCTGCTGCTTTTCACAAACTAGAAATTTTCTACTTCGCACTACTTGTTTTCATGGTCGTTCACGCTGGCGTTGGCATGTACCGCTTATATGTCAAATGGGTAAGTATTGATGGCGCAAACAAACACGAAATGCTTGCTAAAAGAAATAAGGCAAAGACAGTTGTATTTGTCATTTATGGCATACTTGCTGTGATTGCGCTAATCGCCGATTTCGTGTGGATCAGCCATTAAAAAGGAGCTAGAAGATGAATGTAAAATATTATGACGCATTGGTAATTGGTGGCGGTCTAGCTGGTCTTAGAGCTGCTGTGGCTGCTGGAGAAAAAGGCTTAAGCACCGTAGTTTTGAGCCTCATCCCTGTAAAACGCTCTCACTCTGCTGCTGCACAAGGCGGCATGCAAGCAAGCCTTGGTAACTCTAAAATGAGTGAAGGCGATAACGAAGATGTGCACTTTGCTGATACAGTAAAAGGTAGCGACTGGGGTTGTGATCAACAAGTTGCACGTATGTTTTGTCAAACTGCTCCAAAAGCTATCCGTGAGCTTGCAGCTTGGGGCGTGCCTTGGACTAGGATCACAAAAGGCGAAAGAAGCGCTATCATCAACGCTCAAAAGACAACTATCGTTGAAAAAGAAGAGGTTCATGGCCTTATCCACTCACGTGACTTCGGTGGTACAAAAAAATGGAGAACATGCTACACAGCTGACGCAACTGGTCACACCATGCTTTTTGCTGTTGCAAACGAAGCGCTTAAACACAATGTAGAAATTCACGACCGCAAAGAGGCGATCGCTTTGATACACCAAAATAACCGCTGTTACGGCGCGATCGTTCGTGACCTAGTAAATGGCGAGATCACAGCTTATGTTTCAAAAGGCACACTTATAGCAACTGGCGGTTATGGTAGAGTTTATAAACACACTACAAACGCTGTTGTTTGCGAAGGTATCGGCGCTGCGATCGCACTTGAGACTGGCGTAGCTCAGCTTGGCAACATGGAAGCTGTTCAGTTTCACCCAACTCCGATCGTACCATCTGGTATTCTTTTAACAGAAGGTTGTCGCGGTGATGGCGGAATTTTACGTGATGTTGATGGATACCGCTTTATGCCTGATTATGAACCAGAGAAAAAAGAGCTAGCTAGCCGCGACGTCGTTAGTCGCCGTATCATGGAGCACATCCGTGCAGGCAAAGGTGTGCCTAGCCCTTATGGCTATCACGTTTGGCTTGATATCTCTATCCTTGGACGCGAGCACATTGAGAAAAATTTACGTGACGTTCAAGAAATTTGCGAAATTTTTAACGGAATCGATCCTGCTGACACTGAAGTATATACTGACGAGACAGGACATCAGCGTGGCAAAGGCTGGGCACCGATCCTACCTATGCAGCACTACTCAATGGGCGGCATCAAGACAAAACCAACTGGCGAGAGCCCAACACTAGCAGGTCTATTTAGCGCTGGCGAGGCTGCTTGCTGGGATATGCACGGCTTTAACCGCCTTGGTGGTAACTCAGTTTCTGAGACAGTCGTCGCTGGTATGATCGTTGGTGATTATTTTGCAGATTATTGCGCTAGCCACGAGATCGAGATAAACACAGCTGATATCGAGAAATTTGTTAAAAAACAAGAAGATTATCTACTAAGTCTTGTCAATAAAGAGGGTAAATTTAACGTCTTTGATATCAAAAACAAGATGAAAGAGGTAATGTGGGAGCACGTTGCGATATTTAGAACAGGCAAAGGTCTAGAGCTTGCTGTTAAAGAGCTCGAAGCACTTTACAAAGAGTCACTTGATGTAAAAGTAAGCAACAAAGCACTATTTGGCAACCCAGAGCTTGAAGAGGCTTACCGCGTGCCAAAGATGCTAAAACTAGCGCTTTGCATCGCAAAAGGTGCGCTTGATAGAACAGAGAGCCGTGGTGCTCACTGCCGTGAAGACTATCCAAAAAGAGATGACCTTAACTGGCTAAACAGAACGCTTACAAGCTGGAAAGAAGGCGACACTATGCCAACTATCACTTATGAGCCACTTGATATCATGAAGATGGAGATGCCGCCAGCATTTAGAGGTTATGGTGCAAAAGGAAATATCATCGAGCATCCAAACAGTGCTATCCGTCAAAAAGAGGTCGATGAAATTCGCGAAAAAATGCAAGCAGAAGGCAAGAGCAGACAAGAAATTCAAGAGGCTTTGATGCACTATGACCTTCAACCAAAATATAAAGCACCAAATGAAAGAGCAGGTATAGGAAATGAGTAGAAAAATAACCATAAAAGCTTTTAAATACAATCCTTTAAGCAAAGTTTCAAAGCCTCATTTTGCGACTTATGAGCTTGAAGAGACTGATGGTATGACGCTATTTATCGCGTTAAATCAAATTCGTGAGAAATTTGATCCAGATCTCAGCTTTGACTTCGTTTGTCGTGCGGGAATTTGCGGTAGTTGTGGCATGCTAGTAAATGGCAAGCCAAGCCTAGCTTGCAGAACCTTAACAAAAGACTTTGAAAGCGGTGTCATAGAGCTTATGCCTTTGCCAGTCTTTAAACTACTAAAAGATTTAAGCGTAGATACTGGTAACTGGATGAACGCTATGAGTAAGCGCGTCGAGAGCTGGATACACACAGATCACGAGACTGATATCTCTAAGCTTGAAGAGAAAGTTGAGCCAGAAGTCGCTCAAGAAGTTTTCGAGCTTGATCGCTGTATAGAGTGCGGAATTTGTGTTGCATCTTGCGGAACAGCTATCATGAGACCTGATTTCATCGGCGCTGTTGGTCTAAACAGGGTTGCTAGATTTAAGATAGACGCACTTGATAAGAGAACTGACGAGGACTTTTACGAGCTAATAGGCGATGATGATGGCGTATTTGGTTGTATGACTTTGCTTGGCTGCGAAGACAACTGCCCAAAACACTTACCACTTCAAAGCCGCATAGCTTATATGCGTAGAAAAATGGCTGCTATAAAGTAGCAAAGGGGCTGTAAAAAGCCCCAAATTTATTTAAAAACTCTACAAACAGACACCAAGATACAGATACAAATATCTAGCGCTGCAAATAAGAAAAAGATAAATATTAAAAGCGGAAACGACAAGACTATACCCATTATATAGCCAAGTGGCAAAGTAATAAAAAATAAAAGATCAACTCCGGTACTAAAGTAAAAAAATAGCGCAAACAATGAAGCGATTACGTTTATAAATAAGTTGATATTTTCAGAGAAAAACTCTGTTAGGCTTACGTATTTCATGTTGTGATTATAGCTTTTAAGATTACAAAAATTGATGAAAATTTATCTAGCATTTTAGAAAAATGGACTATGGAACTGGACTTACAAATAAAGGTCCGGACGGTGGGATAGATGGCATCATGGATAAACTAGGACTTTCTAAAATTTACATCCAAGCAAAGAGATTGGTAGCAACATAGGCAGGCAAGAGATCCAGCAGTTCATCGGCGCTATCTCAAACAAAAATACCAAAAAAGGCGTCTTTATCACTACAGCAAAATTTACAAAAGAGGCCCAAACGTTTGCTAAAGATAGTCAAAACTTTAGCGTAGTCTTGATAGATGGAGACAGACTGGCTGAACTAATGATAAAGTATAAAGTAGGCGTTCAAACAAGCCAGATATATGAAATTTGCAAGATTGACACCGACTTTTTTGATGAAAATAATTTTTAAAAATGCTAGCGAATTTAAAATTTGCTAGACGCTCGCACACGCAGTTTAAAGTCAAATTTTACTTTAATACCACCGAACTCTCTTGTAGCTTTTCTAGCTTTAAAATTTGCTCTTTTGGTTTTGCTTTTAGGCGCTCAAGCATCGCTATTTTTTGGGCGTAAATTTCATTAAATTCGGTCTTTATATCAAGCAAAGTTTTATTTAAAAATGAGCTATTTGAGCACATAAGATCGTCAAATTCATACAAGCTAAAGGCATTTAGCATGCGCTCATAAACCTCTTTTGCACTTGGGATGTAGAGTGGCGTGCCCATTTGCAGGTGCGAATTTAGCGAGTTTTCGATCTTTTGCTTTAGAAAATAAACCGCAAGTTTAAGCGCATTTTCGTAGTTTGACGCAACCTTTACGTCAAGCTTTTCAAAAAAGAGCGATATCTTTTGCGTTGCCTTAAATTTGGCATTTTCATACTCTCTTAAGAAATTCTCATAGGTCCTGCCAGCGTATGTATTTATCGATTTTGTCTCGTAGTTTGAGGCAAACTCATCAAATGGATTAAAGCTCTCATAGCGAGATTTATAAACGAAAAGCTCATCTTCTAAGCTTTTATAAAGCTCATCAAAAGCCGATATGATCTCATTTTCAAGCTCTTTTAGATCTCTTTTATAGCGTTTAAAAAATTTAGAAAAGATGACATCTTCATAGATGAGCTTTGAAAAGACTTCGTCCGTATCAAGGCTTATCATTTCAAAATTTTCTCGCTTATAAATTTCTTTGTTTAAAAGCGTCTTTGCTGGGTTAAATTTTGTCCTAGAAAATGGCTTAAGCAGCCTAAAAACTTCATCACTTGCAAGCTTGATAGCCTCGCTCATATCGCTGTATCGTAGGGCGATTTTAGGCTTAAACTCCTCTTTTATCGCTTCTAGTTTTTCTTCAAGCGTGGCATTAAATTTATCCAAAATTTCATCAGCTGCGCTATAAACTTTAAGGCGATTTTCTTGCTCAGCGATTAAAAAATTTACTATCTTTTTCGCCCTTGCTTTTATGAAATTTTCTTTAAAGCTCGCGTTTAAAAACGCCTCTTTTACAGCGCTTAGTGCTTTAGCAAAATTTGAGCTTTCTAGCTCGCTCTTGTTTTCATTTGTGATGCCAAGGAGTGCTTGCTTTGATGAGATAGCGATGATATTTTCAAAAAGCTCACCATAAGTTTGCCTAGCGTGTTTTAGCAAGCTTTCAAGCTCATCCTCGCTTAGCTTATCCTTTTGGTTGATGAAGCAAAGCGCCTTTAGATCGTTTGTCCTTAAAATTTCTTCTACGCTTTCAAGCTCGCTAGCCTTTGCTGCGTTGTTTGCGAGGCTTAGCCAGATCGCGCCGCAAACCTTTTTTAGCGTATTTTTGGTCTCTTTTGTGTCGGCATCTCGTAGTGAGTTTAGCCCTGGCGTGTCGATGAAATTTACCTCTTTTAAAATTTCACTTGGTGCATAAAGTGTCATGCTTCTTATCTGCTCGCTCATGGCGTTTAGCTCTGCAAGCTCGCTGCTAGCTAGCAGACTCTCGCTGCCATTTGTAAATTTCACGCTAAGAAGTGGCATCTTTGCAAATTTTAGCCGCACAGCCTTTGCCGTGACAGGCGTTAGACCTGATGGCAAGATGTTTTGTCCAAGCAGAGCGTTTAAAAATGTTGATTTACCACTTGAAAACTGCCCGATGACAGCGATAAGAGGTGGCTCATTTAGAGTGTCGATTAGTAAATTTAGGCTCTCTTTTATCTCATCGCTTGCGTGAAGGCTTGGGTCGTTTAGCTCATTTACTAGCCTTGCTAGCTCGCCCTTAAAGTCGCTTGTAAAAACCTTAAAATATCTCGCCTTATAGGCATTTATGAAATCATTAAACATTTTCTAGCTCCCATAAAAGCGAGCAAATTTCATCTTGCAAGGCGTTTTGCTCTTTTAGTTTTAAAAGTGAGTTTTGATTTTGCGAGCTAAGCTTTTCTAGCTCACGATCTAGCTCCTTTAGCCTCTTATCAAGCGTGGCCTTTTGAGCGGTTTCATAGGTTTTTATGAGGTTTAAAAGGCGATTTTTTTCGTGGTCAGTTAAAATTTCACAAAATTGAGAGATATTTTTATCTTTTAGTAAGCCCTCTTTTAAGCTTAAAAGTGCTTCACTTGCGTCACTTGAAATTTTAGCTCTAAATGCAGCTAAAAGCTCCTTAAATTCAAGCTTTACGCCCATTTGCTCTAAAAAGTCATTGATGTTAAAAACCTCGTTTTTACTCATCACATAATCATCAAAATTTAAAGCGATATTTTGCTCACACGCCCTTGTTTGCACCAAAGTCTCGTTTCTAGCCTCTCTCATAAGTGCCATCACGCTGTCACGAAGCGTTGTTTTTGCGATTTGCTCTAAGCGCTCTAAATTTAAACTTTGCTTTTTGCTTTTGCAGTAGGCTATCTCGCTTTTTACCTTGTCGTTTAGGTTTTGCAAAAGCGTCTCAAGCCCCATTTTATAGATCTTTTTGGTGTTGCTACTTTCAAGCTTTGTAAGCTCATTTTGAGTTAGGCTTTCAAGTTTAGAGAAATTTTCACTCAGTGCGTTTTTGACGTTTGCCTGCTCATTTTGAAGCTTTTTAAGTTCCACTTCATAAGCTTTGAGCGACAAAATTTCAGCCTTAGTGGCCTCAAGCTTGCTATTTAGGATATTTTTTAGCTCCTTTTGATACGAGCTTAAGATAAGGGCTGATTTTTTAGAATTTTTGCCAAAGAGCACCTCGTAAAGATAGTCCTTAAACTCCTCTACACCGCTATTTGCAGCACCTTCTAAGAAGCTTTTTGCACTAAGTGCAAAATAATCAATCTCCACGCCATTTATCTGCTCACCGATCGCTTTTTTTGTGTAGTTTAGCGTCTCATTTAGCTCTTTAGCGCTTAGCTCATCAGCGTGAGTTAGCACCACGGCGAGCCTTACGATATGCGAGTTTTCAAGGCATTTTTTTAAAAATAGAGCGTCCTTTTGCGTGGCGCTTTGTGAGGCGTTCATGAGGTGGGCTAAAAGGTCACACTTTTTCATAAAATTTGTAGTGATCTGCTCTCTTAAAACCACCGCATCATCGATGCCTGGCGTGTCTATGATGCAGACATTGTCCTTTAAAAGCTCCAAGTCGTCATAAAGCTCGACACTTTTTACAAGATTTGCTGTTTTTGAGCTTGAAGATGTGTAGTTTTTTATCTCGTCTATGCCGATATCTACGCTTTTGCTTGGTAAATTTTCGCTTGATACGCCAAGTGCTAAAAGCTCATCTAAGGTGTAAAAATTTACCCTCGCAAAGCTATCTTTGGAGTATTTTAAAATGGTTAAATTTATCGTTTCTGGCACGTTTGAAGCGCCAAGGACGGACTTGTTTAAAAGGGCGTTTAAAAGGGTTGATTTGCCAGAGTTTATGACGCCACTTGCAGCTATGTTAAAAAGCGTTTCGTTTGATCTTTTTTTGGCTGCCACAAGCGCCTCTAAAAATGTTTTTTCATTATCAAGCAAGCTGGCTTTTTCGTTTATCTCGTTTAAAAAGTCTAGGTTTTTATGGAAGTGATCTTTTGGCTTTATATGAGAAATTTTAGCCTCGTTAGCGCCCTTATTTTTGCTTATGATCTTTTCTAAAAAGCCAAATTTCTCATCATCTATGATCTTTTCGCCGCGCAATATTTCTAGGTATTTTACTATCTCATCGCTTGAAATTTTAGCCTCGTTTAGCGCCTTAAGAGTCGCAAGCTGCGCACTTTGTATGCTAAATATATCAAGCTCAATTTTAAGCCTTTTTAGCACCGCTCTAAACTCATCAAGTGCCATAAACTGATCTAAATTTTTCTCGTCGCAAACTAAAAGAAGAGCTAGCAGATCTGGGTAAAATGGCACGCTAGCAGTAGCATTTGTATAAATTTTATTTGCACGCCAAGCCTGTTTTAAAAACTCATCCATAAAGACTCTTTTTGTTGATATTTTGGGATTTTATTAAATTTTTACTTATGAAGCTATCAAAAAATGAGGATGGCGCTCAAACAAAAGGATATAAGAGAACTTCGCACAGATACAAAAATAGTATCAAAAAAGCACCAAGTTTTGGTTGCAAGTAAAATACAACTTTAATTTCTAAAATAGCTAATTTGCACTTATCTAAATGAGCAAGAGTATGCTTTTAAAATGTAATACTTTTAAACTTAAATATATTTATTTTAGTATCAAAATTTATCTTGCATAAAACATCGCCACCAAACCGCGGTTTATATCTTTTGTATCGCCGTCATCTATCTTTGTAACCTTTGAGATATTAACACTTTTATCGCTATTTATCGTGAAGGTAAGCTCAATAACTCTCTCATTTATCTTTTTAGTATTTTCACCAAAATAGATCACTTCTGGCTCTTTTTGCGAGTAGTAGGCGGCGTATTTGCTTTGGGCTACGACGTTGTCAAAGACCCATTTTTGCTTGATATCTAAAATTTGAGCAAGCTCATTTTTAAACTCAAGATCACAGCTAACAGAGGCTATATAGCTAGCGCTTTCTTTTGTTGGATCAAATTTACAGTGCTTGTTTGCGATGGATAAAATAGTCTCTTTGTCTATGCTTTTACCGTTCTTTAATATGCTATTTGCGCTATCAAGTGCTAGCTCCAAGCTGTTATCAACTTTTTTTTGCTGAGCAGCCTTGGCATTATTTAGAGCTTTTATGTAGCCGTTATTTTTTCTTTTAAACTCATCTTCAAGTACATTTTTACCCACTACGCAGCTTACTTTAACCACTTTCTTTCCATCACTACTAATGTCTTGCCACTGAGTACTTGAGCAACCTTTAAAGCTATCTATTGCAGAGCCTATCGTTATTGATTTATTACCTTTTAAAATATAGTTTTTAACAATGCCTATATTGCTTTCCTTGCAGCCCACTAATAATAAAAGTGCGCTAAATCCTAAAAATAGAGCCTTTTTCATCATTTTACCTTTTTGTAAATCTAATAAAATAGTATCAAACTAAAGTTTAAATTATTATGATTTTATTAAAATAAATTACATAAATATAATTTATTAAAATAATTGTTTAAATTTTAAGCTTGAAATAGTGCAAATTTGCATTATTTTAAAATTTTAAAAATAGAAGATTTTAAAAAAATTTTTGAAGAAATTTAGATATCTAGCTCAATTTTCTTAAAGCTAACTCTTGGATGTATCGCTAGTTCGGTGTGGTTTATAAATTCTCTTTTTAGATATTTTTCACGTCCAGCTCTTGCTATCATCAGCGCATTATCAGAGCAAAATACAAGTGGAGCTAGCAAAAGCTCACATCCATTTTTTTGGCAAAGCGTTTCAAGTCTTTTGCGTAAATTTAAATTTGCACTCGCTCCGCCAACGACGCCAAAACGCTTGAAATTTCTTAGCTTGAAAACCTTTTCAAGTTTATTTAAAATGTGCTCGCAGGCGGTATTTTCAAAGGCATAGCAGATGTCGGCGATATCTTTTTGTGTGATAGTTTCAAGCTTTGAAATTTCAACTCTGACTTGGTTTTTAAGCCCTGAAAAGCTGTACTCTAGGCGTTTATCGTGAAGAAGTGGGACGGTAAATTTAAACCTATCTTTATCCTCGCATAAAAGTGCGTTTTGCTGGACAACAGCACCCCCTGGGTAGCCAAGATCAAGCATCTTTGCCACCTTGTCAAAGCTCTCACCAAAGCTATCATCGCTAGTGCTTGCAAGCTCTAAAATCTCGCCATTTTCATCGATCTCTAGTATCATCGTATGTCCGCCACTTACTAGCAAAACGCCAAGCGGAAAGGTAGCCTCACGGTCTAAAAATAGCGAGTAGATGTGGCCAACTAGGTGATTTACGGCGATTAGCGGGATATTTAGGGCGATGCTTAGCGCTTTTGCCATGCTCACACCACCTATTAGGCTCACGCTTAGCCCTGGCTCGTTTGTCACAGCGATCGCTTTTATATCTTTTAAATTTGGCAAGATATCATTTAAAAGCGCTGGCAGAGCCTTTGTGTGAAGCCTTGCTGCAAGCTCTGGGACCACGCCACCAAAGATAGCGTGCTCCTCTTCTTGTGAGATCTTTTTATAATAAATTTGCTCCAGCGTCTCTTCATCTATGAGCGCAACAGAGCTATCATCGCAGCTGCTTTCTATGCCAAGTATCATCTAAACTCCGCTAGTATCATGCCAGCAAATTTCTCTTTGCCATTTTCGCTTTTGTAAAACTCAACTCGGTAAATTTTGCCATCTTTATCTATGCTGTAGCTTTTGTTTAGGCTGTTTTTATCGACATCTTGCTCGCTCTCATCGACACTTTTTGTGCCGTATCCTATGACGTTTACACGTACGTTTTTGAGCGCTTTTACCTTAAAACTTTTTTTAACGCTAAATTTATCGCCACTTTTTAGCACCTGCTCGTTGCCATCGCTCAAAAGAGAAATTTTATCAAGCGGCTTTGCAAACTCGAAGTATTGCGGCTTTAGCCTTGTGACAGAGCGGTTGCCATACTGCACTTTGTAAGTATCATTCTCTTTTATGACGGCGATTAGCGGATTTGGAGAGTGGTAGTTTAGCTCGCCCTTTTTAAATGGCACGAAGCTTATCACTGGTTTTAAATTTTTAAGGCTAAGAGCGTAGCTGTCAAATAGCTCAAGTCTGATCTCTTTTTCGATCGCCTTTTTCACGCTTTTGACATCAAGCGCAAATGGCCTAGTAAAGCTAATACCAGCCTTTTTCATATACTCTTCGATCGCTACTAGGTGATAATATGTCCTTTGCTCGGCGTTTAAATTTTTACTAGCTTCGTTTGCAAAGGCTGACTTGTTTTGCGTGATCGCGTAGTAGGTGAGGCTTTTTAACATCTCTTTATCGCCCATCGCGGTGTGGGTATTTTTGACGTGATAGATGTGCTTTGGGTCAAGCAGGTGCTTGTTTAGCACGTCTTTTACGCTTGATGCGATGCTTTCAAGCTCTGGGTACTTTGAGCCTGGTAGCGTACTTTGGTCGATGATGCAGGTGTTGCCCCATTTGTCGGGGTTTTCGTCCTTGTTTATAAAAGTATCTCTGTAATATCCGCTACCATCGTGTAAATTTAAGATGAGCGTAACGTTTTTGTCAGTGATGACGTCTTTTATCTTCATCACTGAGTTGTAGTCTGGATCGTCCTTTTCGACATGGGCAAATTTTCTATTCATATCGCCCTTTGTGCCGCGACTTCGCTCGATGATGCTTGGGAAATTTAAATTTGGCACGACCCAAAGCGAGCCTTTTGTGATGTTATAATCAGTCGCCACGATAGAAGCCGCCAAAAAGCCGCCTGGCTCATCGCCTTGTATGCCTCCGATTAAGAGCATAGTATTGCTACTTGGCTCACCTTTTTTGATAAGTGCATAGTCCAGTGCGCTTGCATTTGCAAGGCTTGCAGCCGCTAGAGCTGCTAGAAAAAGTCTAAATTTACGCATTAATATCCTTCGTAATGCTTTGTCTTTGGCAAAAGCAAATTTAAAACTATACCAGTAACCGCGCCAAGTCCGATACCTGAAAATTTAACAGCTCCAAGGTCAAGCACCATGCCACCGATGGCAAAGATGAAAATTAGGGCTACGATTATCATATTTCTAGGATCGGCAAGATCGACTTTATTTTTTATAAGTGTCTCCATGCCAACGCTTGCGATGATGCCAAAAAGTAGCAGCATGATACCGCCGATAACTGGCGCTGGGATGGTCGAGAGCACCGCACCAAGCTTGCCAACGAAGGCTAGCACGATAGCAGTGATCGCTGCAAAGGTCATGATCGCTGGATTATACGCTTTTGTAAGGCTAACTGCGCCTGTGACCTCTGAGTAGGTGGTGTTTGGCGGACCACCAAAGGCAGCAGCTAGCGAGGTGGCCAGACCGTCGCCTAAAAGGGTGTTTTTAAGGCCTGGATTTTTCAAAAAATCCTCTTTTGTGACGTTTGAGATAGCGAGCATATCGCCGATGTGCTCGATCGCTGGGGCGATGGCGATAGGTATCATATAGATGATCGCTTCGATTTCAAATTTTGGTGCGCTAAAACTTGGCACTCTAAACCAAGGGGCGCTTACGATGGCGCTAAAATCAACCATGCCAAAGCAGTAAGCCACGATGTAGCCAGCGATGATGCCAAGTAGGATCGGTATAAGCCTAAACATCCCACGTCCTAGCATCATGACAACGATAGTAGCTATAAGCGAGGTGGCTGCTACCATCATAGCTACGTTTTGAGTGTAAGCCTCAGTGGCTGAAGTCGCCATTTTGACGGAATTTGGAGCTAGTATCAGACCTATGGTCATGATGACTGGGCCAACGACAACTGGAGGCAAAATTTTATGCAAAATTTTCTCTCCGCCAAAGCGAACCACAAAGCTTAGCACGACGTAGAAAAGCCCTGCGAATATAACGCCGCCCATTGTCACTGGTATGCCCCATTTTTCGATGCCGTACTGAAGCGGAGCGATGAAGGCAAACGAGCTTGCTAGAAAGATCGGCGGGACGTTTTTTCTAGTTATTAGCTGAAAAAGCAGCGTGCCAAGGCCAGCTGTAAAGAGCGCGACGTTTGCATCAAGCCCCGTAAGGATAGGCACGAGCACGAGCGCACCAAAGGCGACAAATAAAAACTGCACACCGATCAAGCTTTGTCTAAGATCAAATTTATACCCCTCATACCTTTGCATTTAGCATCCTTTTTGCGTATTCTCTAACCTCTTTATCAACTTCATAAATTTCATCTACGCTTGAAATTTTAAGACTCTTAAATTTTTTAGCTGAGCCCAAAATGAGCCTTGATATATCTAAAAATGAGCACTTTTTCTCTAAAAAGCTAAATACCCCAACCTCGTTTGCAGCGTTTATTACAACACCTAGATCGGGACTAGCTAAGACTTCATCTTTTAGCGAAAAGACTGGATATTTTTTAGGGCTGATCTTGTGAAATTTTATATTTTTAAGATCAAGTAAATTTGCGTGAGAGACGATATTTTCACTCACCTTTTCAAGCATAGCGTGCGCGATAGCTAGCTTCATATCTGTGCACGAGAGGTGCATCGTGCTTGAGCCATCGATAAACTCGACTACTGCGTGGATGGCTGAAGTTGGCTCTATCACGGCCTCGATATCTTTGATGCCGTAAAGCCAGTAGGCCTCCATCACCTCAAAAAGCTTGTTTGTCATCGTCGCACTGTCAATCGTTATCTTTGCGCCCATATCCCAGTTTGGGTGTTTTAGAGCGTCACTTGGCGTGGCATCTTTTAGAAATTTGATCGGTTTTTTATAAAATGCCCCGCCACTTGCTGTGATGATGAGCTTGCTTGGGGTAGTTTTATTTTCTAGTAGAAATTTAAGCCCAAAATGCTCGCTATCGATGGGCAAAATTTCTCTTGTTTTTAGAAATTTACCGCCGACAACGAGGCTCTCTTTGTTTGCAAGTGCGAGCTTTTTACCAAGTGCTTGCGTCTTTAGACTAGGAGCAAGCCCAGCAAAGCCAACAAGAGCGTTTATCACCTTTTTTGAGCTTGAAATTTCAAGCATTTCTAGCAGTCCAGCCTCTCCAAAAAAAATGTTTTTATGCTCAATGTTTTTTACATTTTTAGCTAGCCTTTCATCGCCCACGCAGACAAATTTTGGCTTAAATTTTAAAATTTGCTCATTTAGTAAAGCTACGTTTTTAGCGCAGCTTAGCGCCTCAACCTCTACATTAAATTTTTCGCAGAGCGCTAGAGTATTTTTGCCGATCGAGCCAGTGGAGCCAAGTATTACCACGATAGCGACCAAAGTAGGGCAACAACGCCAAATAAATAGCCATCTATCCTATCAAGCATACCGCCGTGTCCTGGAAACAGCGAGCCACTGTCTTTGACGCCGCAAAGCCTCTTTAGGTAGCTCTCAAAGAGATCTCCCCAGACCGCAAAGACGCAGACTAAGAAGCTTGAAAATAGAATTTGGAAAAAGCCTTCTGTTACGAAATTTCCAACGACGCAACCAACTATGGTGCCTGCTACCACGCCGCCAACTGCGCCCTCGATAGTCTTGTTTGGTGAGCTTGGGCTAAATGGATGCTTGCCAAACATCTTACCAACGAAAAATGCGCCACTATCGCTTGCAACGACGCTTAAGATAAGCCACGCAAGATAGCCCATGCCATACTCTGAGTAGAGCATCCACATCATAAAGATAGGAGTTGTCGGATAGACAAAAGGGGCGACTAGCTTTAAATTTTCGCTTTTTATGTGCGCAAGGATAGATGCCACTAGCATGATCGCAAGGATCGCGATGAATATCGGATTTGTAAAATATGTAAGCACGTAAAATGCGAGCGCTGCATAAACTAGCTGTTTGTGATCGATGCCATAAAGCTTGAGCGACTCATTAAAGGCAAAGTAAAGCACAGCGCCAAGCAAAATAAAATTTAAAATATAATTATCTATAAAAAAAACTACCAAAATAGCAACAAACATCAAAACGCCAGTGATAATGCGTGAAGACATACACTCTCCTTAAAATCGTTATTTTGCCGTAATTATAACACTTAAAATTTAGATGGCGTTTATAAGAATGAAATTTGGTTTAAAATGTGTTTGAAAATTTGATACGAGCTTGGAAGGATATTTGATAGAGCTTAACATTCTCATACGATTTATTAAATTTTAAAATTTCATGAGCTAGTAATTTCGGCTCTAAAATTTAAGCTAAGCGATAAGCGAAGCCAAATTTTAGTAGTCAATTCTTGCGAGTGAATGAAAGTTTTAAAAATTTAAAAGATAGCTTGATTAAATTTGTGAATTTCTTTTTATTTAAAAGGGAGACAAGGAGACTTAAATTACGGTCTGCTTGCAGTTGTGAGCTTGCGAAGCAAAGCCGCACGTTAGAGGTGCATGCTTAAGTGCTAAAGAACTGCATGCGTTTTACTCCAAAAAAATAAAGCAAATTTAAAATTTTATGAGCGAGCATATCACAGCTCTAATTTTAGTACTAAACGCAGTGCAGCCTAAATTTAGTAGTCTGCTAAGGCGAGTGAGTAAGATTTTAAAATTTGTAAAAAAGCTTTATTGAATTTTAAAATTTGAATTTTTGCATAAAACCAAGCCAAACCCCTACTCTACCCTGCCCCTTGCCAAAACTGGCACTTTCTCGCATACCTCATCGCCACTTACGAGATAGGCGTAGTCGTATAAATTTACCACTGGGCAGATGTGATTTGGATAGATCCGCACGAGATCACCCACGCGCACGCTGTTAGCAAATTTCTCGTTTAAGATGATCGCATGCTCGTCAAACAGGCTATCTATCCACACTTCATGCTCTGCGATGAGCCCCATGCCAGGCGTCGTGCAAAAGCCCTCACTGCGCCTCTCTTTAGTTAGCGCCTTTGCCCCAGCATCAAGGATCGTGCGGGTCGCAGTCGGCCTTGAGATCACGACGCTAAGCACGCTAGCAGCGTTCATATCAAAGCTACCATAGGCATTTGCCTGCGACGCATCCATAAATATATATGTGCCAGGTCGCAGCTCTGTGACACCTTTTAGTATCTCAAAATCGTTTATCAGTGATGGCGTCGAGCCAATACTAACGGTAAAATTTTCATATCCAAACTCACGCGCGATACCAGCAAATTTTAGCGTTCTCTTAGTTGCTACTTTAAAAATTTGCTCGCATTCACGCTTATCTTTTGCCTTGTATGAGTGGCCATCATGCGAGAAAACGCCACAAAATTTCACGTTTTTACACTCTCCAAAAGCGCTCATTAAAGCCTTAAAATCGCCCTCTTCTATGACACCTGAGCGGTTTTCGCCAACTTCTATCTCGACAAGTAGCCTAGCTATCTCGCCAGCCTCGCCAAAGACCTCATCAATGAGCCTTAAAACGCCCACGCTATCGACGCCAAAGCTCACTTTAACGCCAGCTTTTTGCATGGCTATAATGCGAGCAAATTTCTGCCTTGTGACGATCTCATTTGCGATGAAAATGTCGCTTAACCCCTCTTTTGCCATCACTTCAGCCTCGCCCACCTTTGCCACCGTGACGCCCTTTGCGCCGTGAGCCACTTGCATTTTCGCAAAGTATGGCATCTTGTGCGTTTTGGTATGTGGTCTTAAGCTTACGTTAAATTTATCAGCATATTTTTGCATTTTTTCTAAGTTTCTTAACACTATCTCCCTGTCTATGAGCAGTGCTGGGGTATCTATTTCAGTGATTTTCATGAGCTATCCTTTCTTTTTTCTTAGATTTTAACTCTAATTATTTAAAAAAGGATAGCTTTTAGCACTTTAAATTTTCAAATTGTTACTTTTAGGCCTTTCTTGTGCCAATCTTTGGTGCGTCAAACGCCCTGACACGCTTTGGCGTGCCCTTAAATTTCTCGACCTCGACAAGGCTCGTGTGGGCAGTGTTGCTCTGGCTCATCTTGCTTGATGGCACGTCTTTTGTGAGCACGTTTAAATTTCCATGCAAACAAAGGCTCTTCTCACCTGGCACATCTGGGTCATACCAAGCGCCCTCGCTCACGATGACGACGTTTTGTGGCACATCCTCGGTCACAAATGCACCGCACAAAATTTCGCCCCTGTCGTTGTAAATTTTCACCACGTCGCCCATTTTTATCCCTCTAGCCTCGGCTGTTTTTGGGTTTATGAGCACTGGCTCGCGCTCTGCGATCTCGTTAAAATGGCGAAGCACAGAGTTATTTAGCTGCGAGTGAAGTCTAAATTTAGAGTGCGCGCCGCTGATGGCGATAGGATACTTTTTGTTTTTCGCACCCAGCCACTCAAACGGCTCAAGCCATGTCGCATGCGGTGGGCAGTCGTCGTAGCCAAAGCCAGCGACCGTTTCAGAGTAAATTTCTATCTTGCCAGATGGCGTTTTTAGCGGATTTGCCGCTGGGTCGTCGCGGAATTTCTTATAGTTTGTAAAGTAGCGTTTTGACTCATCGACCTTGTCAAATCTAAAATATCCCTTTTCCCAAAACTCATCAAAGCTTGGCATGCTCTCATACCCAAGCCCAGCAGCCTTTTTAACGGCATCTTCGTAAATTTCCTTGACCCACTCTAGCTCGCTTTTGCCCTCGCTAAATGCCTCTTCCCTGCCCCACTCTTTTGCGATGAGCCTTGCGATCTCGAAGTCGCTCTTGCTCTCGCCAAATGGCGTGACAAGCGGCTTAATGGCAAAGAGATACTCGCTAGTTGAGTTTGCCAACTCGATGTCTGTTCGCTCGCACTCAAGCGCAGCTGGCAGGACTATGTCGCTAAATTTGGCCGTGCTCGTCCAAAACGGCTCGCAAGTGATGATCGCTTGCACTTTTTGCATCGCTTTTATCGCTCTATTTGTCTCTGGGTGCCTTGTAAATGTCGAGCCGTTGGCGTTAAACATCACTCTGATCTTTGGTAGCTTGTAGTTCTTGCCATTTCTAGTTATCTCTTTGCCAGGGCTTAAAAGCGCGTCTATGAGCCTTGAGTTTGGCAGCTCGTAGCCCTTAGTCTTTGGCACCAGCCCACTATCAATAAATTTTTGTGGCACCTTCGTCTCAAAAGCCGATAGTTTAGGCGCTATATAGCTTTCGTCAGCGTTTTTGTGCATGCCGTCATTTGTGACAAAGCCACAACCCTCTTTGCCGATGTGTCCAAGCATCGCATTTAGCGTCACGAGCGCCCAGTAGGCCATCTCGCCGTGATCTTGCCTTTGTATCGCGTAGCCACTAACTATGACTGAGTCGTTTTTAGCTAGATCCTCGCTAAATTTCGCCAGCTCTTGCTCGCTCACGCCACAAATTTTACTTGCCCAAGCTAGGTTTTTATTGACCCCGTCTTTTGTGCCAAGCATATACTCTTTAAATTTATCAAAGCCAACGGTGTACTTTTCTATAAATTCTTTGCTGTAAAGTCCCTTTTCAAAAAGGTAGTTGCACATACCTATCATCATCGCCGTATCGGTGCAAGGCACGACTTCAAGGTACTTTGCGCCAAAATATCTTGCGCTTTCGTTGTGATAAACGTCTACGCTATAAATTTTCATCTCGCCGCTCTCGCCCTTTTTTCTGATCTCATCGTAGTATTTATATGAGTTGTGAAGCGGCACGCCAATGGCGATCTTGTTTGAAACGACTGGGTTTGTGCCCCAAAATACGATCGTTTTGGCATTTTTTAAGATAGCCTCCCACTTTGTTGGCGCGAGCGTTGGATCGATCGAGCCAGTGATGTGAGGCAAGATGACAGTCGCTGCGCCGTATGAGTAGCCACCAAGCTCATTTACATATCCGCCAAGCACATTAAGTAGCCTCTTTGCGGTCTTTTGGCTGTGACCTACTTTACCAAGGCTACCCCACTGATAAACCTGTCCGTATATCGCCTCAGAGCCGTATTTATCGAAATTTTCTTTTAAAATTTTTGCACTTAGTTTTATCACCTCGTCCCAGCTCACGCGCACAAATTCCTCTTTGCCACGAAGCTCTGGCTTTGGGTTGTTTGGGTCAGCCAAAAAGCTCTTTCTAACAAATGGATATTTTACACGGCTTTCGTTTTGGATATGATCAAGAAGTGCGTTGTTTAGCTCATTTGGGCACGCATCGCCCTCAAATGGCTCAGTCTCTACAACGCGGCCTGCGATAGTTTTTACATAAAATGGGCCAAATTTGTTTGCACTTAGGCCACTTTGCTTGTCAAAAAGCGCCTGAGCTGCTCCGTCAAGCTCTTTTGCTTGAAGGCTTGCTGCGCTTAAGGCGCCAAGCTTTAAAAAGTCTCGTCTTTTCATTTTTTCTCCGATATTTGGTTAAATTTGTTTGGTTTTATGAGTTATAAATTTACTATTTTGTATCATCTTGTCATGAAAAGGCCTTGTAATGTAATACGCAAACTTGCGTCTAAATTGCGTTATTTTAGCCAAAAAATATTAAAGGATAGACAAATGGTAGGATTTTATGTAAATGTAAAGTTAAAAGCTGGATGTGAGGCAAAATTTGAAGAAATTTTAAAAGAGATCGTGCCAGCTTCAAGAAAAGACAAAGGCTGCATAAGCTACGAGTGTGGCGTGGTTGCAGGCACTAAAAGCGAATACTGCTTTATGGAGAGCTGGGAAAATTTAGAGAGCCAAAAAGAGCACATGAAGAGCGCTCACATGGTGAAAAACGCAGCTGCTCTGGAGGCTTGCAAAGAGAGCCAAGAGGTAAAAATAATAAATTTTGTAAGCGTGAAGGAATAATATTTGCTTAAAAAGGGGCAAAATTTAGAAAAATGAGCGAAGAAAAGATGCTTGAGATGATAAACGCGACTGCCGATATTATGTTTATGGCTATACTTAGAGGACGTGTGAGCCTTGAAGCCTGCAAAAAGGACAAGGAGTTCATCGATGCTTTAAGAGAAGAGCTGCTTAGCAAAAACCCAAACAAGCTCAAAGTCGCGCAAGACTCGCACCAGATGATCGCCATTTTCGAAAAATACCGCAATAAAAAATAATCCCACTTAAAATTTAAATCCATTTGCCGATATAGTGTTAAAGGATTTGACATGATAAATGCACTAAATGGACTTAATCAAAGCTTTAACTATCAAGACACTTTTAATAAACAGCCAACAACTATTGAAAATTTAGACAGAGTAAAAATTTCTCCTAATTCTCTAGACTTCAAGCATCTATCACTTTCTGGCTACTCGTCAAATGATAAAATTTCTATCTGGGGCAAGATAAATGGCATCGATAGTAAAATGAGTAAAGACGAGGTTGCTAGTCTTAAAAATTTCGTTGATAGCACGAAGCTTTGGCGAGCAAGCTCCATTCTAACCAGCGAGAAAAACGGCTTTAGCGTAGATGAGTTTAACAAAACTTACAATATATATGCTATTGCCACCGACAACCTGAAACTTCTAATCAACCACGCCAATGGCATACTTTATCTAAACCGTGAGGCTACAAATTTACTAGACTCTGATCTAAGTATCGATAAATTTAAAGACAAATGGCTGGAATTTACCGCCGAAAGGATACTTGGCGAGCATGCAAATGTAAAAATTTCTTTCAAAGACGGGGCTTTACACTACGAGCAAACATCGGCTAAAAAACGCATAGAAGTCCTAGGTCAAGCGATGCCGCATCGTGTAAGCTACGCTGATAAAAATAGCAAAGATGAGTTTTTGAAATTTCTAAAAACAAGCTATGAAAAGGGCGAAAATATCGCTGATGTGCTGCAAAATATCGCCCTTGTGCCAGTTAGAGAAGATGGCAACGAAGAGATAGAAGAAGAGAAATTTAAGCCTATGCAAGTTACCAAAAAGAGCGTGACCTACACGGATAAAGATATAAAACGTGAGTTTTTCGAGGAATTTATCAGGCGCGAGGTCGAAAATGGCGCGAGCTTTGATGATCTAGTGCAAAAGCTAAACAAACTAAAGCCAAAGGATATCCTCGCTTAGCTTTGGCTTTAGGCTAAAATTTTAGGGGCCGCTTAGCTCTTTAAATTTCTACTTAGATTTGAATTTAAAGAGCCAATTAGCCAACTAATTTAAAAAGCTAGCTTATCTTAATAAATTTTTACTCGCGTTTAAATTTTAAGAGTCAGCCAGCTTGGCTCACCAAATTTCTACTCAGACTAAATTTAAAAAGCCAGCTGCCCTCAAATTTCTACTTCGGATTATTTATGCTTATAACCATATTTTTCTCATCAAGATATAGCCTAGCAGCCTCTTTGATATCGTCATTCGTGACCGCTTTGACCGCATCTATATACTCATCAGCCGTGTAAAGTGGCGTGTTAAAAATTTTATTTGAGATGATGAGATTTTGCCAAAACTCAGGCTTTTCATAGTCTTTCTTTATAGAAATTTCACTCTGCGCCTTAAAATCCTCCAAATGTTTTGGTAAGAGCGCGCCACTACGCTTGATGCTAGCTATTATCTCCTTTATCTCGGCGATGATCTTGTCCGTGTTTGCAGGGTCGCAAGTAAAGCCGATCACCACCTTTGAGTGCTCATACGGATAGCGTGAGAGCTTAGCGTTTAGGCTAAAGCCGTATGTTTGACCTTTGTCTTCTCTGATCTTTTCACGAAGTGCCGTTTTTAAGACCGAGTTTAGCGCCCTTAGCTTGATCACCTCTTTGAAGCTGTATTTTGTATCTAAATTTATTATATCCACGCTCACATCGCTTCTTTTTGTGCTTTGATACTCTCTTTTAAATGTGTGCTCTCCCTTGATACTTCGCACGCCGTCATCTTTAAAATTTTCAGCCTCGCCAAGCTTAGGTAAGGTGGCGATATACTTTTTAACAAGTGGCAAAAGCCTCTCCTCGTCGGTGTCACCGATGATTACGAAGGTGTATGAGGCTGCGTTTGTAAATTTATCTTTGATGATTGCTTTTAGCTCATTTAGCTTTAGCGCATCGATCTGAGCCATCTCAATGGGCGCTACACGCTTGTTGTTTTCGTAAAAAAACTTGCTAAATTCGGTGCTAAATTTATATTCAGGTAAATTTTGCTCTTTAGCTAGCTCATCTTTTACTCTTTGTTTTATCCTCTCAAGCACGTTTGCATCGGCTCTTGGAGAGCTAAACTCTAAATTTATAACAGCTAGCAGTGAGCTAAGATCGCCACTGCTTGAAGAGCCGTAAATGCCCTGTGTAAGCGCCTCTATGCTCTTTTCGTAGCTTACTATCTTGTCGTTTAGCACCTTTGAAAGCTCGTAGTTGTTAAATTTGCCAACGCCACTTTCATTTGTGAGCGCAACCGCAAAGCCACCAAGCTTAGGATCAGCTAGATCTGAAGTGCCACCCTTGCTAATGGCTGCAAACAAAATGCTATCTTTTTTGGTAGCTAGTGGCTTAAAGATGACTTGCGAGCCATTTGGCAGCTTATAAGTGTAGATGCCATGCTTTTGGTCAAATTCACTAGAAAGGGTATCTTTTGGCTCTAAATTTTCATTGCCAAGGCTCTTATTTAGGCTCTGGCTAGCTAAATTTGTATCGTATGGTTTTGCCTCATCTTTTAGCTTCAAAAAGGCATCTTTGCTAAGCTTAAAACCATCTTTACTAAAGACCCTCACGCGCTCATCAGGTATGGCTAAAATTTGCCTAAATCTAGCATTAACATCCTCTAGCGTGATCTCGTTTAAGAGCTTTAGGCTAAGGTTTTTGCTATCTTCATCACTTAGCACAAAGCCGCCATTTTCGATCATATTTAAAATTTCACTTGCATAAGCGCTTGATTTTTTAGTTTTTGAGCGTTTAAATTTAGCCTCTACATTTGCCACAAACGCCTTTTTAACATCAGCAAAATCGCCTTTGTTAAAGCCAAATTTCTCAACGCCCTTTAAAACGCTTAACATATCTTTAAGGCTAGCGTTAAAATCATCTCCGATCACATTTGCCTCAAAGCTATAAATTTTTTGCTTTGCTTGAAGCGTTTGCACCATAAAATCAACGCTTAAATTTGACGAATTATTTGCATTTTTTTGCTCATAAAGCATATTTATAAGGCTAGCTATTAGCGCATCTTTTAAATTTCTCTTCACATCAGCCTCATCCAAGACTGGCTTAAATTTATCAAAAAAGCTAAGTCTTACAAACTGAGCCGCCGTCTCGTTTGCGTCGTAGTTAAAGACGTTTAGCCCATCTTTAAAAGCGATGCTTTTGTCTGGATGAGTGTAAGAGTTGCTATTTTTTGCTGCGCTAAAGTTTTTTTCTATCAGAGCTTTTATCTCGTTTTTATCAAAGTCGCCAACAGCCACAAAGCTCATAAATCTTGGCTGATAAAGCTTCTCGTAAAACTCTTGCATGTGCTTAGCATCTACGCTTTTTATCACGTTCATGTCGCCTATAGGCACTCTTTTTTGATAGATGCTGCCAGCAAAGATGTCCTTGCTCTGGGCAAGATAGAGCCTATATGCTGGCGTGTTTCGCTGGCGCTCCTCCTCCATTATGACGCCTCGCTCCTTATCAAGCTCGCCTGCGTCGATCTTTACGCCATCTATCCAGTTTGAAAAGACCTTAAAAACGTCCTTTAAATTTTTCTCATTTACATTTATGCTTAGCGTGTAGCTCGTCTGATCGTAGCTTGTTTGCGCGTTTAGATCAGCGCCAAATTTGACCCCGAGGCTCTCAAGCTGTTTAATGAGCTCGTTTTTGCTAAAGTCACGGCTGCCATTAAACGCCATGTGCTCCAAAAAGTGCGCAAGCCCCTGCTCGCCATCTCTCTCATCAGTCGAGCCTGAATTTACGACTAGGTAAAAGATGGCCGTTTTTTGTGGAAATTTATTCCCTTTTATATAGTATTTAAGCCCGTTTTTTAGCTCGCCACTTAGCATATCTTTGTCATTTTGCAAGGCAAAGAGGCTAAGTGCTAGGCATAAAAGTAGCAGAATTTTTCTCATAATCCGTCCTTTAAATTTCTATGTAAAAGCGGATTTTAGTATAAATTTTAAAATGCAAGATAAAGCTAGCCTGCTAAATTTGCAGGCTAGTTGGGAGGTGTTATTTTAGTTCGTATTTTTTAAGCAATGCGTCGTAGCTGCCGTCTTTTTTCATCTCATCTAAAATTTGATTTATCTTAGCGATAAGCTCGCTCTGCTTATTTTTATCAAAAGCGATTGAAAAGCCTTCGCTACCATCAACCTCTTTGAAAAACGCCTCTACTTCAGGGTTTTTCTTGATAAAGCCATAGCCGATCGAGCTATCAAGGATAACCGCGTCAAATTTGCCAACTTTTAGCCCCATAATGAGTGGCACAGTATCTTCTGAAGGCACTACTTTTGCGCCACTTATCGCATTTGCAGCTAGCTCTTGGATGGTGCCTTGTTGCACGCCTACTTTTTTGCCAGCTAGCTCCTCTTTAGCTTTTAAAGCATCGTTGCCTTTTTTCTTTAGGTAGATGTTTTCAGTTAGGTAGTATGGCTTTGTAAAATCAATCGACTTTAGTCTATCAGGAGTCGCGCTCATCGCACTTATGATGCCATTTATCTTGCCAGCTTTAAGCGCTGGGATAAGACCATCAAAGCTCATATTTATGATCTTGTATGAAAAACCAGCACGCTTTGAAATTTCATCTATAAGATCGATGTCAAAGCCTGTTATTTTGTTGTTTTCATCGATGTATTCAAATGGCGGGTAGTTTGCCGCTGTACCAAATTTTAGCTCGTTTGCACAAAGAGCAACAAAAGCTGTCAGTAAAAGAGCAAAGATCTTTTTCATGTCTATCCTTTAAGGTGATTTAATGCCCTAATTATCGGCATTTATCTATTAAAATTTGTTTAAATTTAGCGTAATGACAGAAAATTGCACAAGTTTGTAAAATGTATAGACAAGTGCGCTAAAAGAGGTCAGGCAAATTTTAAAATTTCATGAGTGAGTAATTTCGGCTCTAAAATTTGAGCTAAGCTATAAGCGAAGCCAAATTTTAGTAGCCAATTCTTAGGGGTGAATGAAAGTTTAAAATTTGTAAAAATAGCTTGATTAAATTTTAAAATTGGTAAAGATTTAGAAATTAAAAAGCCAATAAATTTAAACCTTTATTCAAAGAGAGTTAAATTTAAAGTAGCCAGCTGCAAATTCAGCAGCCAGCCAAAAATTTTAGTTTTTATGTATGCGAAGATAGCTATTTAGCGCGCCAACATAGGCCTTAGCACTTGCCATCATCGTATCGATATCAAGTCCGTGACCCATTACGGCTGTTTTGCCCTCAAACTCGACTTTTACATCGACCTTTGCAAGAGCGTCTTTGCCTTGAGAAACAGCTGTGACCTTGTAGTCTTTTAGCGTGCCACTAATGCCACTAATGCGATCAACTACCTTAAATATCGCATCAGCAGTGCCATTGCCAAGGGCTGAGTCGCTAACGATCTCGTCGTTGTGCCTGATGCTCATAGAGGCACTTGCTAAGCTGCCACCGCTACTTTGAAGCAAGTCTGTGATCTCGTAAGCCTGCGGTATTTTCGTGATCTCCTCTGCCACAAGCGCCCTGATATCATCGTCAAATATCTCTTTTTTCTTATCTGCTAAGTCTTTAAATTTCTCAAATGCCTTATTAAGCGCCTCGCTATCAAGGTCAAATCCAAGGCTAGCAAGCTTATCTTTAAACGCATGGCGGCCACTGTGTTTGCCAAGAACGAGCGAATTTTTCTCTAAGCCGATGCTTTCAGCGCTGATGATCTCGTAGGTCTCTTTGTGTTTTAGCACGCCGTCTTGGTGGATGCCACTCTCGTGCGCGAAGGCGTTTTTACCAACGATTGCTTTATTTGGCTGCGGCTCGATGCCTGTGATGCTAGCGATCAGCCTTGAAGTCGGATAAATTTCTTTTGAGATGATGCCTGTGTAAAGTGGTGCAAAGACGTCCTGGCGAGTTTTTATAGCCATCACGATCTCTTCAAGCGCAGCATTTCCAGCGCGCTCGCCGATGCCATTTATCGTGCCCTCAACCTGCCTTGCACCAGCTTTTATGGCGGCTAGCGAATTTGCCGTAGCCATGCCTAGATCGTTGTGGTTATGCACCGAAACTACCGCTCTATCGCCTATAAATTTTACTATTTCGCTAATGCGAGCTGTGATCTCCTCTGGATACAAGTAGCCAACCGTATCTGGGATGTTTATAGTTTTTGCCCCTGCGTTTATCGCTGCGTCGCAAATTTCTTTTAAAAAGCTCATCTCGCTTCTGCATGCATCCTCGCAGCTAAACTCCACATCATCGCAAAATGTTTTTGAGTATTGTACCGCCTCAACCGCACGCCTGATCACCTCGTCTGGGCTCATTTTTAGCTTGTACTGCATGTGGATCGGACTTGTTGCTATGAAGGTGTGAATTCTTTTGTTTTTTGCCGGAGCTAATGCCTCGCCAGCTGCCTTGATATCACGATCAACCGCACGTGCAAGCGAGCAGACAGTGATGTTTGAAGCTTGCTTTGCGATCTGATTTACCGCGTCAAAGTCCCCTGGACTTGCAGCTGCAAATCCAGCCTCCATCACATCCACACCAAGCCTTTCAAGCTGAAGTGCGATCTGAAGCTTTTCAGCTGTGTTCATAGAAGCTCCTGGGCTTTGTTCGCCATCTCTTAAAGTCGTATCAAAGATTATAATTTTATTTTTATCCATTTTTTTCCTTTTATTATTTTTTATATTTAAATTTAATGAGTTAAGTAAAGAAGAATTTGCTACCTAAGTAGCAGCAGTAGAGAGTTTTTGATTTCGATTTTTGTTAAAAATTTACGCGATTTTATTATGCCATTTTCGCTCATTCGCTCTCCTTTTTTTTGTGATTTTTGCTAAACATTATAGCCGCTCTAATAATACCATAAAGCATATAAACGCTCATCAAAAATGTCGCACTCTCGTAAGGATATAGATAAAGCATAGAAAATACAACCACGAGCGCTACTAAAATTCTTATAACATGAGTTTGTTTTAAGTTCATCTTTTTAAAGCTTGGGTAGCGGATATTACTAACCATCAAGATAGCCAAAACCGCTTCAAGTAGTATCAAGCACCACTCAAAGCCATATAAAAAATCATGCTTTAGATAAATACCAACCCAAAGCACTCCGATGATGGCTGCTGATGGTATAGGAAGTCCGATGAAAACATTTGGCTCGTATGTGCCGGTGGTGACGTTAAAACGAGCTAGTCTAATAGCTCCAAAGACTACAAACATGGCTGCTATAAGTGCGCCAAATCTGCCAAATTTTGCACCAACTGTTAGATAAAACAAGATCGCTGGAGCCACGCCAAATGCTACAAGGTCTGCAAGACTATCAAACTCCACGCCAAATTTGCTTGTAGTCTTTGTAAGTCTTGCCACGCGTCCATCAAGTCCGTCTAAAATCAGAGAAAGAATGATATAAATAATAGCTTTAAAATAGTTTCCCTGAATAGATGAAATAATGCTTATAACGCCCAAAAAAGCGCTTGCTGCGGTAAATAAATTTGGCAAGATATACATTAACTGCATTTTTTGTAAGCTATTCATTTTATTTTTCCTCTTCAAAGTATCCAAGAAGTGAAGCAGCTTTAACGCTCTCGCCAACACTTACACAAATTTTAGTATCTCTTGGCAAGTATAAGGTCACTTCGCCGCTTCCTAAAAAGCCAAATTTTCTAGAGGCTTTTAGACTGGTAATGTTATAAATTTCCAAACTTCTGCTAAAAACACCAGCTATGATCTTCATAGCAAATTTGATATTTCCTTTTTCAAAACGAATTATCGCTCTTTCATTTAGCATCTCTGAAATTTTCATCGCCTGGCACAAAAAAAGTCCGTGCCTTCTTTTGATATCAACGACCTTAGCGTCACTAACTGCCCTTAGCGTGCCAACGCCAAAAAAAGGCTTTGAGATAACTATCTTAGCTACTTCTTTATCATCAAAATTTGAAACGCTGATCTCTTTTATCTTGCCATCTATAGGCGAAAGCAAAGCTAGTTTGTCGTCAGTAAAAGGCTCTCTTTCAGGGTCTCTAAAAAAATATAGAGTTAAAAGAAGCAGCGCTAGAAAAAATAGCGGCGCAATACCAAATAACACAGATATAACAAATAAAATCAAAAAGAATAATATAAATTTATACCCTGCTTTAGCGATGTAACCACTCATTTTATTCCTCTTTTTTGCCTTTTTCCTCTTCTTCAAGCTCTACAAGCCTGCTTACAAGACCATTTTCTTCTTCGTAGTTTTTGATGATCTCTCTAACTCTTTTTCCCTCAATGGTCTCCTCTTCATAAAGCGCTGAGACCATGTTTTCAATGGCACCTTTATAAATTTCAAGAAGACCAAGCACAGCTGTATATCTCTCATGAAGAAGTGCTTTTACAAACTCATCGACCTTTTCAGCCATCTTGTCGCTATAGTCTTTTATGCTCTGTCCGCCATTTAAAAATGTCGCGCGTTGTTTTTCAAGTACCATAAGACCGGCAACATCGCTCATACCATACATACTAACCATAGCTTTTATGATATCAGTTGCACGCTCTAGGTCATTACTAGCTCCAGTTGATATCTCTTTTATAAAGACCTCTTCAGCAGCCCTACCAGCCAAAAGCACATCCACTTCTGCAAGCAACTCATGCTTTTGCATCATAAATTTATTCTCTTCAGGCGTATTTAGCGTATAGCCAAGCGCTGCAAGACCGCGTGGCACGACTGAGACTTTTGTCACTCTTTTTGCACCTTTTGTTAGCTCAGCTACCAAGGCATGGCCGCTTTCATGGTAAGTGACTATCTTTTTCTCTTTTGGATTTACGCGGCGTGATTTTTTCTCTAAACCAGCTATCGATCTCTCAACAGCTTCCACTAGATCAGCCTGCTCAACAAAAGTCTTTGACTTACGTCCTGCAAGAAGAGCTGCCTCATTTATGATATTTTCAAGATCAGCCCCTGCTAAACCTGTAGTAAGCCTTGCTATATCTTCGATATTAACGTCTTTGCCGATCTTTACATCTTTCATATGAACTTTTAAAATGTCGCAACGTCCCTTAAAATCAGGCTTATCAACAAGCACTTGCCTATCAAATCTACCAGGTCTTAAAAGCGCAGCATCCAAAACCTCAGGTCTGTTTGTAGCTGCTATAACAATAACTGGTGACTTATCCGCATCAAAGCCGTCCATCTCAGAAAGAAGCTGATTTAGCGTCTGCTCTCTCTCATCATTTCCTCCCATTGGACCAGAATTTCTGCTCTTACCGATCGCATCGATCTCATCTATAAAAACGATCGCTGGAGCCTCTTTTTTTGCATTTTCAAAAAGATCTCTAACTCTACTTGCACCAACGCCAACAAACATCTCAATGAAGCTTGATGCCGACATAGAGAAAAATGGCACGCTAGCCTCGCCCGCAACAGCTCTTGCAAGAAGCGTTTTACCAGTACCTGGAGGGCCAACTAATAAAATACCTTTTGGAATTTTAGCTCCAAGTCTTAGATATTTATCTGGGCTCTTTAGATAATCAACTATCTCCTGAACCTCTTCTTTTGCCTCTTCAACGCCTGCGACGTCATCAAATTTAACTTTTGGCTTTTCAGAATTTATAAGCTTTTTCGCACTTCCTATGCCAAGTATGCCACCGCCGATATTCTTTTGCATACGACTAGCGATAAACATCCAAATAGCAAAAAATATAAATACCGGTATGATCCATGAAAATATAAGATCTCCAAACCAGTTATTTTCGCTATAAACACTGTAAGTTATACCGTTTTGCTCAAGTATGCCAATGAGCGTTGGATCATTTATTCGCTTTGCGAGGTAGATGGTTTTGTCATTACCAACGCCTTTTATCGTGGTTTCAGATATCGCAACTTCATTTAATTGCTTATTTTTTAGCATATCCTTAAATTCAGAATAAGCTATCATCTTGCTTTGAGCGTTGCTACCAAGCCCAAAAGTACCGCCTAGTCCGTCACCACTAAAGCTTCTAAAAGCTAGAACTATAACTATTGCAAAAATAGCAAAGATAAAGATGGGATTTTTGTTGAAAAACCCGTTATTATCGCCGTTGTTTTGGTTATTATTTTGATTATTCATCCATTTCCTTATAAACAAAGCTAACCCAATCATTAGCCTGTTTTATCTCAACTAGCTCCAAATCCTTAAACGTATCTTTAATCCTATCTTCGTATTTGTTCAAAATTCCAGACAATACTAAATAACCGCCTTTTTTAAGCGATTTTTTCAAGTCATTTGAGAGCATAAAAATGACATCAGCAATGATATTTGCTACGACGATATCATATTTTTGCTCTAAATTTGCAATAGAACCTGTCCAAATTTTATTAAATTTAACCTCATTTAGCTGGGCATTGCTAAGCGAGCTTTGCGTGGCCTGCTCGTCTGTATCGCAGGCATCGACCTTGCAGCCAAGCTTTGCTAAAGCTATGCTTAATATCCCGCTTCCACATCCCACATCTAAAGCACTATCGCCACTTTTTGCATATTTTTGTAAAAGTTGCAAGCAAGAATTTGTGCTTTCATGATGCCCTGAGCCAAAGGCTAGCGCTGGGTCGATTATGATATTTGTTACGCCATTAAGTGGCTCTTCCCAGCTAGGTCTAATATAAATTTTATCAACCAAAATAGGCTTAACTGCCTTTTTATATTCACCTAGCCAGTCTTTATTTTCTTTTAAATTAAGAGAAATTTTTAAATCATTTGGAATTTTACGAACGCTAGAGAGCCCTTTTGCATACTCTTCGACACCCCAAGCTATATCTTTTAGATCATACTCTTCCCTGATGATGATCTCATGGTCTAGCTCTTCTACACAGGTAACCCCAAAAGAGAAAACTAACTCTAAAATTTCATCATAAAAATTTGATGTTTTGATGCTTAATTCGTAAAATTTATCTTTCATTAACCAAGAACGTCTTCAAGCTTCTCTTTTAAAACTTGTGGCGTAAAAGGTTTTACGATGTAGTTATTAACACCTGCTTTTAAAGCTGTTATAACCTCGGCTTTTCCGCCCTCTGTTGTTACCATTATGATAGGCATATCAACATATTTTTGCTCAGCTCTTACTTTTTTAACAAGCTCAAGACCGTTCATCTCAGGCATGTTCCAGTCAGTAATAAGAACCTCAATACCCTCGTTTTGCGTCAAGATATTCCAAGCTTCAAGCCCATGCTCAGCCTCGAGAATTTCTTGATGTCCTAACCTTTGCAAAGTATTTTTTATGATCCTTCTCATTGTTGAGCTGTCATCTACAACCAAAATCTTCACATAATATCCTTTTAGTAAAAATTGCCCTATTCTAGCTAATTAAAATTTATAAAAGCTTTAACGCTAGCCAACTTGTCTGAAAGCTTCTTTCAAATCAAGTCGTCCTTCATAGTAAGCTTTACCAACGATCACGCCAGAGATCTCATTTGTCTCTTTTAGCGCCAAAATATCGTTTATATCGCTCACACCGCCACTTGCTATGGTCTCAAGCTTGCTGCTTCTAGCTATTTGCAAGCTAAAATCAACATTAACTCCGCCAAGCATTCCATCTTTGTTAATATCGGTGCAAATCACAGCTTCTACACCCACATCTGCAAATTTTTTTGCAAGATCGACCGCTTTTATATTTGAAACCTCACCCCAGCCTTGCACTGCCACATAGCCATCTTTGGCATCTATGCCAACTACGACCCTGTAAAATCCAGCCATTTTTGCTGTAAATTCTGGGTCTTTTAGAGCAACTGAGCCAAGGATCACCCTGCTAACTCCAAGGTCCAAATAGCGCTTTATACGCTCTTCATCCCTTATGCCACCACCAACTTGCACCTTTAAATTTGTAGCTTTTACTATCTTTTCGATCGTGTTAAAATTTATAGCTTCTCCCGCAAATGCTCCGTCAAGATCAACCACATGCAGCCATTTTGCGCCGTAATCTTCAAACCTCTTAGCAAGCTCACTTGGCTCACTGCTGTAAATTTTAGCGCTTTGCATGAGCCCTTTGCTAAGCCTAACTGCTTGCCCCTCTTTTAGATCTATCGCTGGGAAAATTTCCATCACAACCTCGCAAAATTTTCTAAAATTTTAAGCCCAACCTCGTGGCTTTTTTCTGGATGAGGCTGAAAGCCAAAGAGATTTTCATGCTGCACCGCACTTGTAAATTCATATCCATAAGTTGTCTTTGCAAGTGCAAATTTATCATCGCAAACCACGTGGTAGCTATGCACAAAGTATAAATACTCAAGCTCTTTTAGTCCTAAATTTAAAGGGCCATTTTGTTTAAAGCTAAGTGTGTTCCAGCCAACGTGTGGGATCTTTAGTGGTTTATCAAATTTAGTTTCATCAAATTTAACGACCTCGCCTGGCAAAAGAGAAAGCCCCTCATGCTCGCCAAATTCAAAGCTTTTTTCAAACAAAAGCTGCATACCAAGACAAATTCCCATAAAGGCTTTGCCATTTTTTACAGCCTCTTTTATCGCTTCATCCATGCCGTTAATCTTAAGCTTATTCATCGCCTCGCCAAATGCCCCAACACCTGGTAAAACGATGTGAGAGTGCTCTTTTAGGCTCCCAGGCTCACTTAACAAAACGCACTCATGTCCAAGAAATTTAAAAGCATTTATCACACTTTTGATATTGCCCGCGCCATAATCAATAATAGCAATCATCTGTTCTCTTGTCTTTTTACGCTAAAGAGATAAAAGCTAAGTGCTGCCATCAGCATCGCCACACCGCCTATTAGATAGATAGCGTTTATGATATTTTCAGGTGCAGTGATAGCAAATTTAAAGACTAGCATGAGCGCTTCGATCGCAAGTGCGATGATGATAGAGCCGATAAATCTAACCATTGTTTTATAAATAACGCTATTTTCTTCGTGATTTTTACCTAAAACTTCTTCTTCAAATATCGTCTTAACAAGGTCAAAAATGGCAAGGGCCAGCGTTAAAATGATGGTTGATTCAAAAATTTCTTCGACATTTATATGCTCGATACTCTTTGAGATAAAGCTCTTTACACCGTGCCAAAATAAAAATGCACAGATCATAAAAAGCGATGCACAAAAGAGCGCATAGACTGTCTTTAAAAATCTACCAAAATGCTCCTCGACAAAGCCGCTATCGACCATATTTAGGATATTTTCTAGGCTTATATCGATGCAAGCGATAAATTTAAGCTCATTTTTTTCATTATATATAGGCACGCTTGCTGTGACACATAAACCTCCATTTAGACTTGATGGATATGGATCGCTTAAAACACACCTTTTCTCGCGCACAGCGGTGTAGTAGTAGGCTTTGTTTGCGCGGTTTTCACCTTTTGGGATTTTATACTTTTCATTTAGGCTGATCGAGTCTTCGATCTGTATGCCATTTTCATCTAAGATGTATAGTGCATCAAAATTTTCTATCTCGTGGCTGATCTTATCAAAGCCAGCTTTTATGTTTTCTAAGCACACTCCAGGCAGTCTGTTTGGCAAATTTCTACTAAATAAATAGCAGATATACGCCCTTGCCTTATATCTCGTGTCACTAAATCTCTTAATATCTTTTATAACCAAAACTAGCCTTTTAAATTTAATGCATGGTTAAACTCTGGCACGATCACCTTAAGAGCAGGTGCCACCTCGTCATCTTCAAGCTGCAAAAGCCCATTTATCTGTGAATTTAAAAGGGTCAGATCATAAGGCTGCGAGTGTGTCACAAAGATCGACTCATACTTAGTTTGAACGTCATCTTTGTTGATAAGCAGCTCCTCATAAAGCTTCTCGCCAGGTCTAAGCCCTACAAATTCGATGCCCAGATGCTCTTTATTTGAAAGCAGAAGCATCTTTTTAGCAAGATCGACGATCTTAACAGGCTCGCCCATATCAAGCACGAAAAGCTCTCCACCTTTTGCGATAGAGGCTGCTTGAAGGACTAGCTGGCACGCTTCAGACGTAAGCATAAAGTATCTTGTGATCTCTGGGTGAGTGACGCTTAGTGGCTTATTTGCAGCGATTTGCGCTTTAAATTTAGGTATGACTGAGCCGCTTGAGCCAAGGACATTACCAAAGCGCACACAAACTATCTCGCACACACCTGCTTCGTTTGAATTTAGTGCGTAAAGCTCGCAAACACGCTTAGTTGTACCCATTATATTTGTTGGGCGCACAGCCTTGTCTGAAGAGATCATGACAAATTTCTTAGCACCATATTTTTTAGAAAGATCGACTGCATTTTTTGTGCCAAGGATGTTGTTTTCAACTGCTGAGCGAGGATTTAGCTCGCAAAGTGGCACGTGCTTGTAAGCTGCAGCGTGGATGACGATCTCTGGTCTAAATTCTTCAAAAACCTCTTCAAAGTCTTTTAAATTTGTGATATTTACGAGCTTGCTAACAGTTCTTTTATCTCTTGTATCTTCGTCTATTTTATAAAGGTTAAACTCGCTGTGTTCAACCATTATAAGCTCACTTACGCCATATTTCAAGCACTGCTTACAAATTTCGCTTCCTATGCTGCCACCAGCTCCAGTGACAAGCACTATTTTATCTTTTAAGAAATTTGAAATGGCTTCTGGATTAAGGTCTTTTGGCTTTCTAGCGAGCAGATCTTCGATCGAGATATCTTTGATCGGCTCATTTTCGATAAGCGAAAATAGCTTCATATCTCTTATGCCATATCCAGTTAGCTCATCAACTAAAGCTTGAAGCTCGTCTTGATCGAGCGCAAGTGCGATGATAGCAGTCTTTGCGTCATAGTCTTTTATAAGGCTTGGTATATCTTTTTTATCTTGAACTAAAAATCCATCACAATATGTGCCAACAAGATCGCTTCTGCCATCTACCACACCAACTGCATAGTAGTCAAGATAGCCCTGCTTTAAGCCGCGCAAAACGTGAAGTGCCTTTGAGGTCGCACCTATAACGATACAAGGCTCGCCTTTGTGAGGTCTGTTTGAAAAGTCAATCGCCATTCGTTTTGAAATTCTCAATATTCCAATAAATAAGCATGATATAAGCATATCTATCAAAATAACACTTCTTGGATACATTGCAAAAATGTCTTGCAATACAAAAAATAGTGGTGTAAATAAGATCGCCGCACAAACGTGAGCTAGGAAAATTTTACGTGCCTCGTTTAAGCCAAAAAATCTCCACGGCACCTTGTAAATTTTAAACATCCACATGAAAAAGAGCTTAAATACGATCAAAAATCCAGCCGTTACAAAAAGTCCTTGCACGTAGATATCTGGGATGTCGGCGTTAAATCTTAAAAGATATGCTGCATATATCGAAAAAACAAATATAAAAACATCACCAAGAAGGAAAAATACGAGCCTTTTTAACTTCGTTGCATGAAACATTTACGCATTTTCCTTGACTATTTTTATCACTCTTTCTTGTGTCTGCTCGCTCATATCGCTGCCGCTTGGCAAGCAAATTCCTCTTGAAAATAGATCTTCGCTATATCCATCAACAAAACTTAGCGCGCCTTTAAATACTGGCTGTAAGTGCATAGGCTTCCAAAGTGGGCGGCTCTCGATGTTTGCATCAGCTAGTGCTTTTATAACTTTTAAATGTGCGTCTTTTTTAGCAAAAACGCCGGTTGTAAGCCATCTGTTTCCACGAGAATTTGGTAGCTCTGGCATAAATTCTAAAATATCGCCAAGCTCTTTTTCATAAATTTCAAAGACTTTTCTCTTTTGCTCGACTCTCTTTTCTAAAACTTCCATCTGAGCCACGCCAATAGCGCCTAGGACGTTACTTAAGCGGTAGTTGTAGCCGTAGTCTTTATGCTCGTAGTGAAGCAGTGGCTCCCTTGCTTGTGTGCTGTAAAATCTAGCTTTTTCTACAAATTCACTATCTCCAACTAGCATGCCGCCGCCTGAAGTGGTGATGATCTTGTTGCCATTAAAGCTATATCCACCCATCACGCCAAATGTGCCAAGCGCCTTGCCACCGTAAAATCCGCCAAGTGCTTCAGCTGCATCTTCAACCAAAGCGATGCCTTCATTTTGGCAAATTTCGCAAATTTCTTTCATCTTTGAAGCTTGGCCGTAAAGATGAGTAACGACTAGCGCTTTTGGCTTTTTAGGTAAATTTGATATAGCTTTTTTTAGTAGCTCTGGGCTTAAATTCCAGCTCTCGTCGCTATCTATAAAAACTGGAGTTGCCTTTTCATAAAGTATCGGCGAGACTGAAGCCATAAAAGTAAAGCTAGAAGCCAGCACAAAATCGCCCTCTTTTATGCCAAGGACGCGGAGTGCTAGGTGAAGTGCCGCAGTTCCAGCGCATAGTGCAAGCGCATCTTTGGCACCAGTATAAGCCTTTATGCTATCTTCAAATTTATTGACATATTCGCCAAGTGGCGCTATGTAGTTGCTTTCAAAAACTTTTTTTATATATTCTTGCTCTTTTCCACTCATATTTGGTGGAGATAAAAAAACCCTATCCATTTTCATACCTTTCGTGATTTTTTGGCGATTTTAGCACTTATTTTTAAATTTATAACTTAGCGCGCTCGCATGCAGGCACGCCATACGCCTTTATACCGTCCTTTATATCTCTAACGACCACGCTTCCAGCGCCTATGATGCAGTTTTTACCGATATTTATGCCTTGAATGACGCTTGAGCCAATGCCAACGTGCGTAAATTCGCCCACGCTCACGTTTCCAGCAAGGGCTGCATTTGGGCTGATGTGAGCAAATTTACCTATCACACACTCATGCTCTATCACCGCACCAGAGTTTATGATGGCGCCCTCTTTTATGCAAGCTTTTGCGTTTATCACGGCATTTGGCATGACAACCACACCTTTTTCTATCACAGCACTTTCACTTACAACTGCACTTTTATGGATCAAATTTACTATCTCAAAGCCAGCATCCTCCACCTTTTGGCTGATCTTTTGCCTTGTTTTATTATCACCTATGGCTATTATGATGTCAGCTTTTTCAAGCTCTGGGCTAAATTTACGCTCACTAGCATCGTCTAAAAAAACTATCTCATCATAGCCGTTATTTCTAGCGATGTCAGCGATCACAAGACCATGACCGCTCGCTCCGTAGATGTAAATTTTCTTAGTTTTTGCCATTAAATTTCTCCGTCGTCGCCTGCCCCTCTTTGCTTACACCACTTCGTTTTAGCACCTTTTCGATGGTCTGCAAGGCGATCTTTACGTCAAGCATAAAGCTTAAATTTTTAGCGTAATAGACGTCGTATTCAAATTTTTTCTCCCAGCTTATGGCGTTTCTGCCATTTACCTGCGCTAGACCCGTGATACCAGGGCGCACGTCGTGGCGGTGCTTTTGCGTTTCGTTATAGATGGGTAGATACTCAACCAAAAGCGGTCTTGGTCCGATAAAGCTCATATCGCCTTTTAGCACGTTAAAAAGCTGTGGTAGCTCATCAAGGCTAAGTGAGCGGATCAGCTTGCCAAATTTACCAAGACGCTGATCATCTGGTAAGAGCTCGCCATTTGCATCACGCTCATCGCTCATCGTCTTACATTTATAAATTTTAAAAATTTTCTCATTTAGCCCTGGTCTAGCCTGCGTAAAAATGACATCACGGCTTACCTTAAAATAGATAAAGATCGCCGTTGCTATGATGATAGGTGATGTTAAAATGAGCAAAAACAAAGCTCCCAAAATGTCAATCGTCCTCTTTAAAAAATTTCTATACATCTATAAATTTCCTATAAATTTCTATATATCTTTTTGCGATTTGCTTCTCGTCAAACTCGCTAACCGCCCAGTCCCTGCCATTTTGCCCAAGCTTAGCGCAAAGCTCCTCGTCATCAAGTAAAATTTTTATCTTACTTGCTAGGTCATTTGCGTCTTTTACCTTGCATAAAAGTCCATTGTAGCCCTCTTTTACAGCTTCATTGCAGCCTGTCACGTCACTTGCGACAACTGCTTTAGCCATACTCATCGCCTCTAAAACCGTTCTTGGAAAGCCCTCTTTATAACTTGGCAAAGCAAGCAAATAAGAAGCCTTTAAAAGCTGCGGGATGTCGTTTCTTGCTCCTAAATATCGTACTTTGCCACCTTTTAAAAAACTCTCGTCCGCGGTTGATTTATTGCCAGCAAAGCCCTCGCCCACAAAGACAAATTCGCAGTTTTTATAGCCATTTAAAATTTCTGCCGCCTCGTAAAATTCACGAACGCCCTTGTGCCACATGGCTCTTGCGATCATTAAAATGACCTTTTTTTCACCAAGGTCAGCCGCCTGCGTGATAGCTGGGTCAAATTTAGCAGTATCCACGCCGACACTTTTTATGCGGTAAACCTTGCTTTTGTCTATCAAATTTCTTGAGATCAGATAGTCTGGATCTGCGTCATTTACAAAGATGCAAGCATCAGCCTTTGTAAAAGAGAGCTTATAAAGGCTCTCCATGACAAAACGCACGGCCTTTGTCTTAAGATCATCATCGATGTAAAAGCTACCAAGGCCTTCAACCAAATTTATCACGTGCTTTATGCCAGCGTTTTTAGCAGCAAATGTGCCAAAGACATTTGACTTGTGAGCGCCAGTTTGAAGCAGGTCTAAATTTAGCTCACCTAAAATTTGAGATAGTTTTTTTGAGTTATTTATCACAGTTAGTGGATTTAGGCTCGCCTTATCAAGCTCGTAGGTGACGGTGTGAAAGCTTTTAGCAAGCTCATTAGTAAAATTTCCTTTTGGAGCGATAGCAAAAACTTCATGCCCCATATCTTTTAAAGCCTGCATAATAGGGCGTCTAAAAAAGTGTATGCTCATATCAGCGTGGCTTAAAAATCCTATCCTTGCCATCTCTACCTCTTTAGTTTATAAACTTTTGCCGCCCCGTCAAGTATGACTGGCTCAAAGACCTTTGGATCGTATCTTTCAAGCACGAAAAGCTGGATGTAGGCGCTATTTAAAATGCTCTCATCCAGGATGATGAATCTGCCATAATCCCTCATATAAATGACAGAAATGTTTGACATTTCGTTATTTTTATACTCTTTTACATTTAGCTTGCCAGCCTCGTTGTAGTCGGTCTCTATGAAAGATCTTAGCGGTAAGACATTGCCATCATAGATCAAATTTGTGACATCGCTTGTTAGTGTAAATCCGCCACTTAGCCTAATGCCCTTTTCGTTTTGCGAGATCACTCTTGTGGTGATGAAAAGTCCGTTGTTTAGGTTTTTACCGCTTTTTAGATCGATCTTGCTAAACTGCAAAATGGTCGGAAAGATGCTAAGCATCCTATCTGGTAGGTAATAATATATCTCTCTGCTCTTTGCTGGCAGGCTAAAATTTGCCTCTTTTATCTCGCTAAAAAACTGATCAACACTTAAATTTCTATCTTTTAAAATTTGAGCCAAGTTGCCATTAAAGTGCTCTTTGAAATTTCGCTCCGTATACTCAACATCAAGCCTTGCCATATTTGCCGAGCTCATCTCGTCGCTTCCAAGCGCAAAACTCACGGCAAAATTTTCACGTCCAAGGTGCTTTCCGCCGTCAATTAGCGTCTTAACATCGCTGTAATATCTAATCGGATATCCATAGTCCCACCACGCAACCACGTAGTCTTCGCGTCCTGCGATGCTTTTTAGCTTGTTTAAAATTTCAACCTCTTTATTTACAAAGACTGGCTCAGCCTTGTAGCCATAGATGTGAATGAGCGCTGGAGCAAGCACAAGAGCTGCTATGAACGCTCTTATGAGATTTAGCACGGCTCCTTTTAGCTTTAAATTTGCAAGCACGAACTCCACTAAGTAGCCAAAGCCAAGTGCCATGATAGGCACAGCATAAATGGTAAATCTAAGGCCGCTTTTAAAGGCTAAAAAGCCAAGAGCTAGCATGCCAAGCGAGACGGCAAATGAGCGGTGCTTGTAGCAAAACAGAGCGACGCCAGCAAGCGAGATCAAAAATGTGATGACATTTGCGCTGATTCTCTCGCAAAATAGTGTAAAATCAACGACACTTGACTCTTGGATAGTTTGATTGACATTAAAAAAGTGAAAGCTCATGCCGCCAACTTCAGGCGCATCTCTAAAGACGTAAAATTTAAGCTGAAAGATTATCGGATTTAGCCCGCCACGGATGACAAAGACGATAAATATAACCGCCAAAACGCTAAGAACAAATTTTAAATTTATCACCTCTTTTTTAAATAGACAAAGTGCGTAAATAACGATGACAGCGATAAACTTAAGAGTTAGATCAAGGTTTGAGATGGCAAGCAAAAGCAGCGAAATTTCAAGGTAAAAAAGTGGATTTTTCCTATCAAAAATGAGCGTATAAAGTAAAAATAGCCCAGTTAAAATGCTAATAAGCGAAAAGGCGCTCATATACCACCACATATAGATAAGCACGCTTAAAGGTGCTATTATCAGGCTCTTTGCGTCCTTTTTCTCAAGCACTCTAACAAGCCCCCAAACGACAAAAACGCTAAGTGGGATGATGAGCATGTCGGTGTCGTAATATCCTGCCATAGTGCGGTTGTAGTAGCTATTTGCGATCACTGCAAGAAGTGCAGCGATGAAGCCAGCCATTTTTGCTTTATATTCATTTGCGATCAAGATAACAGGCACAGCCACAAGCGACGAAAAAAATACGCTCATATAAATCATCGCCGTCTCAAGCTTAACGCCTAGAAATTTCACGATCCAGTAAGTAAGCGTCGAAAGCGGATAGCCATAGTAGCTAAGGTCATTTTCCTGGTGAAAGCCAGCTAGCATATCCCTTGCGCCCTCGGCAAATGCGTAGCCGTCGTTTGTGCTGATCATCAGCTCGTTGTTCCAGAAAAATACCGGATACTCACTAGCCCAAAAGACCCAGTAAAGCCTGCAAACCATGCCAAAGATGACTGCGACAAATATCATAAGGTATAAAGAGTAATTTTTAAAAAATAAATTTCTATTCATTAGGATTTTCCAAAAATTTTATAAGCTCGCTCGCTATATTTTCACTATCAAAAAATTTAGCCCGATTATACGCAACATTTTCAAAATTTTGCCTTATTTCACGCTCGTTAAGCACCTTTATCATCGCCTCTTTCATCGCATTTTCATCATCAACAGGCACTAAGATGCCAAACTCACTCTCGCCCAAAAGCTCCTTTGCGCCGCTTTTATGCTCGGTTGAAATGATAGTTTTTTCGCATGCTAGCGCTTCAAGCAAGACATTTGAAAAGCCCTCAAAACGTGAAGCACAAAGCAAGCAAGAGGCGTTTTTTATATGCCTAAAAGGATTTTTATCAGTGCCAAGAAGCTTTACTCGATCACCCACGCCAAATTTGTCTATCAAATTTTGTAGCTCGTCCTTTAAAGGCCCTTTGCCAAGGATGCCAAGCGTAGCGCGAGGGTCGTTAATCGAAGCTATTATTTTTATTAGCATGGCTTGATTTTTACCGCTATCAAGGCGGCCTATGTTTATGAAAAATGGCTTAAAGTCGCTCTCAAGCGGCTCATCTTTTAGCAAATTTATAGTTTTTAGATCAAGGGCGTTATAAAGCACCTTTGTTTTTGCCTCGCTCATGCCAAAATTTCGCACCAGATCCTCTTTGTTGCCAGCTGCATTTGCCAAAATGAGATCAGCCTTTTTATAAAGATGAGTGAGTAAAAATTTATTAACCCTACCGCTTAGATCGTCTTTATATAGGATCGACGGACAGCTTCGCTCGCTGATAACCAGCCTAGCCTTTAGCCCTAAAATCCTAGCAACCCCAGCGATGTAGCATGGACGGTTCATCAGCACAAACTGCGTGTTGATGCCTAAATTTTGGCAAAGATTTTTATATTTAAAGGCAAGCATTGGCATCGCTAAAAAGAGCCTTGCAAGCTTCTTTAGCCCACTCTCGTAAGGATCGCTATTTTCTATAAAGTGAATTTGCACCTCGCTTGGAATCTCATAGGCGATGACCTTGCTCATTAAGATGAGATGAACTTCATAACGTTTTACCAAAAATGGCAGTAAATTTGCCACATTTCGCTCAGCACCGCCAGGCCCCATCGAATATAAAAAAACGGCTAATTTTTTCACTTGCTAACAACCTTTTTTATAAATTCTCGCCACTGTTTGATGATATTTTCTTTGCTAAATAAATTTGCACTTTCGCTGGCGTTTTTTGCTAGTTTTTGCCTTAAATTTTCATCTTTTAAAAGCATCTCAAGCTTCTCTTTTAGATCATTTGCGTCACCATTTTTAAAGATAAGCCCGTCAATGCCGTCATTTATAAGCTCTCTTGCGCCCACAGTGTCGCTACTTAGCCTAGCACAGTTAAAAGCGCCTGATTCTATTAGCGCATTTGAAAGCCCCTCGCTTCGTGAGCTAAGAGTAAAAATTTTTGCCTCGCTATAAAGCTTTGTAACGTCATTCATGTGACCTAGAAATTTGACATTAAGCCCTAAATTTGACGCCATTTGCTTCAGTTCGACCTCTTGCCTGCCACTGCCTGCGATCTTTATCTCCCAGCCATCAAGCAAGCTCTTATCCACCTTACTAAGCGCCTCAAAATAGATATCATAGCCCTTTACCGCCTCCAGCCTAGCCACGCTTAAGATGACGTTTTGCTTCTTGCAAATTTCAGGCACGTCGATAAAAAGTGGGTTGTGGATGACCTCGCGGTTTTTGGCAAATTTATAGTAGCTGAAGTCGCTTTTACTTAGCACGCTTAAGCCATCTACAAAGCGGTAGCTAATATCACGCATAGCGCTTGCGATTTTGCTTTTTAAGTAGCTGTGCTCGTGATGCTCGGTTGCTATTAGTTTGCTCTTTAGCCCAGCATTTGCCAACACACAAGCGACGTTTGTCCAGTCGATAAAGCTCATTATCAGATCAGCCCTTTGCTCTTTAAAAAGCGCTCTAAGAGCGAGGATTTTTTTAAATTTTAAAGCAAGCCCTGAGCCAGCGACGTTAAGATTTATGATATTTATCTTTTCACTAAATTTATAAAGTCCAAGATCCTCTTCAAGCAGGGCGATAGTGATCTCATTGTCCTTGCTAAGCTCATTTGCTAGCACGTTTAGCACACGTTCAGCTCCGCCATTTCTAAGTGCGGCGATGACAAAAAGAATTTTCACTTCACACCTCCAAGCCTTAAAAGCTCCAACCATTTTTTATAAATTTGCTCCACACTAAACTCATCAAGTCTAGCTCTTGCGTTTTTAGCGAATTCGCCCATTTTTGCCTCATCTTGCAGCAAATTTGCAAGCTTTTCGCTCATCTGCTTATCGTCATTTATCTCGCAAAGCAAGCCATCAAAGCCATCTTTTATAAGCTCTTTTGCCCCGCTAGTTTTTGTCGCAACCCGCACGCAGTCATAGTTTATCGCCTCTATCAAGGTGTTTCCAAGACCTTCGAAATTTGAGCAAGATAGCAGCACCTTTGCTCTTTTATAAAGCGAGGCGATGTCGCTAACGTTGCCTAAGAATTCGATCTCGGCGCCCAAATTTTTAGCTAAATTTTCTAAATTTGCTCTCTCGCCGCCATCTCCAGCGACAGCAAATTTATAGCCGCTTTGCTTTAAGCTTGCAGCCACTCTTACAAACATTTCGCAGTTTTTTATCTTATTTAGCCTGCCAACAAAGATGACTAAATTTTCTTTTGCAAAGCTCTCGCTGCGCACCTCTTCAAAGAGTGGGTTGTAAATTTTCATCACATTTTTGCAAAATTTCGAGTAGTAGCCTAGATCCTCATCGCTTAAGACGCTAAGTGCGTTTGCAAATGGATAGCTTATGCGTCTTAGCACCTTAAAGATCGCCCTTTTTGGCGCAAGATAGTTTGTGTGCTCGCTTATGATTATAGGCGTTTTTAGTCCGGCTGAACTAAAGAGAACCAAGGTATTTACGGCGTCTAAAAACGATATCACAGCGTCAAATTTGCCCTCTCTTATGAGCGCTCTTAAAGCAAGCACCTTTGAAACTCTCTTTTTTAAATTTCCAACAAAGCCAAGTTCATCAGCCCCAACGCCTAAATTTATGAGCTTCACGCCGCTTGTTAGCTCGTAAAATGGCTCGTCCTTATCAAATTTAACAAGGCTTACATCGTGATCCATGCTAAATCTTGATGCGATCACCGCGCAAACTCGCTCTGCACCGCCACTTCTAAGCGTTGATGTGACAAATAATATCCTCATACGCCAAACCTTTGCTTGATCTTTACTCTAAGCTTTGAAAGTGCTGGTAAAATGCCACTTGGAAGCGGGCTAAGCAGCAAAAATATAAACGCTTCTTTACTAAATTTAATGCTAAGACTTTTAAAAATACACCTTAACATCAGCCCATATTCGCCTGCTATTTTGGCGTAGTAAGCGGCGTTTTTATACTGCATAGCTAGAAATTTTGGCTCATTTTTTATAGCGATGTCGTAGTGCAAATTTGCTGTTTTGATGTAAGCGTTTGCCACATTTAGCGCGTGTTTGCCGGCATTTAACGTCGCACTATCGCTTCTTGCGATACGGTAGATGTAAAGTGGCTTCTTAAGATAAAAGACATTTTTTTCAAAAAATCGGATGTAAAGCTCATTTTCGCCGCCAAAACTGCTCTCATCAAACCTAAAGCCGTCTATAAATTCACGTGAAAAAAGCTTAAAATACTCGCCATTTATCCGCCCGCAGTGATAATCAACCTTGCTCATCGCTCCACTCTTGCTATATGGGCTTCTACCAGCTATCATCTTGGTCATCACGCCGTCTTTCTCGCAGATCGCATCTGCAAAAACGCACGAATACTCGCCACTTTTTAAAATTTCATAGCACAAAGCAATCGCCTCTGGCAAAAGCTCATCGTCATCGTCAAGCAAGCAGACAAACTCGCCTGTTGCGTTGTCAAAGCCGTTATTTTTGTTGCCATTTGGGCTCTTTTTGTGAGTGCTGTTTTTTACAAATTTGATCCTAGCATCATTAAAACTCTTGCAAATGTTACTCGCACTCTCATCATCGCCGTCGTCAGTTACAACTATTTCTAAATTTTTATAGCTTTGAGCTAGAGCGCTTTTTATGGCCTTTTTTAAAAGCTCTGGACGCTTGTAAGTCGCGGTTACGATGCTGATTAATGGCTCGCTCATTTAGCCCCTTTTAAAAATTCTCTCATAGCCTTGAAGCTTTTCAAGCCGTGAGAAAAGTATAAATTTAATTGTTTTTATATATGCCTTTAAATTTGCGCTGTATCCTCTCTCAAGGCGCTCACCCTCGATATTTGAGCCACTAAGATCAGTTGGGTGCGCAAAAAGATCGCAAAAATACATCTGCATATCATTAACACCGAGCAAATAGTCCCAAACATCGGTCGTGCAAAGCGCACGTTTATGAATTTCAAGCAAATTCTTAGCACTTTTTTTAGTTAGCACATAGGCCCCTGCTCTATAAATGCTCGAAAATGAGTGCTTTGAGACCTGCCAAAGCGGCTTACTTAGGCTGGTATCCACCTTTTTACCAAAGGCGCTAAACCTGCCTTCTAGCCCATCTTGCATGCCGCATATCAGCACGCTATTTTCAGGCATCTTGCTAGCTGCTAAAAAGGCCTCTTTTATAGCCTGATCATCGCCTATCACGTCGTCTTCAAAGATGAGGGCAAATTTCGCCTCACTCGCCAAAAACGCCTCGTAGGCTTTTACGTGCGAGAGCGAACAGCCAACTTCTGCTGGGCTTAAAACCTTGCCGTAAGCTTTAAATGATGGCGAAATAATCTTATAGTACTCCCTCGCGTTTAGCTCCCTGCCATCAACTGCGTCTATTAGCTTAAAGCTATCATAAGAGCCAAATTTCTGCTGCAAAAGCTCTCGCCTTTTAGTGTCTTTTGTCAAAGAGATCAGATAAATTTCATTCATTTAAGACCTTTTAAATTTTTTTAAAATTTTACGCCAAACTATGCCTCGCTCAAAGGCATTAAAAAACAAAAAATATCCCAAAATATAAGCTGCGCTGGCGTATATCACAGCAAAGATAGCAAATTTTAGCCAGTTATCTAAGCTCACAAAGTCCTTACAGGCAAACATCGCAAACACGCAAAGCGCAAAAACGGCTAAATTTTTAAAATAAACCCCATAAAACGTGGTGAGTTTCACCTCTAAATTTAAGGCGGCATTTATAAGGTCAAAGCCGAGAATTCTTATGCTATAAAAAATGGCTGCGACGATGACGATACCATAAACGCCGTAGCCACTAAATTTAAGCAGTGCGATCTGCGCTATGATCGTGCTAACGCCAAGGATAGTGTTGGCAATGGCTGGTCGGCGAAGCTTGTTTGTTGCGCTATCAAGGTTAAAAAGCGAGAAAACAAAGCTTATAAAGACAATGGGCACAAGCGTGATCATCGAGACGTTGTAGATAAATTTGACCTCATCTGCGCTTTTAAAAGGTAGCCAAAGCGTGTAAAAATCTAGCCCGAAAACGACGAAAAATGCGGCCGGAGCGCTCATCACAAAGGCGATCACCTTCATTGAAAATTTAGCCTCTTTTATGAGGTCCGTGATCAAATTTTTAGAGTAAAGCTCGACAAATTTTGGCGCAAAGATACCGCTAAGCTGCGCTACAAAGCTCTCAAGTATGATAGGGGCGGCCTTGGCGACTGAAAGAAGACCCGTGGCGTTTGCATTTACAAAAATGTTGCAGATAAATAGGTCCATGCCTGTTAAAAGTATACGGTTTAGCGCATTAAAGCTATTCCAAATGCCAGAGCTAAGAAGCTCTTTTATCTTAGAAAAGTCAAATTTACTAAGGCTAAATTTTAGCTCTGGCGTGATGCGAGCTGACATAAAAATGGTGCTAAAAAAGACAAAAAGGCTAGCAACTAGCGCTGAGATAGCGATGTAAGAAATAAATGGCTTAAAAAAATAAAAAAGTGCGACGATAAGGGCTGCTAGGATAGCGCTTGAGATGGCGTTTCTGATGGAGAGCAGATAGAGCTTATTTGTCACAAACGCACAAACCGTTAAAACGCCGTTAAATAGGCCGACGCAGAAATTTATAAAGTAAAAAACAAGGGTCATTCTCACATCAAAAAGTAAATTTTCAGGGACATTTAAAAAACTTTGCAAATTTAGTATGAAAACAGAGCTAAGCACCACGACAACGGCGCAAAAGAAGATATTTACAACAAGCACTGATGAGTAGTAGGTGTTTGCAAGGCTTAGATCTTTTTTGTGCCACGCATGAGCGACAAAGCGGCCGCTCACTGAGTTTATCGCCACGCTCACGACTGCGGCGTAGCTAACGATGGCGTTGCTAAGGCCTACAAAGCCAAAAGCCTCATTGCCAAGGCTTTTTAAGATAAATGGCGTAAGAAAGAAATTTATGCCCATTGATACGACAAAAACGACGATTGAGCTTATTAGATTGATTAGCATTAGACTTTTAACCTTTGAAATTTAGCCCAAAAGCTAAATTTAAAAAGAAAAAACCATAAATTTTAGCCGCCAAGCCAGATGGCAAGGCAACTAAGTAAATTTTAAATTTAACGCTCACTTACAGCCTAGCGTCAGCCTCTGGGTAGATATTTTTTATATCATAAACCAAGTGGCCCTTTAGGTTGAGCTTTTTAAATTCATTGTGAGCTACGGCGATCACGATGCAGTCGTAGTCGTCTAGGTTATACTCTTTTACTAGATCAAAGCCGTACTCGTGTTTTACCTCAGCGCTATCAGCCCAAGGGTCGGTCACATCGACCTTGCAGCCAAAGTCTTTTAGCTCATCAACCACGTCTATAACGCGAGAGTTTCTTATGTCTGGGCAGTTCTCTTTAAATGTCATGCCAAGAACAAGCACGCGTGCTTTATTAATAAGCACACCTTTTCTTATCATTAGTTTTATCACTTGATCAGCTGCGTATCTGCCCATATCATCGTTGATGCGGCGACCTGCTAGGATCATTTCAGGGTTGTAGCCCACTTCTTGAGCTTTGTGAGTTAGGTAGTATGGATCTACGCCGATGCAGTGACCGCCGACTAGACCTGGGCGGAAATTTAAGAAATTCCACTTAGTACCAGCCGCCTCTAAAACGTCGATAGTATTGATGTGAAGCTTTTCAAAGAGCATCGCAAGCTCGTTTATAAAGGCGATGTTGATGTCGCGTTGGGTGTTTTCGATGACCTTTGCAGCCTCTGCTACTTTGATGCTTGAAGCTTTGTGAGTGCCAGCTGTGATGATAGAGCGGTAAATTTCATCGACCTTGTCAGCGATCTCTGGAGTTGAGCCACTTGTTATCTTTTTGATCTTTGTAACAGTGTGTTCTTTGTCACCTGGGTTTATGCGCTCTGGAGAGTAGCCGCAGAAGAAGTCTTTATTAAATTTAAGTCCGCTCTCTTCAAGAAGTGGCACGCAAATTTCTTCTGTAACGCCTGGATAAACGGTGCTTTCATAGACGACGATGTCACCTTTTTTAAGCACTTTTGCCACGCTCTGGGTCGCTTTTACCACTGGGGTTAGATCAGGGCGTTTGTTCTTATCTATCGGAGTTGGGACGGTTACGATGAAGAAGTTGCAGCTTCTGATGTCATCTAAATTTAGGCTAAATTTCATGCCATTATCGATCGCTTTTTTCATCTGCTCGTTGCTAAGCTCAAGCGTTCTATCATAGCCACTCTTAAGCTCTTCTATACGTTTTGCATTTACGTCAAAGCCTACTACTTCGTACTTTTCACTAAAAGCTGCTGCTAGTGGAAGTCCCACATAGCCAAGTCCTACTACTGCTATTTTCATTTCTCTTTCCTTTTTAAAATTTTTGGTTTTATCGTTTTTATACGTTCATAAATTCTTATCTCTGCGCCTACACCTTGCGGAGTTACGATCCTTATGGGGCTAGCGCCAGGCAAAATTTGAGTAAATTCATAATAAATTTGCCTCTTTTTCTTTTTGCCGTTACAAGGCTTAAGCGGTTTATCGTCTGCATTAAATTCATAACGAACCCCGCTTTTATCCTCTTTTTTATCTAAATGTCCGCCCTCTAGCATAGCACATTCGCAATCCGTTTGCATCTCTTTAAAAAATGCAACTTCATATTTAAAATAATCATTCGGCATCTTTGAGATAGGTAGCTCAAAAACCTGCTCTTGCATCTTTGCTTTGTTTTTACCTGCCGTTTCGCTAGCTAAGAGCGTAAAAGGCAGCAAGCAAGCTGCGAAAAAAGACAAAATTTGCTTCACGCTTTGACGCCTATTTGGAAGTATTTAAAGCCATGCTCGGCTAAAACTCTAGCGTTATACTGGTTGCGTCCGTCAAATATGACAGCATTTTTTAGCCTCTCTTTGATCTCCATAAAATCAGGCGATCTAAACTCACTCCACTCAGTCACAAGCACCATAGCATCGGCGTTATCAAGAGCGTCATACTTGTTTTTAGCGTATTTCACATCTAAATTTGGCATATATTTTTTAGCTTCTTCGCTCGCTTTTGGATCGTAAGCGACCACTTTTGCGCCAGCCTCGTCTAAAAGCCTTATCAAAGTTAGTGAGCTAGCCTCTCTCATATCATCGGTATTTGGCTTAAACGCAAGCCCCCAAAGTGCGATCGTCTTACCCTTTAGGTTGCCGCCAAAGAAGTTATAAATTTTCTCAAATAGCACCCTTTTTTGTGCCTTATTTCTTGACTCGACCGCGTTTAAAAGCTCTGGCTCAAAGCCATTTTGTCTAGCTGTGTAGATGAGTGCCTCGACGTCTTTTGGAAAGCAGCTACCACCATATCCGCAGCCAGGATATATAAAGCTATATCCGATCCTTGAGTCGCTGCCGATACCTTTTCTAACTAAATTTACATCAGCACCCACTCGTTCGCAGATATTTGCTATCTCGTTTATAAAGCTTATTTTGGTTGCCAGCATCGAATTTGCAGCGTATTTTGTCATCTCGGCTGATTTTACGTCCATGCAAATGAGCCTGTCATGATTTTTCATAAATGGCTCATAAAGCTCTCTCATCACGCTAAAGCCCCACTCGCTGCTAGCTCCGATAACAACGCGGTCTGGCTTTAAAAAGTCCTCAACCGCCGCGCCCTCTTTTAAAAACTCTGGGTTTGAGACGACTTCAAATTTAACCTCTACATTTCTCTTTTTAAGCTCAGCCTCGATCACCTCATGCACCTTAGCTCCAGTACCCACTGGAACGGTTGATTTATCGACTACGATTAGCGGTTTGCTTAAATTTTCTCCGATAGATTTCGCAACTGAGAGGACATATTTCAAATCCGCCTGCCCATCAGCACCCATAGGCGTGCCAACTGCGATAAATAGCGCATCTGCATGCTCTAGCGCCTCGGTTATCTGAGTGCTAAATTTAAGCGAGCCGTTTTTGTAGCACTCACTCACTATATCAGCAAGTCCTGGCTCATATATAGGCACGACGCCGTTTTTTAGCGCCTCGATCTTTTTGCTATCGACATCGACACAGATGACGCTGTTGCCCATTTTGGCAAAACACGCACCACTTACTAGTCCAACATATCCGGTTCCAATTACTGCTATTTTCATGTTTTCCCCTAAATTCTCTTTTCCCACTCAAGGGCGGTTTTTATGATGAGCGCTAGATCGTCTCTTTTTGGCTTCCAGCTAGTTAGCGAGCGCAGTTTGCTTGCGTTTGAGATAAGAATAGCCGGGTCGCCGTCTCTTCTTGGCGCGTTTTGCACCTTGAAATTTACTCCGCTTACTTTTTTTGCGGTTTCGATCACCTCTTTTACGCTAAATCCCCTGCCATATCCCACATTAAAAGTTTCGCTGCCATTTTGGCCGATATACTCCAGCGCGCTTATATGGGCGTCTGCTAGGTCGCTAACGTGGATGTAGTCTCTAACGCATGTGCCATCTTTTGTCGCGTAGTCATCGCCAAAGATACCCATGCTATCGCGCTTGCCAAGGGCTGTTTGCACGGCTACTTTGATAAGGTGCGTGGCGTTTGGATAGTTTTGACCGATAAGTCCCTCTTCGTCTGCGCCTGCGACGTTAAAATAGCGCAAAATCGCAAATTTGAAATTTTCATTTGACGCAGCGTAGTCTTTGATGATCTGCTCGCTCATTAGCTTGCTTCTGCCGTATGGATTTATCGGATTTGTAGCTGTCGTTTCGCTCACCTCCGCCACGTCTGGCTCGCCATAAACTGCAGCAGTTGAGCTAAATATAAATTTATTTACGTTATAAGTTTTTGCGTATTTTAGCACTCTTGCGACGTTTGCGGTATTGTTTAGATAGTATTTTAGCGGCTCGCTCATACTCTCAAAGACCTCGATAAACGCTGCAAAATGAATGATCGCATCAAATTTGCCATTTGCAAAAATTTCGCTCAAATCATCTTCTAAATTTGCATTTATAAATTTAAAATTTCCTATCTTTTGAAGTGCCTCAAGTGCTTTTTGTGAGCCCTTGCAGAGATTGTCGATGATGGTTATCTCATCTTTGCCTTGCTTTAAAAGTGCTTTTACTACGTGGCTGCCGATATATCCAGCTCCACCTGTTACTAAAATCTTCAAGTTTAAGCCTTTCATAAAAAAGTGGTTAATTTTATCAAAAATAGAGTAAAGCAAAAGTAAAGCAAGGTTAGTTTTTAAATTTTGCCTAAAAGCTGCAAAATGGATATCTATCTTTAGAAATTTAAAATAGACTTACAATTTATTTTAAATTTAATCTTTATAATCCCTCATCTACAAAAAAGGATAAAAAATGGATCTCTCAATATTAAATTTACTACCGATAAAACAAGGCGGTGACGCAAAAACTGCCATAGATGCGGCCGTCAGACTGGCTAAATTTTCCGAAGATATCGGTATAAAGCGCTACTGGGTCGCAGAGCATCACAATATGAAAAACTTAGCTAGCTCAGCCACGCAGCTCATCATCGCACACATCTTAGAGCATACAAAAAGCTTGCGTGTGGGCTCTGGCGGCGTGATGCTACCAAACCACAGCCCATACTCCATCGCCGAGCAGTACGCTACTCTTGAGACGCTATATCCAAACCGCGTCGATCTTGGGCTAGGCAGAGCTCCAGGGACCGACCAAGAGACGGCTGCAGTGCTTAGACGAGGCGCAAGAGAGGTGGAATTTAACATGCAGATAAACGAGCTAATGGACTATTTTAACGCCAAAAGAGCCGTAAAAGCCTATCCAAAAATTGAAAAATTTCCGCCTATTTACATACTTGGCTCAAGCATATATAGCGCATACGTGGCGGCTGAGTTTGGCCTGCCTTACGCCTTTGCGTCGCACTTTGCACCACGTGCACTAGAAAAAGCGGTAGAAATTTATCGTCAAAATTTCAAACCATCGCCCTTTTTAAAAGCGCCCTATGTCATCGCAGGAGCAAATGTGATAATAGCCCAGACTGACGAGCTAGCAAAGAGTTTAGCCACTACACAAACGCAGTTTTTCTTAAACGTGGTCACTGGCGAAAAAGAGTATTTGCAGCCACCAAAAAAGGACAACGACGAGGTCTTTGCCATAAGTGGCAAGGTAGGCGCACAGGCTCCGCATTTTGGACCGATTGACTTTAGGCAAATAGAGCTAAAAAATAGAGAAAGAAGCGTCACGGAAGAGATGATGGCGTGCTCTTTTATAGGCTCAAAACAAAGCGTTAAAGAGCAAATTTTAGAGTTTCAAAATAGACTTGAAGTCGATGAGATCATGGCTCAAAGCTTCATCTTTGATGAGGAGGCGCAGCTTAGCTCTTTTAGGGCGTTAAAAGAGATCGCGGATGAAATTTAATCCTCTCTAACCCTTAAAAATATGGGAAATCTTGGCTTGCCATTAGAGGTTAAATTTTGAAATTTATATGTGATGATAGAGCCTATCTTTGGGGGATCTTGACGGTCTTTATCGCTTAGTCCTGAGCCTATTTTAAAGATAGTGCCCTCTTTTGGCTCGCCAGCTTTTTCTTTATCATCTTTGCCGCCAAGCGCCTTACAGGTGAGCGAGCCAGCAAGATTAGCGTATTTGCCGCTACCTTTATTTATAGCAATAACCTCACACTCGGCGTCTTTAAATTTCTTAAATTTGAGCGCATTTTTACTTCGTTTTCGCTCGTATGGCGCATTTGGCTCACGCACGACTGCCCCCTCGCCGCCTTTTGCGATGATACTTTCAGCAAATTTTAAAAACTGAGCGTTATCGCGCATTTTTATCTGCTTTATGATGATCAAATTGTCATTTGGCTCATTTTTTAGAAATTTAGCCAAAACTTCAAGCCTAGCAAGCAAGCCACCACTTGCCTCTGGCACGTCAAAAATGTGAAATTTAAGCCTGCTCCACGCCTTTTCATCTGGCAGCTTATCCATCACGCTTGCTTGAATCTCTTCAAATTTAAGCTCCTTTGCGTAAAGCTCACCATCAAGTGCAAATTTAGGGAAATTTTTAGTAAAACTTAGTGGTGCATTTAGCTTTTTGCCCTGCCTTGAGAGCAAATTCTCTCCGTCCCAGTAGGCACGCACACCATCAAGCTTCTCGCTAGCTAGCCAGCCTGAGACGTTTTGATCTTTAAATTCGCTAAGGCGTAATAGTTCAAGAGAAAATGCAAAATTTAAAAGCACCAAAAGTGCAAAAACTATCCTAATCAGCCTTTTGCCTTACAAAAACAATAGTCCATATGATCATCCAACACGCCCACGCTTTGCAAAAAGGCATAGGTGCTAACAGAGCCTAGAAACTTAAACCCTCGCTTTTTTAGCTCCTTTGCCACAAAGTCAGACATCGGCGTGGTTACTGGCACTTGCTTGATATTTTGATAGTGATTGATGATCTGTTTGCCGTCAAATTTGGGGTCAAATTTCTTTAGCAGATGCCCCCACAAATAGTCATAAAAGCTGCCAAATTCTTGAGTTACGGATAAAAATGCAAGGGCATTTGTGGCAAGCGATTTTAGTTTTAGTCTATTGCGTATCAGCCCATCGTTTTGCATAAATTTAGCTATCTCAGCCTCGCCATAAAGCTTGATCTTTTCAGGATCAAAGCTGTCAAACGCCGCTCTCATAGCCTCTCTTTTTTGAAGCACCCCATGCCACGAAAGTCCCGCTTGAAAGCCCTCTAAAACTATCATTTCAAAAAATTTTCTATCATCTTTTATGACCTTGCCCCACTCATTGTCGTGGTAGGCTATGTCAAGCTCGCCCTTGGCCCACTCGCAACGTCTCATTTAAATTTTGATCCCGTAAAACTCGCTATACCACTCGACAAATTTAGCCACGCCGTCATTTACTTTTGTATTTGGCTTGTAGTCAAAGTCAGCCACCAAGTCACTCACATCAGCAAATGTCGCTGGCACATCGCCTGCTTGAAGTGGGAGAAAATTTTTCTTGATCTCACGGCCGATCTTTATCTCAACTGCTTTGATGTAGTCCATGAGCTCAACTGGGCTGTTGTTGCCGATATTATAAACCTTAAACGGCGCTTTTGAAGTGGCAGGGTCTGGGTGCTTTGCGTCCCAATTTGGATTTGGCTTAGCAGGGTTGTCGATGCATTTGATGATGCCCTTTACGATGTCGTCCACGTAGGTAAAGTCGCGCTTCATCTTGCCGTAGTTAAAGACGTCGATGGTTTTATCTTTAAGTGCCGCATCAACAAACAAAAATAGCGCCATATCAGGGCGTCCCCATGGTCCATAAACCGTAAAAAAGCGAAGTCCAGTCGTTGGCACGTTAAATAGATGGCTATAAGTGTGCGCCATCATCTCGTTGCTCTTTTTAGTCGCTGCATAGAGGCTTATAGGGTGATTGACCGCTTCGTGTGTAGAAAATGGCATGTTTTCATTTAGGCCGTAAACCGAGCTAGAGCTTGCATAGACTAAATTTTTGACCTCATTGTGGCGGCAGCACTCGAGGATGTTCATAAAGCCTGTGATGTTGCTGTCGATGTAGGCTTTTGGGTTTATGAGCGAGTAGCGAACGCCAGCTTGTGCGGCTAAATTTACCACTACGTCAAATTTTTCTTTAACAAAAAGCTCTTTCATCGTCTTTTCATCAGCAAGGTCGGCTTTTATAAATTTTAAATTTGGATGAGTTTTTGAGATGATAAGCTTGCCATAGTCTATCTCGCTCACGTCAAAACCAGCCGTTTTTAGGCGTGCAAGCTTTAAATTTACGTCGTAATAGTCATTTATCACGTCATATCCAACGACCTCATCTCCACGTGCCACAAGGGCATTTGCAAGGTGAAATCCTATAAATCCAGCTGTTCCAGTTACTAAAATTTTCATATTTTTCCTTTCATTTTGGCTTATTCGTCGTCTAAATTTATCTCAGGCACTTTCTCTTCAAAAAGTGTCTTGCTCTTTGGCTCTTTTGGCTTTAGATCGCTTGCTTTTTTAAGCAGACCGCCCAGCATATCGCGGTTTAGCTCCTCTTTGCTAATCGGCCTTACCTCATCAAATTCACTAAATTCCAAAGCCTCTTTATCTACCTTTATCTCGTAGTCTAGCTTGCCAGATAGCCTTGCTAGCTCGTCGCTTATCGCGGCACAAAAGACCTCAGTGTATCCCCTGTGAGCGCAGTTTTTGGCTAGAAATTCACTCATCACATTTAGGTGATTTATGTAGTCATCTTGCAAGATATTTGCCTGCAAAAGCTCAAATTTCAAAAAGAGCCAGTAGGTGTTAAGCACGTCACTTTCGCAGTATTCGTTTATCTTATCAAGCTCGCCTGCGTAGTAAAGCTCAAGCACCTGATCGCCGTGCACGTCGTATTTGCCAGGTAAATTTAAGCTAGTACAAAGCGTATCAAGCTTTAGCCCTCTAACACTTCCAAAATCGCTTATAAAATCAAGCAGATCAAGGTGAAATTTAGGCGAATATCTAGCTCTATAATTTTCCCATTTATTTTTGTTTAGCTCTTTATTTTCGCTCTCGTAGTAAGCCGCCGCATTTAGGTTGTATCGCATCGCACGTACCATTAGCATTGGCAGGTCAAAGCCGCGACCATTAAAGCTAACAAGCCTTGGGTTATAGTCATTTATAAATTTTAAAAATTTAGCGATGATCTCGCGCTCGTCCTTGCCCTCCATCGTGCTAACTTTTAAAAATTTGCCGTACTCATCGGCCATCACTGCTGAGATCGCCACAACTCTATGAAACATCACAGGCAAAAAGTCGCTGCCACTGGCCTCTTTTTGCAAGGCCATCGCCTGCACACTCACATCTTCGTCGCTTCCGTCAATGCCGTAAATTTTTCTTATCAAATTTGCATCAGGTATCGTCTCGCAGTCAAAGACGCAGATGTAACTTTTTGCCATTTTAGCCCTTTTTTAAGCATTTTTTTTTAAAATCATACCAAAAATTTATATTTAAAGTAGCCAATGCAAGATAAAAATCAGCTAAAAATAGCCATCGTCAAGCTCTCCGCTCTTGGGGACATCGTGCACGCAGCCATCGTGCTTCAGTTTATCAAAAAGCACTGCCCAAATGCTCACATCACGTGGCTTGTTGATGCCCGTTTTGCAAGCCTTTTAAAAGATCATCCCCTAATCGACGAGCTAGTCGTTTTGCCGCTTAAAGAGAGCTTTAAAAAGAGCTACAAGATCATAAAAACGCTTGGCAAATTTGATAAGATCATCGACTTGCAAGGACTTTTCAAATCAGCTGTCGTCGCAAAACTACTTGGCAAAGAAATTTACGGCTTTAGCAGAGAAAGCGTCAAAGAAAAGATTGCAGCCAGGCTTTATAGGCATAAATTTAAGATCGACTACAACGAAAATATCATAGTTAGAAACCTAAGCCTTGCTGGATATGCTCTAAATTTTGGCTTTGATAGAGGTGAAATTTTAGAAAAATCGACCTGCTTTGAAATTTGCAAAAAAATTAAAAATGAAAGCGGAAAAAAACGCGTTTTAATCGCTGCCTTTGCAAGTGAAGAGAGTAAAATTTATGACAAATTTAAAGATGTGATCAGACTTCTTGATGATTGTGAAATTTACCTTTGCTACGGGAGTGAGAGCGAAAAAGCAAGGGCTGAGGCGATCATCTCAGGCACCAAAGCAAAACTGCTTGAAAAACTAAGCATAAAAAATATGATAGATTTTATCGCAAGCTGCGATCTAGTAATCGGCAATGATAGTGGCCTAACGCACCTTGCATGGGCTGTAAATAGGCCTTCTATCACGCTTTTTGGTAACCGACCAAGCCACCGCAATGCTTTTGTGACGGAGACAAACCTTGTTGTTGATATGGGCAAGGAGATAGATGCTAGAAGTATCGACAAAAACGACTTTTGCATAAGAGAAATTTACCCTGAAACGGTTGCAAATTTCGCAAAAAGGCTGCTAAATGGATAGGATATATCTAGCTGGCTTTTACACTTTAAAATTTCTTATATTTATAATGCCTTGCTCGCTTCAAAACCTGCTTGCTAAATTTATGGCATTTGCGTTTATGAGGCTTAAAAAAAAGAGATTTCACATCGTGATGACAAATTTAAATCTTGCATTTGGCGAGACAAAGAGCAAAGAAGAAAAGCTAGAAATCGCCAAAAAATGCTACTACAACTTTGCAAAATACCTTGGTATAAATTTTATCCTCAATCAAAACACGACAAAACAAAAGATACTAGAGCAAGTTGTTTTTAAAAATGAGCACTTTTTACTTGACGCGATAAAGTCTGGCAGGCCCATCATCGTCACGACTGCGCATTTTGGGCAGTGGGAAATATTTGGGCTTGCTGTTGCAGCTCGCTTTGGAGCCTCTTCGGCGCTTGGCAGAAGGCTTGATAGCAGCGTCATGGATAAAATTTTAAAGGCAAATAGATCGCAGTTTGACGTGGAGCTAATAGACAAAGATGGCGGCGCAAAAGATATATTAAAAGCGCTAAAGGCTAGGCGAATAGTAGGAATTTTAGTCGATCAAAACACGGCACCAAAAGAGGGTATAAAGGTGAAATTTTTTGGTAAAGATGTGCTTCACACGCCGGCTGCAAGCGTGCTGGCTCAAAAGACAAATGCTTTAATCATAAACGCATTTATCTACCAAAAAGATGAAAATTTAAGCGAAATTTGCTTTGAAGAGCCTATCGACATAAGCACATTTGACAAAGAAGATGCCGTACAAAAAGCAACGCAGATGCAGTGCAGTGCGTGCGAAGAGATGGTTAGAGCAAGGCCAGAAGAGTACTTTTGGTTTCACCAAAGGTTTAAGAGATTTTACGAAAATGAGTATAAATGCTAAGCGTTGTCATTTTGACTTTTAATAGCGAAAAGTACCTAAAAGAGGTGTTAGAGAGTGCTAAATTTGCTGATGAGATCATCGTGGTTGATAGCGGCTCAAGAGATAACACAAGGCAAATTTGTGATGGCTTTAGCAGTGTGAAATTTCACGAGCAAGCTTGGCTTGGATTTGGCGCACAAAAGCAAAAGGGCGTGGATCTAGCCAAAAACGAGTGGGTCTTTGTGCTTGATAGCGACGAGGTGATCACGTGTGAGCTTAAAAACGAGATCATTAGCATGCTAAAAGAGCCTAAATTTATGGCTTACAACGTTGCTAGGCTAAATTTTTTCTTTGGCAAAGCGATAAAAAACATGGGGCTATATCCAGACTACACGGTGAGGCTTTTTAATAAAAATTTTGCCAAATTTGATGGCAGAGCCGTGCATGAAAAGGTTGTTTTAAATGATGGCTCACAAAGGCTTGGAGCACTTAAAAATCACTTCTTGCACTATGCGTATGAGAGTATCGAGCAGTTTATCGCCAAGCAAAATCGCTACTCAAGCATGGGCGCAAAAAGAAATTTACTAAAGGCGCTTACGAGCCCAGCTTGGACATTTTTTAAGCTTTATGTGCTAAAAGGTGGCTTTAAAGAGGGTCTTACGGGCTACGTTATCGCTAGACTTTACGCCCAGTACACATTTTGGAAATATATAAAATGAAAATACTTGTAATTAAATTTAGAAATATCGGCGACGTGCTTTTAACAACGCCGCTCATTGAAAATTTGCACCACTACTACCCAGATGCGACCATCGACTTTGCCCTAAATAAAGGGACAGAAGCGATGATAGAAGGCAATCCTTATATAAACAAAATCTACATTTACGATAGACAAAGTGCAAATTCTGGCTTTTTTAAAAAGCTAATTACCGAGCTAAAATTTATAAGAGTGATCAAAAAAGAGAAATACGATATGGCGGTGCAAACGACCACTGGAGACCGCGGCGTCATCATCTCAAAGTACGCCAAGATCAAAAAGATAGTTGGCTTTTTAGGCAAGCATAAGGCGATAAATAAGCTTTTAAGCGTAAAAGCAAAATACTACGAAAATTTCTCCCACACGGTTGATCTAAATTTAAATGCGCTAAGGGCTTTGGGCTTTGAGCCGGTGAGCAAAAAAGTGAGCGTTTTTTCAGACGAGAGCGTGGAGCATCTAAATTTACCAAAGCGCTTTGTGCATGTGCATCTAACAAGCCGCTGGATGTTTAAATGCGCAAACGACAAGAGCATGGCTGAGCTCATCGACTACTGCGAAAATGAGCTTAGCGTAAAGGTCGTGCTAACAAGTGACAACAAAGAAAATGAACTTGAAAAACTTGCAGGCGTGCTAAAAATTTGCAAAAGTGAGCCTATAAATTTAGGCGGCAAGCTAAGCCTAAAACAAACGATCGCCCTCTCAAAGCGCTCAAGTCTCTTTATCGGCGTCGATACTGCTATCATGCACATAGCTGCAGCAAATGACGTGCCAGTGATCGCCTTTTTTGGCCCAAGCAATGCTTTTGAATGGGGACCATGGGATAATGGCTTGATGCAAAATGGCTACACAGCGCAAAATGGCATCCAAAGCATGGGCAAGCACATCGTCTATCAAAAGGAGTGGGACTTTGTGCCTTGTGACAAAGAGGGCATAAAAGAGCATGGCGTAGAAAAAACGCTGATGGATTTTAGCGACGAGATGCCACAGATAAAAGCAAAAATAAAGCAAAATTTAGGACTAGAGCGATGAATATACTTCACACGGAGACGCTTTATAACTGGGGCGGACAACAAAATAAAGTGATAAACGAAATGCATTCGGCGCAAGAGCTGGGTCACAATGTAATGTTATTTTGCAACCCAAATTCTGAAATTTTAAAACGCGCTCGAAAAGAAAATTTTAAAGTTATCGCATGTGAGATGAATAAAAAGAATTTTCACAAAACAGTGCCGATACTTTGTAAAATTTTATGGCAAGAAAATATAGACGTGGTCATATCAAATGGCTCCACAGACAGCTGGGTAGCTGCTATATCAAAAATTTTTACCAGAAAAAAAGGTGTTAAATTTATACGAGAAAGACACAATGAGTTTCCGATAAGAGGCTTTTTAAGTAAATTTTTGCACACTACACTTTTTGATAAGATCATAAGTGTGAGTCCTAATGTAACAAAAGTTTTACAAAAAATAGGTGTAAAAGATGAAAAAATATTTTTTATCCCAACTTTTGTGGATTATGATGCTCTAAATGCGGTGCGATCAACATTCAAAGAAGAATTTAACATCCCAAAAGAAGCGATAACAGTAGGCATGTTTTCCTCACTTAGTCGCCAAAAAGGTGTTTTTGAATTTGCAAATGCGCTAAAAATTCTCATGCAAGAAAACAGTGATATATATGGCATTTTTGGTGGAAATATCAACAAAAATACAAAAGATCAAATTTTAAGCATCTTTGATGAAGCAATGAGAGAAAAATTACTCTTTACTGACTTTAGAAGCGATATAGCAAACGTAGTAAAAGGTATAGATTATTACGCATTTCCTTCTCATACAGAAGGTCTTCCTACGGCTTTACTGGAGGCCATGGTTCTATCTCGCCCAATAGTCGCTTTTGATATTGCCCCTATGAATAAATTACTCGCAGAGAATAGAGGGCAGTGCGCTAAATTTTTAGACGCGCAAGATATGGCGGAGAATATAAATGCGTACATACAAAATGACGAGCTGGCCAAACAATGCGCAGAAAATGCTAGCACCTTTGTCAAAGAGAATTACGACACACAAATTCTAAAAACATATATCAAGAGATTATTGGAGAGCCTATGAATAACCCAGTTTGCGTACTAACAGTGCACCACTGCAACAACAATAAAAATGACTTTGCCATAAGCCCAGAACTTTTAAAAAAATCACTCCAAGCGGCACTAGACGAAGGCTATAAATTTATAAATTATGGTCAGTTTAAAGATATCGTTGCTGGCAGAGTAAAGGCTCATAAAAAGAGCATTTTACTAACTTTTGATGATGGATATTTTGACAATTATAAATTTGCTTTTCCCCTCTTAAAAGAGCTAAATATCCCAGCTGTTTGCTTTTTGATCACAGATAAGATCAGGGATTTTAAAAGGCAGGATTATGATTTTTCGTTTAAACAGCACAAAGATATCGACTACGATAAAGATGCAGAGTATTTTTTAAATTTAGATGAGATTAGGCATATGCAAGAGAGCGGACTTTTTGAGTTTGATAGCCACACAGCGAGCCACTTTTCTTGTAAAAGTGACGATGAGGCAAGGTTAAGAGAGGAGTTTTTTAGCTCGCTTACTAAGATAAAAGAGCTATTTCCAGAGAAAAAAGAATTTGGCTTTTGCTTTCCAAAAGGGCATTTTAATGAGCTTTCACAAAGGATAGTTAAAGAGTATTATGACTTTGCTTTTAGCGTGATAGATGGTGGATATTGCATGGGAGATGATAAATTTAAGATAAGACGTATAGATATCTCTAGCAGCTCAAAAAACGATGATGACTACGTTTTTAGGGTTAAGAAAAAGCTTTTTATATATTCGACTCCATTTATTGGCAAAATTTACTCAGATTTTAGAAATAGGGGCTACAAATAGTGTTTGAAGCGTTAAATAAGGCTTGCAAAGAGATTTTAAAAGAAAAAAAAAGGGTGCTTATCACTCTTACCGGACTTCACGGCAGTGGTAAAAGCACACTTGGTAAAGAGCTAAGACGCAAAGGTTTTGGTAACTTTAAACCATATCAGATCGCCGTAATAGATGATGGAGTGATGAGTGTAAATCTTTTTTTTATACGCCCAAGAGTAAAAATCAAGAGTGATCAAAGAGACGAGCTAAGGCCATTTTTTAAATTTATCATGCCATTTGTAAAGGTTGTGATCTACGCAAGTGCCAACCCTCTTACGCGCATAAGCAAATGCGATATACTCTGTATTTTAAGCATGAACGAAGAAGATAGAATCGCTGGAATTTACAAAAGAAACTCCAGCGAATATCCAGACAACACTCAAAAGCATATAGATAAAAAGGAGCTTGATCTAACGGGCCTTGAGTATAAATTTAAATTAGAGTTTAAATCACCAATAAAACGAAATATTTAAACACAAGTAATTCCTAGATATTGCGAAAAACATCTAGCAAAGAACTAGAAAATTTTTACTAAATAGTTTAGCCCACTAGGACCTTATCGCTGCGTAGATCGATCCTAGAAAGTCATTTTGGTAGATAAACATGGTCTTTTTAAGCCACTTTTCGTCGCGTTTTGTCACTATGCGTTTTATCTCTTCAAGGTTGCCATCGGCCTTGTTTATGCCACGTTTTGTCGTGAAAAATGCCTTGTAGCCATGCTTTTTAGCAGTACTTAGGTATTCATCATTATATTTACCCCTTGGCCAGCAAAGTGCTTCATCCTCAAAACAAAAGTTTTTCTTCATAAACTCACGACAAAGGCCAAATTCCTCATCCAAGCTAAGCTGCCCAAAGTAGCCATCAAAATGGCCGTGCGTATGCGAGTGAAAGCTAAAGCACTCACTCATCTTCTCGATCTGCTCTAAATTTAAGATCACATCTTGCGGCCTACTTGGCGCAAGCTTCTTACACTCGTTGTGATCGACGTTTAAAAAGCTAGCAGGCCTCATCTCATGAGCCTTTTGCGCCGCTTCTATCCAGCCAGTTATTATAAATATATTTGCTTTTAGTCCAAATTCTTTCACGATAGGATAGGCATAGATGTAGTTGTCCATCCAGCCATCATCAAATGTTATGCAAACGCTCTTTTTGGGCACTTCAAGCTCACCCTTTTTGTATGCGATAAATTCATTTATGCTTAGCGTTTTATAGCCATTTTCGGCTAAAAATTTCATATGCGATCTAAACTCATTCACACTGCTAGCGATAAATCCACTCTTTTCAAGCACGTGGTGATACATCAAAACTGGTACGCTCATTTTACAAGCTCCATATATAATTTTTGTGTGTTTTCTATCATTTTTTCGATGCTAAATGTCTCTTTTACATACTCTCTGCCAAACTCGCCCATCTGCTTTCTTAAATTTTCATCTAAAATAAGCCTTTCAAGCACCTTTTTTAGCCCCTCTTTGTCACCATTTTGAAATAAAAATCCACTCTTTCCGTCGCTTACCGCCTCGCCAAGACCACCCACATCACTTCCGATGGTAGCTAGCTTGCACGAAGATGCCTCAAGTAGCGCCCCGCCGATAGCCTCCATGTCTGAGGGTAACACACAGATATCAAGCGAGCCTAAAAAGTCGCTCACGTCGGTTCTGTTGCCAAGCATGAAGATATTTTTCTTATCTTTTATATACTCGTGTAAATTTTTATTTTGAGGACCATCACCCACGATAAAAAGGGCTGATTTTTCTAAATTTAGCTCGCTAAACGCATCGATTAAGAGCTTGTGATTTTTAGCAGCTCTTAGCACTGCCACGATACAAACGCCTACTACGTCGTCACTTAGGCCAAATTCTTTTTTCATGTCTATCTTAAATTCTGGCGTATATTTTTTCGTGTCGATGCCGGTATAGATTTTTAGCACTTTCTCTTTTTTGACACCTCTTTTTATAAGATCAGCACAGACTGAGTTGCAAACGCCGACCACTTTTGTGCTTAGGTTGTAAGGTATGGGAGAGCTTATAGGTAGTTGTAAATGTCTAGTGCGAACCACACTAACGCCACAAATTTTACCCACGATAGCGCCTATGGTGCCATCTTTGCCTGAGTGAGTTGAGATGATTTTTATATTATTTTGTTTTACAAATTTGCAAATTTTTAAAATTTCAAAGATATTAAAAGATTTTTTAAGGTTAAACTCGACAAATTCGCACTCTATTTGCTTTTCAAGACTTTTTGAGCCAGGGTTTAATCCATAAAAAACCTTAAATTTACTCTTATCTAGTCCATTTATCACACGCTGAGTGCGGTGCTCCTGCCCGCCAAATCCAAGAGAGCTTTCAAGCTCTAGTATGTTTATCATTTTTTACTCTTTAAATTCTTTCATTTTTTTATTTGATAAAAAGCCATTTATTGTATTAAAGATTTTTAAAATTTTTGATACATTTTCGTATGATTTTACATTTTTTAGCATTTTGAGCAAAATTCTATGCTTTAGTCTAAGCTTTGAAAAACCAGCTGAACTTATAATGCTATCAATATCCTCATAGAAAAGGTCAAGCGCCTTTACATAGCTGCTATTTTTCAAATTTGGTCTTGATGAGATAGCTGGCATATAGGCACTTTTGATTTTTCTAAACTCTAGATCAGGCACCATCTCAAGAGCTAAATTTTTATTTCTTAAAATTGAGATTATGTCCTCATAGACAAATTTATGATCCATTACAGCTTTTAGCTTTTCAAAGCCACTAGTGTTATTTTCTCCGATATTGTAGTTATAAAACGCTCTATTTAGCTTTACAAGAGTCTTTGAAGCGATAACATTTCTTACTAAGGCATGAAAATCTTCAGCCTGTGTAATCCCAACTGGAAACAAATTTTCTTTTAAAATTTCTGTTTTAATAGCTTTATTCCATGTATTATGCAAGACTTTATTATGTTTTGAAGCAAGCAATCTCCTTAAATACTCATCTTTATCTATAGTGCATTCATCTTTTGTCTCAAAGTCTTTTAAATATGCTTTTTTATTACCATAAATTTTAAATGCATCTGTTATTACTATATCTGCCTCAAACCTCTCTGCAATATCATATACGCTTGAAGCGTAATCCTTTTCTACGTAATCATCAGCATCAATACAAATAGTGTATTTTCCCTTAGCTAGCAATATACCGTCATTTCTGGCAGCACTTACGCCTGCATTGATCTTTGTTTTTAATATTATTTTATCTTCATACTCTTTTAAAATTTGTGGTGTATTATCACTACTTCCATCGTCTATAACTATTATCTCAATGTCAGTAAAATCTTGAGATATTAGCGAATTTAAACAATTTCTAACATGCTCCTCTTTGTTAAAAACAGGCACTACAAAGCTTATTTTCACGCCAGACACAATACTTCCTTTTAACTTTTTGTTTAATTGTATATTATTTTTAGTTCATCAATGATAAAATGCAAACTTAAATTTAAAGGATATGCATGAAAAATGAGATTGCGTCAAAACTCTATAACTTTTTTTTGCTTGTGATGTTATTTACACTACCAGTTACCGAAGGATTAAAACAAATTTCTTTAACGCTTTTTGTCTTAGTTGGAATTTATATTTGTGTTAAAGAAAAAAGGCAATTTAAATTTGATGTTATAAATGTTTCCCTCTTTATCTTTGTTTTGGCCACTTTTATAAGCTGCCTTGTAAATGGGGTTTCGCCTTCAAGAGTGCTTGATCCATTAAGATGTATGTTGTTTTTCTTTGTAGCTAGAACTGTTGGAACAGAAAAAATAAATTTTAAATTTATGTTTTATGCACTATTTGCTGGTTTTATTGTCGCTTTTATACCAGCTTGCATAGAAAAATTTAGTGATCAAGATCCAGAGGCTTTTTTAATATTAAAATCAATTGGACATGTAAATCATAGTGCTATTTACATATTTTTAATTTTTCTAACAGCACTATTATTTATATCAAATAAAAATAAAAATAGATCAATAAATATTTCCATATCTATAATTTGTATTTTAGCTCTTGCTATCGCTGGTTCAAGATCGACTGCTTATATGATTCCATTGGTTAGTGTTTTAATTTTCTCATATTTGATATATAAAAAAGAGGTTAGCTTTAAGCTCTCACTAACACTATCCATTTTATTTTGCGTAGTGTTTTTTACATACTTATATATAACCATAGCCTTTACTGCAGATGAAAGAATATACGATCAAATGTCAAAAGGGGTGCAAGGTGGTGAATTTAGATTTCTCATATTTGAAAGTGCATTTAAAACATGGCAAGACAATATCTTTTTTGGCATAGGTAGTGGAAATTTTAAGAGTATAGATTTGACACACTTTTTTCCACAAAGTGCAAAAGCACATGTATCTCATTCACATAATACCTTCTTAACATTCTTAACCGAAAAAGGCATCATCGCCCTGCTTGCGTATTTAGTATTTCAACTATCACTTTTTATTAAATTTATTAAAAATTTCAGACAAAGCCGTATAGTTTTTCTAGCGCTTTTGATGCTTTTTTTTCAAAATGTAATTTCACTTGTAAATACGACATTTCACCATGAAAACGCACTTTTGATGCTCTTATTTTGGGCACTGGCTTTAGGAGTTATAGATGAAAAAAATAGTATTTTTAAGAACTAATCCAAGCGCAGTTGGAGGTGCTGAAAGATACTTAAGAAGGCTTGTTAAGGCCATAAATGAGCTTGGTATTCAAACAGAAATTCGCTCATATCTTGGAGACACCAGCGTCTCTTCTTGGAAAAAAGCTCTAAATTTTAACCGCCAAGTAAAACGTCAAAAAAAAGAGGACGAGTTTTACTTTAGCCTAGAGCGAGTAAGCTGCGCCGATATCTACAGGGCAGGAGACGGCGTGCATAAGGTTTATAGGGCGACAAAGAGCTTTTGGTGGCTAAACCCCCTAAATTTCGTCTATCCATACTTAGAGAAAAAGTGCTTTAAAAACTCCCAAAAGATCATCACAAACTCAAATTTCATCAAAGAGCAGATCATCGCAACTTACAGCATAGAGCCTGAAAAGATCACGACCATTTATAACGGCGTAAATTTACCCCAAAGGGTACAAAAAGCCGAGGCAAAGCTCGCACTTTGTGAGGAATTCGGACTTAAATTTGAGCTTGCGACCCTGCTTTTTGTGGGAAATGGCTTTAAAAGAAAGGGGCTAAAAGAGTTTTTGCTCCTTGCTTCAAAGCTAAAAACGCCCGTAAATACGCTCATTGTGGGAAAAGACAAAAACATCTCAAGCTACAAACGCCTAGCTAAAAAACTTGGACTAAACGCCTACTTTGTCGGCGAGCAAAAGAGCACAGCTAAATTTTACGAGGCGAGCGATATTTTTATCTTTCCAACGCACTATGAACCATTTTCAAATGTCGTGCTAGAGGCACTTAGCTTTAAAAACGTGGTCTTTACGACAGCTCAAAATGGCGCTAGCGAGATTTTAGAAGACAAATTTGTGCTTCAAAGCCCAAATGATGAGAGCGCGCTGGAGTTTATAGATGAAATTCTCACAAACCATAAGCTTTTAGCGAGCCTGCAAGAGAAGGCTTACGAGCTTTCTTTAAATTTTAGCATCGAAAAAAACGCCGCTCTTACGCTTGATGTTATAAAAGATGCCTTAAAATGAGAGTTTTTATCGAGCTTCCAACCTGGCTTGGTGATAGTGTGATGGCAAGCGCTGCGATCGAAAATTTGGTGCAAAATGAGAAGAATTTACAAATTGTTTTTTTTGGCTCATTTGTAGCTTGCGAGCTTTACAAAAGCCATCCAAACTGCGAAAAAGTAGTCGTTGATGAGAGCAAAAAGGCTAAATTTAGACTTTTATCTCTTGCAAAAAGTGCAAAAAGTCTTGGCAAATTTGATCTAGCGCTTAGCTTTAGAAGCTCGTTTGCTAGTAAATTTTTGCTATTTTTTATAAATGCTAAGAAAAAAGCCATATTTAAAAAGAGTAAAACTGTCCTTCATCAGGTGCTAAAATATGCAAATTTTGTAAAAAATGCCCTAGGCCTAAGCGAAATTTCTACTCAGCTAAAGCTACATTTTACACCTCAAATTTCAACCAAAAAAACATTAGCACTAAATCCAGGTGCAAGCTATGGAAGTGCGAAAAGATGGTATCCAGAGTATTTTGCGCAGGTGGCTTTAAATTTTAAAGATGAGTTTGAGATCGTTATCTTTGGTGGCAAAGGCGAGCAAGAAATTTGTGAAAAAATAGAGCAAATTTTAAAAGAAAATGGCGTAGCTTGCCAAAATTTAGCTGGCAAAACCAGTGTCAAAGAGCTTTGTGAGCGCATAGCTGGACTTAGTAAAAATGGCATTTTCGTCACAAACGATAGCGGTCCTATGCACGTAGCTGCCGCCTTTCATGTGCCAACAATCGCTCTTTTTGGACCGACAAAATTTAGCGAGACCTCGCCCTGGGGCAATAAATTTACAAAGATAATGCATCTAAATTTAGCTTGCATGCCCTGTATGAAGCGAGTTTGCCCGCTAAAAACGCATGCTTGTATGAAAGAGCTAAAGCCACAAATGGTAATAGATGAGATAAATTTACTAAGAAAAGAGCTAGATTATTAAGCTAAGCGCACGAATAACCCAGCCAAAATATAAGCTTAAAGCTTCGCAGAGACGCTTGTTAGCCTGTTTAATTCATCAAATGAAAAAATTACATTATCTTTAAATTTAGCTACTATCTCATCTTTGTTTTCACTAAATTTTATCTCGCAACCCAGCAAAAGCCCTTTTATAAAAAGCCTGTGATCAAGCTCATAGGCACTTATACACTCATTTACTACGCTTACTACTTCGTTTGCTAAAACTGGCTCTTTAAAGATAGTCTCCGCCCTAAATGCCACGTACGCAGCACCTCCGTCGTAATCAATCCTATAATAGCTTAGCTCCTCGCCAAGCGCCACGCAAGCGACCATGCTGAGCGTATGACCATTTACATTTTCGTCCAGCTCAAACTGCGCCGTTTTAAACGCTTCAAGCCCAAATTTCTCGCCAAACTCACGCGCCCTATTTGCAAGTCCAAGCAAGCGCTCATTAAAGCCATTTATATTTTTATATCCCCAAAGCCAAGTGTTTGACGAAAAGCTCTCAGAGCCGATAAACTGCATATAAAACTCCTGCTTGTCAAAGCAAATTTTGCCACTTTCAAAGTCAGCCTGCCACTTGCTAGCCTCAACCACTTGCTTAAAAAGCCGTTTTTGAAGCAGCATCGCTCTGCCAAGGCAAGCGCTAAAAAGCTCACTCCAGCTAGACTTATCCACACCAAGCTCATCTAAAAAATGGTCCTTTTTTCTAAAAATATCAAACATTTCTCGTCCTTAAATTTACGCTGAAGCGGCTAGCTTTTCTATCTCTTCGCCTACATCATCACTTACGATAAACTCGGTCTTATAGATGAAAATTTCGCCAGTTGCTTCATTTTTTATCTTCAAAATTAGCCGTTTTTGATTATTTGGAGCATTTTTGCTAAAAACTAGCGAGTAAATTTGCTCCAGCTTTTGCCTGCTAAGCTCGCTCAGCATCAAAAGCACCTCTAGTTCGGCATACTCTCTTACTTTTTGAGGGGCGCTCGCCTCTTCATTTTTGCTAAATTTAGAGTTTTGCTTTAGCTTTCTAGTCTTAAAGTCTAAATTTTGCGCGTCTTCTAGGCTATAAACCTCATTTAAATTTGTCCTAACAAACTGATCGTCGCGCGAGATATTTATCCTAAAAGCATAAGGCAAATCGCGCTTTGCCTCGTCTTTTACGATATCTTCGATGTTGCCAAGCTCCCTTTCAAAGACGGCGATCTCGATGTTGCCGTGAAAATCAAGCACATTTATAGTGCCCATTTTTTTACCGCTTTTTGTGATCCTTGTGCTAAAGTCCTCGATCTTGCCAACTACCAAAATTTCAGCACTTTGCGGCAAGGTTTCAAACTCCGAGCTTAGCGTGTATTTGATCTTATTTATCTCGTCCTTATAGTCATCAAGCGGGTGGCCTGAGAGGTAGATGCCAACGCTCTCTTGCTCAAATTTCAATATCTGCTTGATGTCAAATTCATCATCTATAGTGACGAAATTTATCTTCACATCATTCATGCTATCATCTTCGCCAAATAGGCTCTCAGCCGCGTTTTTACGTATCTGGGCTGCATTTTTGCAAGCTTCTACGATATTTTCTACATTTTGTAAAAGCATCTTGCGGCTAAAGCCAAACTCATCGAAGCAACCAGCTTTTATAAGGCTTTCAAAGACCTTTTTATTGACCTTAAATGGATCGATCCTTGAGACAAAGTCATCCATGCTCTTAAACTCGCCTTTTGCGTCACGCTCAGCGATGATGTTCTCAATTGCCGCTCCACCAACGCCCTTAATCGCCCCAAGTCCAAATATAATGCCATCGTGACCCTCATTTTTAACGACACTAAATTCTTTGGTTGATTTGTTGATAGATGGTGGCAAGGTATCGATGTTTATGCGTTTTATCTCATCGATGTAGCGAACGATCTTATCGACGTTGCTCTCCTCGCTTGTTAGAAGTGCCGCCATAAATTCAGCCGGATAGTAAGCCTTCAGATAAGCAGTCTGAAATGTGACATAAGCGTATGCTGCAGAGTGAGACTTGTTAAAGCCATATCCTGCAAATTTAACGATCAGCTCGAAAAGATCGTCCGCTTTTTGTCCATTTAGCCCCTTTGCCTCAGCACCTTTTACAAACTCGCCCTTTAGCCTGTCCATCTCTTCTTTGATCTTTTTACCCATCGCACGGCGCACAAGGTCCGCACCGCCTAAGCTAAAGCCGCCTATGGCCTGCACGATCTGCATGACTTGCTCTTGATAGACGATGACGCCGTATGTTGGCGCAAGGATCGGCTCAAGCTCCTTAAATGCGTATGTTATTTCCGCTTCGCCATGTTTTCTTTTGACGAAGTCATCAAGCATGCCACTCTCCATAGGCCCTGGGCGGTAGAGTGCTAGCATCGCAACGATGTCCTCAAAGCAGTCTGGGCGCAGGCTAGTTCCTAGCTTTCTCATGCCCTCGCCCTCTATCTGAAAGATACCGATGGCTTGGCCACTTTGTATCATTTTATAAACGCCAGAGTCGTTTTTATCGACCTGCTCCCAGATGATCTCCTTGCCAGTGCGCTGTTTAACGAGCTTTATCGCATTGTCGATAACCGTTAGCGTCTTAAGGCCAAGAAAGTCAAATTTTATTAAATCAACGTCTTCAAGGTATTTGAGGCTATACTGAGTGACAAAGCGATCTTCTGGGCTGTTTGGTTGGCGAAATAGCGGGGTTTTGTTCCAAAGCTCTTCGTTTGAGATGACGACACCCGCTGCGTGCTGACCGGCGTTTCTGTTTAGCCCCTCAAGATCAAGGGCAAATTTCCAAATTTTAGCCGCCTTTGGGTTTTGACTTATTAGCTCAGCTATCTTTGGCTCTTTATCATAGGCATCTTTTAGTGTGATATTTAGCTCATCAGGGATAAGTTTTGCCATCGCATCAGCCTCCGCATAAGGCATGTCGCAAACTCTAGCGACGTCTCTGATGACACCTTTTGCGAGCAATTTACCAAATGTAATGACGCCAGCAACGTTAAATTTACCGTATTTTTGCGTGACGTAGTCGATGATCTCGCCACGCCTGCTTTGGCAAAAGTCCACGTCGATATCTGGCATGCTAACGCGCTCTGGGTTTAGAAATCTCTCAAAAAGCAGGTTGTATGGGATAGGATCAAGGTCAGTTATCTTTAGCGAGTAAGCGACCAAGCTACCAGCCGCAGAGCCACGTCCTGGGCCAACTGGCACGCCTCTACGCTTGGCTTCGTTGATGAAGTCCCAAACGATCATCATATATCCTGGGAAATTCATCTTATTGATGATGCCGATCTCTATCTCAAGGCGCTTTCTATACTCTTCGTGTAAATTTTTTGGGACAAATTTCAGCCTCTCTTCAAGGCCTTTTCTGCACTCGTGCTCGAAAAATACAGCGTCATTTTTGAAACTATATCTGTTTTCTGGCTCTGGGAGGGTTAAATTTCTCTCTTTGGCGCACTCAAGAGTAAATTTGAAATTTGGCGGAGTTGGGTTACCAAGCTTGATCTCAAGATTGCACTTATCCACGATCTCTTGGGTGTTTTCTATCACTTCAGGGATGTCTAAAAATAGCTCATTCATCTGCTCTTTGCTTTTAACAAAAAACTCATGGACGCTGTGGCGAAGTCGGTTTGGATCGTCTAATGTTTTGTTCATCGCAATGCACATGAAAACCTCGTGCGCAGCGGCTCTTTCTTTAAAAGTGTAGTGGGTGTCGTTTGTGGCGATGACCTTGATGCCAGTCTCTTTTGCGATACGCAAGATGTCATCGTCTATGCGCCTTTGATCGCCGATGCCGTGGCGCATGATCTCAAGGTAAAAGTCATCGCCAAAAATTTCTTTATACTCAAGCGCGACCTCTTTTGCCCTCTCGTAGCCTTTAGCACCAAATTTAACGTTACGCTCGCTTAAATTTAGATGCCAGCTCACCTCACCCTGCAAGCAAGCAGAGCTGCAAACTAGCCCCTCGCTGTGCTCTTTTAAGATTTTTTTATTGATACGAGGATAGTAGTAAAAGCCCTCGATATAGCTCATGGAGCTAAGATACATCAAATTTTTATAGCCAGTCTCGTTTTTGGCGATTAGTATGAGGTGAAAGCGCTGCTTGGTGCTCTTATCATCGAGCTGCTCGCCGTTGTGCACGTAAGCCTCGATGCCAATTAGCGGTTTTATCCCATTTTTTTTCATCTTTTTGTAAAAATCAATCGCGCCAAACATGTTGCCGTGATCCGTGATCGCTGCTGCCGTGTCGCCTCTGTCATGGAGCGTATGAGCTAGCTCTTCTATCTTGTTAGCTCCGTCTAGTAGGGAGTATTCGGTGTGTAAATGTAGGTGTGTAAAGCCAGAATTTTCACTCATTTTTTATCCTTTTTAATGAGCGGATTTTACAAAATTTTGGCTAATAAGGCGCTTGATGAAAACTTAATGGGAGCTTTAAAAATTTAGATATTTTTCGGTATGTAGTAAGAGCAAAGCGCGCGATTATGCTACCGCGCTGCGCTATTTAGCGTCTGACAAATTTTAAAATTAGAGCTGGCAAATCACGCTTCTAAATTTAGTGGTATATTAAGGCGAGCAAGTAAGATTTTAAAATTTGCTTTACAATGCATACATTTTATTGAAATTCCAGCAAATTTTAAAATTTTATGAACGAGTAATTTCGGCTCTGATTTTAGTGACAAGCTTTGCGAGACCTAAAATCAGTAGTCAATTCTTGCGAGTGAGTGAAAGTTTAAAATTTGTAAATTAATCTAATCAAATTTAAATGTTTGCTTCTTTTTTAAGAGGGAAGGGGCTTGAATTACGGTCTGCTTGCAGTTGCGAGCTTGCGAAGCAAAGAAGCCCCCCCCCTTTTTTTTAACGATCCCCCTAACCCCGACGACGTTAGAGGTGCATGCGATAGTGCTAACGCACTGCATGCGTTTTATCGTCAGGCAAGTGTAGGCAAATTTTAAAAATTTAAGAACGAGCATATCACGCTTCTAAATTTAGTGGCGAGTTTTACAAGAGCTAAATTTAGTAAGTTGCTAAGGCGAGTGAGTAAAGTTTTAAAATTTGCGAAATAATAAATTTCTATTTTTGAAATCTCAACTTTAAATTTATAAATTCTTTTATCCAAAAGGGAGTTAAATTTACCTCACCTTATAATGCACGCTACCGCCGTATGCGATATCTTCGGCTTTTACGTCATCGCTTGTTAAGATTTCACTTATCTTGCCGTTTGCTTCAAGCCTCTCTCTATTTTCCTGAGCGTCTTCTTGATAGCTATAAACCATCGCAACGCTCACCACACCGCTAATGCCCTCTATCATCTTAAAAACTCTGATCTCATCTTCTATGCTCTCTGAGCTAACTACCACCACGATCCTATCTTCTGCATCAGTGATGATCTCGCACTCTTTTAGCTTGCCTATCTCGCTTTTTACGCTCTCGTTTTTATTATCAGTATAGACTATCAGGCTTGAAATATTCATCTAACTCTCCAAAATAAAATTTTCTTCTCATAAGCAGAGGTCACAACCTCGTTGTCGCTTATAAAAACTATGCTATTTATCGTGCTTTGCCCAGTTTTTAGCATTGCGATATTTTCTAGGCTTGTGCTATCAACCAAATTTACATCGCTCATCTCATCGCTCATATATGCAGCGGTCTTACCGTCACTACTAAGCCCCACGCCATAAACCAAAAAGCCAGTGTTTATCTTTTTTAGCGTCCCAGCTGAGAAGATGCCAACGATCCTGTCGGTGCCTCCACTTATCATGACGCCATTTTTATAGGCGACGTCGTAGATATTATCAGTGTGGATATCTAAAATTTTGTCCATTTTTTTAGTGCGAACATTGTAAAAATAGACCTTACCACTCTCGCAAGCGATCGCTAGCGTGCCTCTATCCTCGCTTATCTCCATATCTGAGAGCATTGCGATTGATATTTTAAAACTATCATAAATTTCGCCACTTTTTAGGTTTAAAAAGTAAATTTCATTGCTGATCGAGGCAAGTGCTATATGCTCATCACCTAAAAATAGAGCCTTTTTTATCGCTTGATTAGCCATTTTTATGCTTCTCATCTGCCCATTTTCTCTTATATAAAGCACCTTTGTAGCGTAGTCACCCTCGCTTAGGATGAGGATCTTTCCGCCAAGCTCATCTACGCTTAAAATTTTTGGCCTCTCATGGTCGCTTACGTATGTTTTTATATCATCCATTTTGATGATCTCATCAAATTTAGACTCTTTTGGATCGTAAATTTCAACCGTGCCACCATCAGTTGCGATAAAAAGTTTGCCATTTATCAGCGTAGTATTAAGCACATTTGCACTAGCTTCTATCTCTTTAACAGGCATTGTGATCTCATTTGCAAAGACAAAATTTAACAAGCAAAAAAGAAAAAATAAAACTCTCATAAAGCCTCCATCTCAAGCGAATTTTTAAAACAAACATCAAAGCACTCGCCGCAGCTTACGCAATTTTGATTGATTATAGGGCGAAAAACACCAAGAAACTCAACTGCTTTAAATTTACAAGCATCAAGGCAGTTGTAGCAAATCGTGTCATTCCACGCTAGGCAGCTAGCGACGTTGATGCTAACCTTTGCGTTTATGCTCTTTGGCGAGTTTAAGCTTAGTGTCACGTGAGCGCTACTTTGACAAGCTTTCGCACACTCTTCGCAAAAGTCGCAGCCTAGCTTTTTAACTTTAAAAACAACTCTTTCATTTTCAAAGCTAAGAAGCTCTTTTTCGCAGGCACTTACGCAGCCAGCCTCACAGCCAGCGCAGTCAAATTCACCGCTAAAAAATGGCGGATTTATAAATTTGGGAGCAGGTTTTGCCCCCAAAATTTTGCTAAAAAGCTCGCGCCTGCTTTGCATTACTTAACGCCGTCATTTAAAACGTCTAGTAAATTTGACTTATGTGAGCCGTTTTTATCTCTAAAGTCAGGCTTAAATTTATTGCCAACAAGCTGAGTTACGCCATTTTGTTGCTCGACGTGGCAAGTTGTGCAGTTATATCTCTCATCATCAAGCTTGCCTGCAAGATCTTTTTTGTTTCTGATGTCATAAAGGTGAGAAGCTGGGATAGGAGTAGCTCCGCTATCTTTTGCAAACTCAGGCATGTGGCAGGTTACGCACATATTTGAATCTTTTGTGATAGGCACCAAACCCTCAGTGTCGTGTGGGATAAACGGAGGTGCATTTTCAAAAGATCTATCAAACCTCTTTGCCATACCCGCTGGCTCTTTTGTGTAGTTGATGTCTTTTAAAACAACGTCTTTATCATCTAACAAATCGACATTTCTAAGGCCGATCTGCGAATCGCTAATGCTTGGATTATTCAATGCACATGCCGCTAAAAAGGCAGCGCATAGTGCTCCAAGCGCCATTATTTTCATTTTCATTTTTCTCTCCTTAAATTTCTAATACTAAAATTTAGCGCCCCGTCGCCGCAAACGTCGATGCATCTACCGCAGCTTATGCACTCGCTTGAGCTAACCGCGCGGCTCTCTTTGCCGATCATATCTAGCACTTGCACCTCTGGGCAGACGAGCTTGCACTTCATACATTTTGTGCAGGCATTTGCGTCGTGTTTTACTCTGATAAGAGCAAATTTTGATATCACCGCGTAAAATGCACCAAGCGGGCAGACGTGTGAGCAAATTCCACGCTTTAGTACGAACATATCAAAGGCCACTATGCCAATGGCGATGCCAATGGCGCTAACTGAGCCATAGATGATGCCACGCTGGATGATACCTATAAAGCTAATACTCTCAAACGCTGGCACTGACAGAGCAAGGCTTAAGATAAGAGCAAGCGCTAGTAAGTAATAGCGCAAATTTTTACTTACGTTTAAAATTTTCTCACCCTTAAAGCCAAATTTCTCCCTTAGCTTGTAAGCAATGTCGGTTAGTAAATTTACTGGGCAAACCCACGAGCAAAACGCTCTAGAAGCGATGAGTGCGTAAAATGCAAAGACGATGATTGCGCCTATTACCCCATTTATGCCTACGCTAAAGCTTGCTAGTAAAATTTGAAGCACCGCAAATGGATCGCTTAGTGGAATTTGTCCAAAAAGCGTAGATGAGCTTAAATTTCCGCTAAGTATCTTAACTCCATAAACATTTCCTAGGATAAATAGCACTAGGATAGAAATTTGAGTTATTCGTCTTAAGATTAAAAATTTCATAGCTCACCGCCATTTAGATAGTCAGTCGCCTTTTTTATGTCGAGCTTTATCTTGCTGTTGGCATCATCCACGCGCCTTTCATCTTCTTTTATCCAGCCTTTGACATAGTTATCGCCAACTTTGCCAAGCACAACCTCGCGGTTTAGCACAGTAATGGCTGCTTTTTCGGTGATACAGGCTCGCTCACACACGCCACAACCCGTGCAAATATCGCTGTCAACTACTGGGAGCAAAAATGCATGCTTTTGCGTCCTTTCGTTGCGGCGATACTCAAGATACAAGGCTTTGTCTATGAGCGGACAGGCTCTGTAACAAGCGTCGCACTGTATGCCCCAGTAGGCCACGCAGTTTTTCATATCGACCACTGCAACGCCCATTTTGGCTTTGTTGATATCGAGTTTGCCAGCTGTGCTAACTAAATTTGCGTCTAGTGCCCCAGTCGGACAGGCTGGCACGCAAGGGATATGCTCGCACATATGACAAGGAATTTTTCTAGGCTCAAAATAAGGCGTACCGACACTTATACCATCTTCAAGAGTAGCAAGTTTTAGCGTATCAAATGGACAGGCCTCTACGCAAAGCCCACACCTAATACAGCTTTTCAAAAACTGCTTCTCCGCTTTCGCACCAGGCGGTCTAAGAAGTACAAGCGGTGAGGCTTTGGCACTAAGTGACCATACAAAGCCTCCGCCAAGAGCTAAGATCGCTGCCTTAGCTCCAAATTTCAAAGCTTCTCGCCTACTTGAAAATTCCATATCAGCCACTTTTACGCCTTGTAAATTTTAACCGCGCACTTTTTATAGTCTGTCTCTTTTGAGATAGGGCAAGTAGCGTCAAGGCAGACTTTATTTATAAATACGTTTTCATCAAAGAAAGGCACATAAACAAGTCCTACTGGCGGCTTATTTCTACCTTTTAGATCTACTCTTGCTTTTACCTTGCCACGGCGTGACTCGACCCAAACGATCTCGTTTTGCATTACGCCAAGCTTTTTAGCGTCATCTTCGTGCATGTAGCAAAGCGCCTCTGGGACGGCTCTATAAAGCTCAGGAACACGCATAGTCATCGTGCCTGTATGCCAGTGCTCTAGAACACGGCCAGTACATAGCCAGAATGGATAATCTTTGCTTGGCATCTCGCATGGATCCATGTAAGGGCGGAAGAAAATTTTTGCTTTGTTTGCAAGAGGAGTTTTCTCTTGATTTTTCACACCTTTTAGATCGCCTGTTGGAAGGGCTGCGTTTTTGTTGCCGTAGAATGCAAATTTATCATTTGGAGCAGCTTTTTTAGCGTATGGGTCAAATTTGGTGTTAAATCTCCACTGAGTCTCTTTACCATCGACAACTGGCCATCTAAGACCTCTTACTCTGTGGTAAGTGTCAAAGTCAGCTAGGTCGTGGCCGTGGCCAACGCCAAATTTTCTATACTCTTCCCAAAGATATTTGTGGATGAAAAATCCATATCCTTTAAATTCTTTACCATCTGAGCCGATCACTTTTCTGCTGTCGCCAAAGACTTCTGTGTTGTCATAGTTTTCCATGATCGGATCGTTTGCGCTAAATTTCTTAGCATCTTCGTTTGCAAAAAGCACGTCAAATAGCGTATCTTCTTCGCTATATCCCATAGCTTTTGCAGCCTCAAGCACGCTTGGAAGTGTCACTTTGTCATTTAGCTTTTTCTCGCCCCAAACATCTTTTAGTTTAAAGCGCTTACTAAACTCAAGCATCTGCCAGATATCAGGCATCGCTTCGCCAACAGGGAGCACTTGCTGTCTCCAGTGCTGTGTCCTTCTCTCGGCGTTGCCGTATGCGCCCCATTTTTCGTAGATCATCGCAGTTGGGAGGATAAGGTCAGCTACTTTTGCAGAAATTCCTGGATAAGGGTCGCTTACGACGATGAAGTTGTCCATTTCGCGAGCTGCTTTGATCCAGTGGTTTGCGTTTGCAGTGTTTTGCCATGGGTTATTTACTTGAACCCAGATAAATTTAACCTTGCCATCTTCAAGATCACGCATCATTTTTACGTAGTGTGAGCCTGGTACGGCATTTAGTGTGCCAGCAGGTAGTTTCCAAAGTTTTTCAGTGATCTCTCTATGTTTTGGATTGCCGACAACCATGTCAGCTGGCAAGCGGTGAACGAATGTTCCAACCTCTCTTGCTGTTCCGCACGCACTTGGCTGACCTGTTAGAGAAAAGGCACCTGAGCCTGGAAGTGCTTGCTTGCCAAGTAAGAAATGCACCATATAAGCTTGCTCATTTACCCATGTGCCGCGTTGGTGTTGATTAAAGCCCATAGTCCAGAAGCTCACGACTTTACGATTTTTCTCGATGTAAAGATCAGCAAGTGCTTTTAATTTTTTCTTAAATTCATTGATATCTTCGTTTGGATCGCCTTTTGCCACTTTAGCTGTAAAATCAAGTGTGTAAGGCGCAAGAGCTTTTTTAAACTCTTCAAATGTTATTTGCCAGTGATCGCCAGCTTTTGCAGCATTTTTATTTTCTAGCGTATCACCAGCCTTTAGGCCAAGATAAGAAAGCGTAACGCCCTCAGCCTCGCTTAGCACCTTTGACTTCTCAGTCGCAGCTGTGTCTAGCTCGCTTGGAGCATATTTTTTGTGGTGGATGTCTGGACGAAGACCATATCCGATATCAACTGGGCCAGCTGTGAAGACGCAGTGTTTTTTAACAAACTCTTCATCGATCATCTCAGGGTGGTTATAAACTATCTCACGAGCGATGTAGTTCCAGATAGCAAGGTCAGATGACGGAGCAAAAATGATCTCGATATCGGCTAAATTTGATGTTCTAGTTGAGTAAGTGCTTAAATTTACGACCTTTACTCTATCAGGATCGCTAAGCTTTCTATCGCTCACGCGCGCCCAAAGGATCGGGTGCATCTCAGCCATATTTGCGCCCCAAGCTATGATGGTATCTGTTAGCTCGATGTCATCAAAGCAGCCTGATGGCTCATCGATACCAAAAACTTGCATAAAACCAAGAACCGCACTTGCCATGCAGTGTCTTGCGTTTGGATCGATACTGTTGCTTCTAAAGCCACCTTTCATAAGCTTAACAGCTGTATAGCCCTCTGGGATAGTGTATTGACCAGAGCCAAGCACACCGATACCGTGAGGTCCTAGCTCATCATAAGTCTTTCTAAACTGAGCTTCCATCACGTCAAATGCTTGTTTCCAGCTTACTTGCTTAAATTTACCTTTTTTGTCAAATTCGCCCTTTTCATTTACACGTAAAAGCGGATGAGTGATCCTATCTTCGCCGTACATGATCTTAGCATTAAAGTAGCCTTTGATGCAGTTTAGACCGCGGTTTACTGGTGCTTCTGGATCGCCTTTTACAGCTACTATCTTGCCCTCTTTGGTTGCGACCATGATGCCACATCCAGTTCCGCAAAATCTACAGGCAGCTTTGTCCCAACGCCAACCTTTTTCAACTTCACTTGCCGCACTTAGCGAGCTTGGCACAGCGATGCCAGCACTAGCACAAGCAGCACTAGCTGCAGCACTTTTGATGAAATCTCGTCGATTCATTTTTTCTCCTTCAAAGATTTAAACAAATTTAATAGATATTATCCTCATTAAACTTATTTACCCCTGATTTACATAGATAAAATTTTAATAAACTTAAAACATAAAATTACATATTAGTTTAAGAAAATTTATATAAATAGCCCTTGATAAAAGAACTAATGTGATAATTTAAAGCAATTTTTTTACATATTTATGGGGATTTTACAAGTAAATCTTAAAAAAATAAATTATAAATTTATTTAAATAGTTGAGTAGAAAAGTAACACATAAATTGGGCTAAATTTATCTTTTATTTAATCAAATTTATGCACGATGGAACAAGAAATTTTAAAATTTATAAACGAGCATATCACGGCTCTAAATTTAAATTTTATTGAAATCATCCACATGCAGTGCTTTAGCACAATTGCATGCACCTCTAACGTGCGAGGGGTTTAGGGGATTTAAAAAGGGGGATAAGGGGACAGCTTCGTAATTCAAGTCCCCTTGTCTCCCCTTTTTGATAAAGCAAATTTAGAAATTTAATTAAGCTGTCTTTACAAATTTTAAAATTCCATTCACTCGCAAGAATTGACTACTGATTTTAGGTCTCGTTATCACTTGCCACTGAATTTGGAAGCGTGATGTGCCAGCTCTAATTTTAAAATTTGCTTGAATTTTCTTGAGTATTAAATTCAAAGTTTAAAGCAGAAAAACAAGTAGTCTAAATTCACATAGCCCTCTAATGCTTCAGAGGACTATGCTTTGTATTGTGCTTGGGTTTGTTTGTTAAAACCTCTTCTTCCTAACATCCTCAACAATAGCTTTAGCCATCTCATCTACTTCTGATGTTACTTCATTTGCTTGGTTTGCAATTACAACATTCTCTTTTGTTAGGTGATCTATTTGAGCAACTGATTGATTTATCATATTGATTCCTTCACTTTGCTCTTTAATTGATTCACTCATCTCATTTATTGATTGAGCTAGGACATTTGTATTTGCTTCTATCTCTCCTAGAGATTTTTGAGTTCTTTCAGCTAGTTTTCTTACTTCATCAGCAACAACTGCAAATCCTCTGCCATGTTCTCCTGCACGTGCTGCTTCTATTGCAGCATTAAGAGCTAGAAGGTTTGTTTGATCTGCTATATCTCTAATGATAGTTATGATGTTTTTAATTTCATCACTTTGTCTTATGACATCAGCTGTCTTTTGAGAGATAGCATTCATTGAGCTAGACATTTGTTCAA
>NZ_PPAW01000019.1 GCF_002913225.1 Campylobacter concisus | reverse complement strand
CAAGATGACCTTGCTAAGTCCCTTGCCATCGCCAAGGGCACCAGCTAGCCCCATAGCCAAAAAGCCAAGCACTGCGCCAAGGGTATAGACCCTGTAAAGCTCGCTGCTTTCGTAACCGTACTCTTTTACTAAAACGATAGGGATCACCAAAAATGCGATGCTTGCTAGCATCTTTTGCATAAAAGAGGTGAAATTTATGATCATGTAGTCTTTTTGTAAAAACAGCTTACCAAATGGTACTTTTTCACTTTTAGCACTCACTTTTATCTCTTTTGGCACAACGGTGTAAAGAAGCACAATGCAAAGCAGGCTAAGAGCGGCACTTAAGTAAAAGAGGCTTGAAAGCCCATAGTCTTTGGCAAGAAGCGGCCCAAGTACCATAGAAAGCGTGAAACTAAGCCCTATAAAAGCGCCCATTATCGCCATAGCTTTTGAGCGTTTTTCTTCTGTTATATAGTCACTTATCATCGCAGTTGCAACTGCTCCGATAGCACCTACACCTTGTAAAAATCTACCAAATAGCATGGTAAAAATATCGCTTGTAAGTGCACAAATT
>NZ_PPAW01000018.1 GCF_002913225.1 Campylobacter concisus | reverse complement strand
AAATAATTAATTTTAAAACTACTTTTATTTTATAAGGTATATAATAACCGAACTATTAGAAATATTACTTGAAAGGAAATCTATGCAAAAGATTGTTCAAACAACCTGTCCGTATTGCGGAACTGGTTGCGGCATAGACCTTATCGTAGAAAACGGTAGGATAGTCGATGCAAAGCCGACTGATAACCACCATGTAAATGATGGCGAGTTGTGCTTAAAAGGTATGTTTGGTTGGGAATTTGTAAATTCTCCAAAACGTTTAACTAAACCAATGATGAGAAAACTAAACGGAGAGTTTAACAAAGAGGGTAAACTTGAAGAGGTTAGCTTTGAAGAGGTTTATGAATTTTTAGGAAAGACTTTTAAAAATAGCGTAGAAAAATATGGTCCAAGCTCTATCATGGGCTTTAGTTCAGCTCGTTCAAACAACGAAGACAACTATGTATTTCAAAAATTCTTTCGTGCTTTAGGAAGTAACAACGTAGATCACTGCGCTCGTCTTTGACACGCTCCAACAGTGGCAGGTCTTGCCAGCACCCTTGGAAACGGAACAATGACAAACGATCTTGTTGAGTTTGCGACTGATACAGATGTATTTTTACTAATAGGCACAAACACAAGCGAATGCCACCCGATCATCGCTATGCAGATGCAAAGAGGCTTAGAGCGTGGTGCAAAAATGATCGTTGTGGATCCAAAACGCACAGATATGGCTAAAAAAGCCGATATATTCTTGCAAATTCCAGTTGGCTCAAACATTAAAACACTAAACACAATGATGAACGTCATCATCTCTGAAAATTTACAAGATACAGAATTTATCGAAAAATATGCAGAGGGTTTTGAATATCTAAAAGAAGCCGTAAAAGACTTCACTCCTGAGAGATTTGAGCGTGAGACTGGTGTTAAAAAAGAGCTTATCACTGAGGCTGCTAGGATGTATGCAAAAGCTGGCAGTGCAGCTATTTGCTACACTATGGGTATCACTCAGTTTAGCGACGGCACATCAAATGTATTCTCGCTTTCAAATTTAGCGATCCTAACAGGAAATTTAGGTAAAAAAGGCGCTGGAGTAAATCCACTTCGTGGACAAAACAACGTTCAAGGCTCATGCGATATGGGCGCACTACCTAATGTCATCCCAGCAGGTGCAGTAAATAGCGCTTATGCACAAGAGCAAGCTCGCAAAGTTTGGCACTTCGAGCTTAATCCGGTGCCTGGCTTTAAACTAACATACGCACCTGATAAGATGGATAGCGGCGAGCTAAAAGTGCTTTACGTTTATGGCGAAAACCCTGTTATGAGTGACCCTTGGACAGAGCACTTTGTGCATGCTACACATCACCTAGACTGTTTCATCGTGCAAGATCTATTCTTTACTGAAAGTGCTCAAAAAGCTGATGTCGTCTTACCTGCAGCTGGTTGGGGCGAAAAAGATGGTACATTTATCAACACATCTCGCCGCGTTCAAAGAACTAGAAAAGCAAGCGAGCCAGTAGCTGGCGTAGAGCCTGACTGGAAAGTAGTTTGCAACATCGCAAAAGCTATGGGACTTGAGGGATTTGACTTCTTAAGTGCAGAAGAGGTTTGGGACGAGCTTAGAAAACTAATGCCTAAATTCTTTGGCGGTATCAGCTACTATAGACTTGAAAAACTAGGTGGCATCAGCTGGCCATGCCCTGATGAAGATCACCCAGGCACACCTGATCTTTATACCGATCACAAATCAATGCTACCTGATGGTAAATTCCGCCTAGCTCCAGTACTTTACGCTGATGATAAAGATAAGCGTGCAAGCATGGAGGCTGAATTTAAAGCCAAAATGCATATACCTGATGGCTATCCAGTAGGCTCAGGTGCGATGAGCGAAGTGCCTGATGAGGTCTATCCTTGCTTATTTACAACAGGTAGAAAAGTTTATCACTACCACACTGGTACGATGACTAGAGAGTGCCCACCGCTAGAGTATGGTGCTGGCATCGAAGGTCCGCTAATCGAAGTAAGCCCTGATATCGCAAGAGAGAGAGAGCTAGAAGATGGCTGCTACGCAATGGTAGAGAACAAACGTGGTAGGATCGCAGCTAAACTTCGCGTAAATCCTGACCTTAGAGAGAGTACGATATTTACGACTTTCCACTATAGTGAGGCTGATGGCAATGAGCTCGCAAACGCACAAGACCACGATCCGCTCTCAGGTATCACACCTCTTAAGATCACTATAGCTAACATAAAAAAATTAAGCGAAGAAGAGTATATAGCATTTAGACAACAAAACGAGATGTCTATGCACTCTGAAAAACCTTATCTTTCACCTGTTAGATCATAATTTCAAGGGCGCAATGCCCTTGATTTTTTAATTCAAATTTTAATAGCAAATCAACTTTTATTAAATAAAATTTCCTATTGTTTTAGATGAAATTTCATAGTAAGAAAGGGCTATTTTTAAAAATTACTATGAAGTGCTGTCCCTATAGTTTTCTCTTTTAAATTTATTAAGACTTTTATGCTTTCAGAGCTTGTATGCGTCATGGCTATCTTTTTAACAAGACTTTATTGGCTTTAATTTTTAAAATGTGTTATCGCAGTTGGCGTGAGAGTATAGGTATTTGTATCTTTTTGACTGATTAAGACAGAATATTTTGGCTATTTTTTTGAGCTAGTCAGTCAAATAGTCAGCTAAAAAGTTATGATAATAATAGTTTGCTATTATTTGTAATTTTTTGAATAAAGACTTTAAAATAACGTTAAAACCGTGGCTTAATGTTTGCAAAAGTTGATAAAAATTTGTGATTGTTTATAACTAGTGGCGGACAGAGAGGGATTTGAATACTATATACTTTATTTCATTTCTATTTTTATCAAGTCTTTTACGTTATTTAGTATTTTTCCTTTTGTTTTACACATTTTTATTTGGTAGTTTTTGTTTAGTTCTGCTTTAAAGCATTTATTTCCTATGTATTCTTTTAAAACTATTTCATCTCCGCCGTATATGGTTATTTCTTTTTTGTTGTAGATGCTTATTTCCCCTTTTTCTTTGTTGTATTTCCAAAACATTTCTCTTGGTTGATTATCAAGTAAAATTTCGTGATTTTTTTCAAAACTTATATCCCAGCTACTGCCTGCTGTGAGTATAAAATCTATAAAGTATCTCTCCGTTTGTATGTTCCAGTCGCCTACTAAATTTAAATCTTTTATGTATTTGTTATAGTTTTTGTTTTTCTCTACGTGTATTTCTATGGGATCAGCAATTAAAAAAATGCAAAGTAATAATAAAGCTTTTAGTATTCTCACTCTATCCCCCTATCTCTTTTTTAAGTATCCTTGCTTTTATATCCGATAGGTAAAATTCTTGTTCTATTTCACTTAGTTTGTCAAATAGTTCTATTAGCTCTTTATGCTTTGGATTAATTTCACTTTCTTTTTGAAAATAAAATTCTAGTATTTTGTATAGGTTTGGGTTATTTTTTTCCCAGTTATAGATAGTTTTTATATCTTTTCCGATAAATTCGGCTACTTCTCTTTTGTTCATTTCTTGAAATTATTCCAATATTTAAGATTTGTTTTATAATTATTATGCAATAATTCCTTTTAAGAAATTGCAATAATTCTAATTAAGCAAGAGGATTTTAGCAATATCTTATGAATTTATAACTTAACTTACCGCCCGCAACAGAGTAGAGATGTTTAGGGGCTTGTTTGTTACAACCTTAATACGTTGTAAAACTGTTGGGGGTGGTGTAGCTCTGCCCCTAAAATACTAAGCTACAAACAAATATTTTTAAGGAGCTACACATGTACACTTATCTTTTAGGTTTTTGTGACGAAGTTCGTCCGATTTCTCGTATCGACAAAAAGACTGGCGAAGTTGCATCGTCTATTGATGTAACTATTACCTTTGAAAGTCGTGATCAACATGGCTATCTTGTTAAATCAACTGAAACAATCAATTACGATTTTTCTTTAAAGTCTAAATTTGATTCTGTTAAAGGCAAATATATCGCTGTTCCATACCGTTTCTTAAATACTCGTAATGGTGCATATATGTTCCCTGACGAAACTTTAAGTTTCCAAGTTTTCAATGAAAATCCTTTTTTGAAAGAAACTAAAGCATCTAAATAGTTAAAAGCGGGGGCTATGCCTTAATGTGAGTTGCAAACCCTCTCCCGCTCTATCGATTTCTACAAAGTTTATTTTTTTTAAATTTTGTAGAGATTGATCTCTATTTTTTAAAAAGGAGTTAGATATGGGAAAAGTTAAAAATTTTCTAGAATCTACTAAGGGTAAAGTTGCTGTTGTTGGTTCAATGTTGCTTTCAGCTCCAGCTCTTTTTGCTGGGGATGCTCCAGTTGTTCCGACTACGCCGTTAAAAGCAGATTACGCTTTGTTCGATTACGTTTTTGCTGGCGTTGTCGCTGTCGCTTTCATCTTTATGATTGCTCGTAGAGTTAAGGGCTTCATTAAGTAAGTTTAGGGGGGCTTTAACTCCCCTTACAAGGTTTAAATAATGAAAGAAAATGCTATATATATCCCTAATTTAAATATCTGCGTTAAAGATTTCTACATAAAAGATAAAAAAGTATTTTTAGTAAATTTTGATAATAGCGTTTCTATTTCTTATCGTTCTGTTTCTAATTTTCAAACTAATTATATTTTTAACACTAAAACTAATATTTGCTACATCCAAAAAAATGATTTAATTCCAAATCTAGGTATATATGAATATCAATTTAACTTTTTAATGGGTCTTTCTGCGATACTTATAGCATTTTCTTTTCTTATTGGGTTAATTATTGTCGGAGCTACACGATGATCGAAGTTTTGAATAATGATGTTTTTAATTATTTTTTAAGTATTTTTGCTCTCTTTTTTGTGCCTATTTTTATATACGTCATAGCTCTCTCTTTCGTTAAGTAGTTTTTTAGCACGCGTATCGTTTTACACTTCATTTTTTTCGCAGAATAAAAATGAAGCGACAACCGCAGGGCGTCAGGTATTAAATTTTTTAAAGGGTTAAATTTATGAAAAGAATAAAATCATTTTTTCTTTTGTTTTCTATGTTTTTTTCTTTTTTGTCTGCTTATGCCGAGTGTCTTCCTATGAGTACTTTTGCTCGTGTAATTCCTTCTCTCGATGACAAAGGTGGTTATAAAGTATTTTCTGTTTATGGTCGGTCTTATTATGTTGTTGATTCAGAGATTGTTCAAAGTCCTATTCCTACTTGTTATGAGCTTTCTGGTGGTGAGCATTTTATTGGTAATGGAAAATTATATAATGTAACTGGTTCTACTACTTATCAAGGAACTGAAGAATATTCTTTTCTTGCTAGTTCTGTTTCTTTTTCTAATTATTATCCCTACAATTGTTCTGCTGATCAATTTTTAGATTTAAAGACTAAACAATGTGTATCTTGCCCAAAAGATCATATTTTCAATCAAGAAACTGGTAAGTGTGAGCCTGATAAACGCCCTGATTGGTGTCCTGAACCTATGATCTACAATGAAATAAAGCTTGATTCTCTTTTTGGGGCAAAAATTGTTGAAGAGTGTGTTCCTGATCCTAAAATAGATCAGTCTAATTGTGAAAAAATGGGTTTAAGGTATCATGATGGTTGTCATGATTCTTATGGTCTTGTTGAAACTGCTTTTTGTATGAGTTTTCCTGTTGGTTGTTGGTCACCTAAAACTGTTAATAAAGTTCTTTCGGATAAATCTGTTGACCTTGGTTTATTTGTTTTTGGTAGTGCTTCTTTGCCTATTAAATCTTTAAAAAATGGTCTAGGTTCTTTATCTAAATTTTTTATGGATTTGTTTTCTAGCGGATCTAAACCACCTAAAATAAATTTGCTTGAGTATAAACCTGAAATAGTTGATATTAAAGCTACTAAGTCTGGTCCTGAGCCAGTTTTTGATTTTAAGCCTGTTACTGATGAAGCTGTTATTTTAAATGATACTTTTAAAAAAACTGGTAAGGTTGATCCTGCTTTATCAACTTCTCCTGATGTTGTAAGATCTCCGCAAAAATTGGCTGATTTTTCTCCAAATTTAAAAAAGTTTGATTTTCCTAAGGATGCTTCTGCTCCTCATGTTGAGAATAATCTTATTGTTACTGCTAAGCTAAAAGATACCTCTAAGCCTATCCCTACAAAAGATATAACCGTCCCTAATGAAGTTAGAAATATAAATCTTGAATATGATTTAAATACTATGTTTAGGTCTTCTGATAAACCTACTTCAAATTTGCCTATGACGATTAAGCAAGTTGGCATTAGTGGCAATAAAACAACTTATAAAGGTAGCATAGTTACGCCTGATAGTAGTGTTATCGATGTTGAAGTTATTGAAACTACTACGCAGACTGGCTCAAAAGTTCAAGATGTAACTTATTCTTACAATTATAAGACTCCAAGAGGCAATAGTAGATTTTCAACTGGTTATGTTAATACTATTAGTTCTGATAATAAGGTTACTAATTCTATTCCTAAAGATAGCACTTCTACAAGTCCTTCAAATGGTTCTTCTAGCTCTGGTAGTAGTGATAGTAGTTCATCTACTGCTTTAGTTCCATCACAATCTATTGATTTAAGTTCTTTGGAACGTGCTATTAGTCAAAGTAATTCAAAGCTCGACTCTATTAATGAGAATTTGACAGCTATCAAAAATCAACAGCAAGAGCAATGGAAGTATGAGCCTAATGTTAATACTGCTACTTCTTTTGCTTCTTTACAAAGCGAGCTTGCTAAATTTGATGTTTCTGTTAATGATGCTTTTAATTTTCTAAACAATCTTAAGGGCGACATTGATAATTTAATGAATAACTTTAACGATTCGCTTGATATTATTAATAAAGGCATTGATGCCCCTGATATTCCTAAAGGCACTTGTCCTTTTACTATTAGTGGTCCAACTCCTGGTAGCAACACTAAGAATTTATTTGAGATTGATCCTTGTCGTTTCGTTGCTCCTTATAAGTCTATTCTTACTTTATTTTTCACGATTTGGTTTAGCTTCGAGATCATTATGTTTTCTTTGAAATATCTTTTTAAGGTAGGTGGTGAATCATGAAATGGTTAATCGGTGCCGTTGGTGGGTTTATAGTTAATTTTATTGAATTCCTGGTAAAGAAAATTGGCATAAGAAATACAATTTTAGCTTTTATAGTCCCTATTTATGCTTCATTTGTAGCTTTTCTTATCGCTTTTGCTGGATATGCCATTTTATTTATTATGAAAATTTGGAATTTACTTAGGGAATATATCCCTAAAATGTTTGATTATGGCTCTAGCGTTAGCGGTTCTTTTGGCGGCTTGCCTAATCAAACTGTTTTAAATTCTGCTATGGAATTTTTGCACCAAAGTGGTTTAGCTTCTGCTTTTTCGACTGCGATGACTTTGTTTATATCTATTCTTAGCTTGTTCTTTGCCTTACAACTCTACAAGGTTATCTTGTATGTTAGGGCTAATATGACAAAGATCATAACCGATCTATTAACCTTAATGAGTAGATAGCATGCTTAGCTTAATTATTGGTCCGCCACGTTCTGGAAAAACATATAAAGCCGTTCATCTTATTAATGATGAATATGAATTGCACTTAAAAGGCGAATCAAAGTATAGATTTATTTACACTAATATCAATGGTTTAAAATTTGATCATTTTGATGGCTTTGTAAAACAATATGATAAAAATGATTTTCTTACCGCAGTTAGTCAAGAATATACGCTTAGCTCTCAATACGAAAATGGCTTTTTAGACAATGTAGATAATTATGATGAATATGCCTTAAAAAGTGGCATATATGAAAATTATCATCATTGTTTAATAGTCCTTGACGAAGCTTATAACACCTTTTCGAAAACGTTTAATGAGAGCTTGGGTAGGTTTTTAAGCTATCACGGACATTTTGGGATCGATATTATCTTTCTTTTCCAGTCTAAACGTCAGACAAATAGAGAGTATTTAGTTCATACAGAACTAATGTATATGGCTCAGCCTAGCGGTAAAAGGCTTTTTAGCAAGCTTTTTAAGTATAAAGTTTATAGCACTTCATCGCAGGTAAATGATAACCTTATTAATTCCGAGAATTTGAAATTTAATCAAAAAATATCAGATTTATATAGTAGTGGCTCAAAAGAAATTTATAAAAGCTATGCAACTAAAAAGATTTTATTTTTATTAGCTTTCATAGTTTTTTCTTATTTGATTTATAAATTCCTCGAGCCTAAGCACGAGCCAGCTCAATCAACTAAACAAGAAACTAGGTTTGTTGATTTAAATACTTCTGATTCTAAAGAGCCTAAAACAATTTCAAATAGTGTAGATAATTCAGATATTAACACCACTATTTTTAACGATAATAAAATCTATCTAAGGATAACTTGTTTTCCAAGCGGTTGTAAATTTAGAAATTACGCTATTGATTTATCTTTAGATAGCTTTTTGGAGCTTCTTTCTTCTTCTAACTGCCATATATTCTTACATGATAAGAAGTCAGGCAACTACATTGATTACTTTGTTTCTTGTAATGCAGAATTTGAAAGAGTTTTAAAAGGTCTAGAAAATTCATCACAAAGGGTTTGCAATGAAAAATCTCCACAAACTGATTCTAGTTCTATGTTTCCTACTCACAAGTAGTTTATCTGCCTTAGAATATCGAAATATTACTTTTAACGATTTCTTGGGCGAGATTAGTTCTATAACTGGTAAAAATATTGTTATTAGTGGCAATGTTGATACTAACTTTGATGTGTTTTTACCTACGCTTGATTTAAGCAATACCGATACTTTTTCTAAGTTGCTTAAAGATATTTTAAATGTTAATGGGCTTGACTATCTAATTCAAGATAGCGTTTTATTAATATACAATCCAAAAGTTGAAGATAAGCCAGTTTTGAAAGACTACATAATAAAATTTAAGCACATATCCAAAGAAGATGTTGTATCTGCCTTGTCTTTGTTTAGTGAAAATATAAAATACACTGTTTATAGTGATAGGATATTGCTTATTACTACTGAAAGCCAGTATAAGATTATTGATAATCTTATTAATGGGCTTGATACTAGCTATCAATTACGACAGCTTAGCTTTACTATTATTAGCACAGATAACACAAAGCTTAAAGAGATTGGACCACGTATAGAATCTATCTTAAGTCCTTTAGATCATTTCTACTTTAAAATTATTACCAACGTTCTTACGGTCGATAGCACCAAAGTTAATAAAGATTCTGTCACCAGTCTTATAAATTTACTTAAAGAAAAGGGCGTTTCTGATCTGATCTATAATCCTAGAGTTACTGTTATTGATAATAAAGATAGCGTAATTGAGAGCGTTATAAAAACCCCTATTCAAAAATCATCAATCGATATTCAAAATAGTCAAAGCATTACTACTAACCAAGTTGAATATCAAGATGTTGGCTTAAAGCTTTATATTTCGAGTGTCTTGATTACTAATGATAGTGTTAGTTTTACTTTGGATCTATATATTGAAAATTTGCTTGATGATACATTGACCCCTAGAATTTCAAGTAGGCATCTAAAGACAAATGTTTATCTTACTGATACAAATTCATTTCTTATTGGCGGTATTAATAGCAAAGAAACGATTAAATCAACAAAGACTATTCCATTTATTGAAAATATTCCTATTCTTGGCGATATAACGACTTATAAAAGCGAAAAAACTAGCGATTATAGCTTTAGCATATTTATTACTATGTTACCATCTGAGAAAGATATTTTTTCAGAGTTTTATTACGATCCAGCAGATAAACACATTGCTTTAGAACGCTATTTGACGAGCGCAGCGCGCAACGCAAAAGGGGCCCCACGTAGTGGGGAATGAGCGTGCGCTCTTGGCTAAATATAATATAACTGTGTTCAAAGGTGTAAAAAATGTATGGTATTAGTGAAACTGATAAAATCTTTTTAAAAAATAAGTTAGAAAATCAAAAGAAATTTCTTGATAGTAATTTCTTTATGATAAATGGCGAGTATGTTCCTTACTCTAACTTTTATTTTTCTAGCTGGCATAACTCAAACAGATATATTGCTGAACTTAATAACCGAGTAGCTAGCCTTAATGATTATGCTCTAAGTCAAGGACTTTGTCCTATTTTCGCAGTTTTTACCTTGCCTAGTGAGTATCATAAACAAAAGCTTGTAACCCTTAAGAGCGGTAAGAAAAAGCTTGTTTATAATAAAAAGTTTATCGATGATGAAGATCATAGCGTTAGCGCAGGTGCTAGTAAACTTCAAGCTTTGGTTAGAAAAATTATTGGTTCTAGATGTTTTAGGGGTATTGCTTCAGATAAAAGATGCTATATAACTACTAAAGAACCGCATTTAGATGGGACTTGTCATTTAAATTTGCTAGTTTTCGTGCCTAAAGAGAATTTGGATAAGTGCGTTTCTGCTATCAAAGATCGTTTTTTAGATACCCATAGTAGGGTTGAAACCGATATTAAAAACGCTACTTCGTATGTTATGAAGTATATTTTTAAAACTCTTGATGATTTACGCCAAAATCCTGATTTGGATAATTTGACCGATATTAGCTACTGGTATTTAAAGCATAAAATTAGGCGTTTTACTATGTCGCAAACGTTTGTAAGTCTTGAAATTTATAGAAAGTTAAACGGTAGTATCGATCTAATATCTCTTACTAAAAACTATAATAAAGGCTTGGTTACTGTTGTCGTTGATCCTGACACTAGGAAGCCTTTAAAAATATTTGATGAATTTGGCGAGCTTTGGCAAAAAACTAGGATTATTAAAGATAGCAATACTATTAAACGATATGAAGATGCTAGCGATGAGATAAAGAGCTTTGGCAACTCCTTAAAACAAAGGCAAATTTTAAAAATTTGCGATGAGTTTTTTAAAAGCTATGAGAAACCTAAGCCAGTAAGCAGAATGAAAGATTATGAGCTAGTAAATTACTATCAAAGCTTGGGCGGTGATGTAAACGTCCAGCATTTAGCCTATGTTGAAAATTTAATGCTTGATAGGGAGCTAGATAACTTCACACACTATCACGAAAAGCACGATCTTAATGCCCCTGATGTTGATAGCTTTGTAGATCGCTTTTTGGTTTGCAATGAGTTTTAATTATGCAAAACGTTAAATTTAAATACTATGCCGATTTATATCTTAAGCTCGGTAAGTCTGAATGGAAATTATCTACGTATTGCAAGAATAAGGGCATTGTAAAAAATAGGCTAAATGTTTTCTTTGATTTGGATATTTACGAAATAAAGCCTAGCGTTATTCGTTTGTGGTTAAATTCAATTCAAGACGTTTCTAATAAAAGCAAAAAACACTATTTAAACTCTCTGTCAATGATCTTAAAGCTTGCCCTGGAAGATGAAATTATTGATAAAAATCCCATTATTCATATTAAAAGCATAGTTCATAAAACACCAAGAATAGAGCCTTTTACTAGCCAGCAGGTAAATGATATTTTAAGATTATCTACTAGATATAACGATAGATTTCAAATTTTTTTATATGTTGGTTTTTTTACTGGTATGCGAACTGGCGAGATATTATCTTTAAAAATGAAAGATGTTGATTTAGAAAATAGGGTTATAAATATAAATTCAACTCGCTCTAGGTTTGGCGAGAATACACCAAAGACTATTTATTCAATTAGATCAATACCTATTTTAGATAATTTATATACAAGATTAAAAACTTATATTGAAAAATATCCAGGTAATATCTATCTTTTGCAAACTCAATATAATGAACCTTACCGAGATACTGGCGTTTTTACTTCTGACTTTTGGAAGCCTATTTTAGATGAGTTAAATTTACCATATAGGCGACTTTATAACATGCGACATACTTATGCTACTTCTATGCTTTATCAAAATTTTGTTACTCCAGTAGAATTATCAAAATTATTAGGTCACTCCACGCCTAAAATGATTTACGATGTCTATGTAAATTATCTTAATTCAAACTTAAAAGATTTTAAACGAGATATTTCAATTTATTAATTTGGGTCGGCATAGGGATTTTTTTATTTTATAAATTTGTTGTTAAATGCCGTATTTTTGGGGTTTGTGGCGGACAGAGAGGGATTTGAACCCTCGAGCCCCGATTAAGAGCTGCACCCTTAGCAGGGGTGTGGTTTCAGCCGCTCACCCATCTGTCCGTGTCCATGAAAAAAGTTTATGAAAAAGAAATGGTGGTTAGAGGCAGAATCGAACTGCCGACACGCAGATTTTCAGTCTGCTGCTCTACCGACTGAGCTAGCCAACCACGTTGATAAAAGAAATTGGATTATACATTTTAAATATTTAAACTAAGTTTAAAAATCCAAAAGATGCTTTATTTTTAAAATTAGGCTATAAATTTATAGCCTAATAACGTTAAATTTAATGTAAATCAACTACACTTACATCTTTATCTATCTCGATAAAAAATGTTTGTGCGCTTGCTCCGCTACCATATACGCCTTTATAGACTTGATTTACAGCGTGACCACTTGCATCAACTGCTACTTTGTTATATTCATCTCCGATAACGCTATGTTTTGAATTCAGCATTGTTACTTCACTATCTGTTGCTTGTGTAAAGATACCTTTTAGGGCTACTATGTCATCGCTGTCGCCAAAGATTTTTAGCACTGTGTTGATATTTTCTGTGCCAGCCTTGCCCGTTATCTTTGTAACCCTTGAGTCGACGATGTCAAGAACGCTTTTGGCGTCTAGTCCTATAGAGACTGCTTGATCGCTTGTGCCTAGCTGTATGCGCTCAAAGCTTTCTAAATTTTTATCAAGGTTGGCTACTTTACTAAGATCAACATCATCTACAAAGATAAGTGTATCTATGCCACCTTTGCCATCCATTGGCTTGCCGTTATAGACAAAGGCATCGTTTAGGTTGCTTCCTACGGTCTCTGTTGCGTCATGTTTTAACTGCACAATGTTGTTAAAGTCGTTTGTATCATCTCCGTAGTATTTGCCATCTCTTTGGAGGATCTTGTGAAATTTATTTGTTTCATGGTCTATAAAGCCATTTTGCTCTAGTGCTTTTACGTAGTTATCGCTAAAAAGATGCGTGCCACTGCCAGCAGAGCCTAAGGTTTTATACTCATTATCTGGCTTTGCTTTCTCTTTTATGGCTATATTTAAATCAACATCATTATTGTCATCTACATAGGCTGCACTTAGTTTATAAAAACCTTTATTCAAAACAAAATCTTTCTCAACTTTTAAATTTGTTGCATTGTTTGGATCCCAAGGTTTATGCTCAAATGATCCGTCTCCTATATCTAAGCGCACCATGCTTTGATAATCAGTAGCTCTTATAGTGTAAGTGCCATCTTTTGCGATATATATCCAGCCTTTCATTTTCATTATAAGGTCAGTGCCTATTGGTTCTGCTTCACGCAAGACATAGTTTCCTGTATGATTTACGTTATATGTTTTGCCAGTATAATCTTTCTCTTTTGCATTTGGTGAGTGTCCAACCCTTGCCATATCTTCTGGATTTAACTCTCCTTTTTGTGGCTTTGTAGCTGGATCTAGATAATTCTTGCCAGATTTAAATGAAATTTCATTAAAAGTTGTTGTAGCACTTACTTCTCTCATTAGATGCCATTTATCATAACCAAGTTTTATATGCATTGTATTGGCGCCATGATTATATTTATTTGCAAATTCTTTGTCGTTCCATTTATAAAAATACATATCCACATCAAGTCCGCTGTTTGAGATCATTGAGACGGTTTGGACTGACATATTGCCAGCGTCATCTAGCCTTTTTACGATGAAATTTTTACTACCGCTGGTTAGTGTCGTTAGAAATTCGCCTTCATATTTTAGGTCAGTTAGTGGCAAAATTTGTTTAGATGAGTTATTTACATCGACGACATCTACTTTTATAGATGTCTTGTCTTCTGCTCTGTTTGGTGCGTCTGCCTCGCCACCAAAGGTTACTTTGTAGCTTTGACCTGAGCCAGACTTTGAGCCACCAAAGCTTGGCTCTTTTAGCCCATCTGGCGTCGCATCAAGATCGACTGTGATGGTTAAATTTTCACTTCGTTTTTCTACACCATTTTTATCTACATATGTGGCGTCTATGACGTGGTGCGTCCTATCTAGCTTTACGCCAGCTGCTTCAAAGTCAGCTACTACGATATTATCTTTGATATTTGCGTAAAAGCTACTTTTTACAACGCCAGCTTCGTCTTTTACCTCAATGAGTACTTTGCCACCATCTCCACCTGTGGCTGTGTCTGTATCTTTTTGCGCGATACCAAATTTGATCATCGGACTTTCATCGTTTGTAAGAGCGATCTTGTAGTTTATGCGCTCGTTAAATGTATCGTCAAATTTACTTGTTGAGATGATGTGCTCGAAGTCTTTTTCGAGTAGGTATTTGGCTGGGTTACTCGCTCCGCCATCTACTGAGGTAACTAGCTTAACGTCATCCACATAGTCAAGAATGCCAAATTTAAACAATCTACCACTAGAAGAGCCAGTGAAAATTTTGGTGCCATCTCTTACAAGGTCTATATCAACAAGGGTTGGCTTGCTGGTATTTACTGGCACATCTTTGAGCAAGAAACGACTGCCATTTACTAGCTGAGTATCTGTTGGGTCATCTTTATTTACTACTTTGATGTATTCATCTGTAAGTGTTTTGGTTTTGGCTTCATACTCGATATCTGGATCTGGCTTTTTCTCGTATGTGGTTAGAGTTTCGCCTGGTTTTGCCTCTTTTATGATGTAGGTTTTTATCTCTTGTTTGTTTGTATTTGGATTTAGCACAGAGACTTTTAGCTCGTCGCCTACTTTAGCTGTGCTTGGGATAGAGGCTAGGACATCTGAACCTGTGATAGTGACGCCGTTTGTGCCATCTATCAGCCCGTCGCCATCTATATCTTTTATAAATTTAGCCTTTGGTTTGTCGTCAAATACTATAAACTGGCTGTCAGTTGTGCCTTCGTTGCCAAACTGATCGATAACTGTTGTGTCTATGCTAGTTTTTACTCCATTTTTGATAGGCACATTGATCTTAAATTTCCCGCTACTTGCGTCTATCTCGTTGCCATCAGGTGCTATGACCTTGCCATTTTCACCGATAGTAAATTCTTTTGTTTCTATCTTTCCATCTGGATTTGTGATGGCTACTCTTATCTTTTCGTTTGGTTTGCTTTGAGTTGGGATACTTATGGATACTTCGGTTTTATCGCTGTCGTTGCCGTAGCCATTTTCAAATGTATCAAGCTTGTTATCGCTCTTACCATCTACGTTTGGGAGGTTTTTGCTAAATTCTATCTTGGCTGATCTTGTAGGTGGTGTGATGTCGGTAGCCGCGGTATTTTCGTTGGATTCTACTGAGCCATCGTTTTTGGTGATTTCAGTTTTTATAGTGGCATTTGTGCCCTCGCTGATAGGTATCTTTACATCTGGAACTACAAATTTACCATTTTGGATAGGTATAGGTGTATGGCTTGGATCATGTGCGTCATAGACGCTTTTTTTATCAGGGCTTAGGATAAATTCTTTTGGTGTTGGCGTGCCACTGCCTGTATCTATGGTGACTTTTACGCTCTCACCTGGCTTCATAGTGTTTGGTAGATGGATATCTATGCTTGATTCGCTATTTTTTAGCTCGGACTTGCTTATAACGCCGTCGTTATTAGTATCAGCGCTTAGTGTCGCCTCAGCTTTGTTGCTTATGGTGTTTGGCTTTTGCTTGATCACGCCTTCGTTGCCAAAGCGGTCTATAAACTGAGTTTTGATCTCAGTGCCTGGCGTGATAGTGGCACCATTTGGCACGTCAAATTCCATAGCGCCTTTGCCATTTGGTTTTAGTGGATAAACATTGCCAGCTTCGTCAGTGGCAGTGTTATTTTCTTTATTTATGGTGTAAATTTTAGTGACTGAGTCTCCATTTGCATCTGTGACGATAGACTTGATCTTATCGCCACTTTTCATATCGTCAGGCACTAGAAATTTCACGTCAGTTTTTACAGAGTCCTCTCCTACGCCCATTTCGGTAGCGTCTATCACGCCGTCGCCATTTTTGTCTATACTAAGTGTCGCGCTTACTTTTGATGCTGGCGGAACGTCGTTTGTCTCAATCTTTAAATTTGAGCCACTTTCGTGTCCGTTTTTATCAACTAAATTTACAGCGATATCTATAGGTTTGCCATTTGGTATCTCGACATCTGGGATCTTTGCTTTGCCATTAGTAAGTGGCACTGAGATGAAGGTAGGTGCTGTTGGGGTTGAAGTGGGCGCTGGCACTGGAGATCCGTTATCATCTACTTGAATGAGTTCGCTACTTGTAAGATCGATCTTGTATTTTAGAGTTTGTGAGCCACTTTTTATCTTGATGATGTCGCCATCTTTAGCAGCTGGTGGCAAAGTGACAACCACAGGAGTGTAAAATTTATTCCCTCTTTTTGTAGTTTCAGGTGAAGCTAAAATTTCGTTTTTATCTAAAAGGCCATCTTTGTTTGTGTCGGCATCTAGGAAAAATTTAGGGACATTGTCGATAAATGGCACACTTAGTTTTGTGGCTTGTGCTGGCGCACCTTTTACAGATGAGACCGGAGCATTAAAAAACTTTTCATAATTTATGATCTCACGTAATGCGTGTTTTACGTTATCAAAGATGTTTGTATAGTGCCCGCTTTTGCTAAAGCCTGCGTTATTTAGCGATGCTTGGCTAGATAAATTTGATCCGCCATGGTGGATGTTGCTCTCATGTTCGCTATCTTCGTGTTTTGCATCTTTTGCATCTTTTTGCATGCCAGGGATGACAAGCTCGCCGTTTTGCTCTGCAAAGACATTTGTTGTCCTAAAAGTAGAGTTAAAGCCGATATTTGCAACCTCGCCATCATCAAAAACTATCCTTACTTTGGCATCGATAGCTGTTTTTATGATATCACCTAGAAATATCTCATCGCCTTTGCGAAGCACTCTTGTGCTCCCATCTGGCGAGATGGCTATGACTTCGCCTACTATTTGTTTGACGATGGCTATTTTTAAGGCTACGATATGCATTTTATCTCTTTGTGATATTTCTAAATTTATGAAGTTTATTTTATATCGACAAATTCCTTTAAAAGTTTATGGTTTTAAGATTAATTATTTTATTTAAGTTTTATATAAAGGCTTTGATATGCTTATTATTAATTAAATTTGGCTTTATTTGCCTTTTTTTAGGTGACTTATAGATATTTTTTAGAGTAAATTTTATTTTAGTATATGATAAAAATTATTATGTGTGAATCATTATTTCTAGGGATGTTTATGAAAATTTAAGCTAATTAACGCAAAAAAGCGGATTTTAGAGCATAAAATTTAAATTTTATGATTCTAGCTTAAAAGTTCATTAAGCTAAGGAGTAACAGAAATTTCTTTAAATTTAAAAGATTTAATGCACCAAATTTACTACACTTACATCTTTATCTATCTCGATAAAAAATGTTTGTGCGCCAGCTCCGCTACCATATACGCCTTTATAGACTTGGTTTAGCGCATGTCCGCTACCATCAATCGCCACTTGGTTGTGTGTATCACCTGAAGCGCTATGCTTTAAATTTAGTGCTGCCACTTCGCTGTCTGTTGCTTGCGTGAAGATAGTGCCTTTGCCCTCCAGCGCCACTTTGTCGTTATTGTCGCCTTTGATCTTTAGCACGGTATTTACGCTTTTTAGTCCGCCATCTGTTACTTGTGAGTCTATGATATCAAGCACGTTTTTGGCATCCAGTCCTATCGAGACCGCCTGAGCGCTATTGCTACCAAGTTGTAAAGTTTCAAAGCTCTTTAGTTTATCATTTAGATCATCCACTCTACTAAGATCGATATTTTCAGTAAAGATTAGCGTATCTACGCCGCCTTTTGCGTCTATAGGGTCACCGTCATAGATAAATTTATTATCTTTGTCATCACCTTCGCGTGTAAATTTAACGCCTTTGTCTATCTCAACGAAAAATGTTCTCGTGTTAGTTCCATCGGTATATGTGCCTTTATAGACTTGATTTACCGCGTGATCCATGCCGTGTATCGTTGCATTTGCACTTGCGTTATAAGTGACATTGCTATGGTTAGGGTAGGTTTTACTACCGCTATTATCTGTGACTTCGACTTTATTAAATTCATCGCCCGCAACTTGACTGTGTTTCCAGTTTAGCATCGTTACTTCCTCATCGGTTGCTTTTGAGAAGCTTCCTATGAGTTTTACCGCGTCACTTTCGTCACCTGTTATTTTTAAGACTGTATTTATGCTTTTTGTGCCTTGTATCTCTTTTTTTGTGCCGCTTGTTTCGATGGTCGTGGCGGTCTCTTTTGAATCAACGATGTCAAGTATATTTTTTGAATTTAGAGTGAGGGCAACCGCTTCATTATCCTTACCTAGTTGCACCCTCTCAAAGCTTTTTAGCTTATCTTTTACATCTATGTTGCTAAGGTCGGTATTTGCTGTAAAGATGAGCGTATCTACTCCATCTTTTGCGTCTATAGCGTTGGTGGCATTATATGTAAAGGTATCGTCATAGTTGCGCTCTTGTGCTACGATCTTGACATTTTTGTCTATCTCAATAAAAAATGTCTTTAACTCGCCATCTTTTACGTATGTGCCTTTATAGACGTGATTTATAGGAGTATCGTAGGGATGGATGATTGGATTTCCATTCGCATCTTTTTCTACTTTCTTTATATCAGCGTTGGATGGATCTGTGGTTTCTTTCACGCGCCCGTTGCCATCAGTAGCTACTTTATTATAGCTATCACCTATGGCTTTGCTATGCTTCCAGTTTAGTAAAGTTACCTCTTCTTTTGTTGCTAATTCAAATTTATTAACTCCAGAATTTATAAGTTTTACTATGTCGCCATCTTTACCCGCTATCTTTAAAACTGTATTTACACTCTCTGTTCCAGGTATAGTTCTTAAGGTTGAGTATTCGCCTTCTGTTATCTTTGTCGTTTTTGAGTCTATGATGTCAAGAACGCTCTTTGCGTTTAATGCGATTGAAACGTTTTGGCTCTCTGTGCCTAGTTGCAGGCGTTCAAAGCTTTTTAGTTTATCCTTTAGATTATTTACTTCACTAAGGTTTATATCTTCAACAAATATCAGCTTATCAACGCCACCTTTTGCGTCTATATTCTTGCCGTTATAGATAAAGACATCGTTTAGGTTGCTACCTTCAAGAGCGTCTGTGTTGTGTTTTAGGTGTATTACTTTATTGAAATCATCCGCATCATCACCAAAATATTTTGCTGGTTTGCTTGTATCTTTTTCTTGATTTATTAAGCTTCTATATCCTTTTTTACCAGCTATAAGACCATCTTTTTCATCGCTAACATATCCTTTGTCATGTAGGGCTTTTACGTAGCTATCACTAAAAAGGTGCGTGCCGCTTCCTTGTGAGCCTATGATTTTATAGTCGCTAGCGTTTTGTGAGCTTTTCTTTATCATTATGTCTAAGAGTGTGTCTTTTGTTCTATCGACATAATCAACCTCTATCCTATAAAATCCTTTTTTTAGATTATAAGGATGAGTTTGTCCATGAGGACCATTATCTCCTGAACCAAACCAATATGCCCACTTTCCAAAACTTTCATCTGCTATTTTTACATCTACCATATCTTGAAAGTGTTTTGCAGCTATGTTGTATTGACCATCTTCTTTTATATATATCCAACCTTTCATTTTCATGATCAGATCAGTTCCTACAGGCTCTGCCTCTTCAAGGACGTAGTTTCCTGTTTTGTTTAGGTTGTAATGCGCCCCAGTGTGATCGGTATCCTTTGCATATGGAGAGTGACCTACTTTTGCCATATCGTCCATATTTAGCTCTTCTTTGTGAGGTCTTGTTGAGCTTAATTGCCAGTCTTTACCTCCTTGAAAAGAAAGCTCATTATAAGTAGTAGTTGCACTAACGCCAGCCCACTCCATCCACTGTGTATAGTGGTTAGCTACGTGGTATCCATATCCTGCTTTGTTGTCGTTAAGATCCTTTCTATCATAGATTGGTCCATGAGGATGTTGTATATGGGTTGTTACTTCTGGATATATATCCATAAATTCTCTATTAGTGCAGTCAAAAAACCACATATCAACGTCAAGCCCTTTGTTTGCCACCATAGTCACGGTTTGAACGGCTAAATTTCCTGCATCATCTAGCCTTTCAACGATATAGTTTTTGCTGCCAGTGTTTTGTGCTACATTAAAGCTTCCAGAGTAGCTTAAATTTCTATCAAGTGTCAGTGTAGTCTTCTCAGATGTTTCAGCGTCTATGACCTCTACATCTTTTGATTTTTCATCGTGTGGATTGTTTGCAGCTTCGCCTTTGCCGCTAAAATTTATAGCGTAACTACCAGAGCTATTTTTTATATTATCAAAGTCAGATTCTATTAGCTTGTCAGGCTTTGAGTCAAGATCAACCGTGATAGTTAGGTTATCATCTCTTTGAGGCACGCCGTCAGTCCCCACGTAGGTGGCGTCTATGATGTGGTGCGTTCTATCTAGCTTTTTGCCAGCTTTTTCAAAGTCTGCTATGACGGTGTTATTCTCGATCTTGGCTATAAAGCTATCACTTATATTTCCGTTTTCATCTTTTATCTCTATTAGCACGTAGCCCTTGCCATCACTTGTGGTATCTGGCTTATTTATACCAAATTTAATGTATGGCTGTTCGTCATTCGTAAGAGCGATGTTGTAGTTTATCTTTTGGGTCGAATTTGACTCATACTGGCTTGTCGAGATGATATGCTCGTAGTCCTCTTCGTTTAGGTATTTTGCGGAGTGGATATCGGCATTATCTATCTTTGTAACAAGTTTTACATCGTCTATATAGTCAAGCACACCAAAGGCAAATAGCCTACCGCTTGAAGTGCCAGATATTGCACTTCCATCATCTTTTATAAGGGTCGCATCGACTAAGGTCGGGCGCTTGCTACTTACCGTCACGTCTGGTATGGTGATAGCGCCGTCACTTATCACTTTTATATCGCTTGGATCTTTTTTGTTTATCATATGCACGCCATCATCATCTAGGATGTAGCTCACGGTTGATTGTTTGTTTGTAAGTGGGTTTAGGATGCTTATCTTTAGCTCATCTTTTGGCACTGCGCTACTTGGGAGATAGACCTTTACATCAGAGGTCGTTATAGCTCCAGTGGTGTCATCTATGAGCCCATCTCCATCAGCGTCTTTGACAAATTTAGCCACGGGGCTGTCGCTAAATTTTATCTCATTTGTATCGCTTTCGCCTTTGTTGCCAGCCTTATCCATCATGGTCGTCGTTATGCTTGTGGTTTTGCCATGCTCTATTGGCACTGTGATCTTAAATTTACCATCATTTAGTGGCACTTCATTGTGATCAGGGGCGATTATCTTGCCATTAGTATATGTGTAAATTTTGTGCGTTTTACTGCCGTCTGGGTTGGTGACATCGATGGCCATCTTATCGCCTTCTTTTATCACGCTTGGGATTTTTATGGAGGCATCTGTCTTTGTTGGGTCGCCGTCATTGTATCTGTTTTCTGAGGTATCTATCCTGCCATCTGGTGTTCTATTACTAGAGCCCAAGTCACTATCAAAGCTTATCTTGGCTGATTTTACAGGTGGAGCTACTATGACGCTTGGGGTGGTTTGGTTGCTTGTGCCATTTGGTTTTGGTGTGCCATGCTCGTCATTAACCGTTGTGTTTATAGATACGCTTGAGCCAGGTGCTACTGGTACGCTTACGCCCGGCACTTCAAATTTACCATTAACTATTGGCACTACTGCGTTTGGGTTATTTTTATCATAGACGCTTGTGCCATCGTCGCTTACGACAAATTCTTTTGGCGAGCCACCTATGTTTATAGTGACGCTCTCTTTTGGTTTTATGGTGCGAGGTAAATTTATCTCAACCTTTGAAGTGCCATCTCCTATCTCGTCGCTACTTATCAGCCCATCGCCGTTTTTATCAGCTGTTAGCGTTACTTTTACAGTGTCACTTACGCTACTACTTGGTGTAGTGCTTGTGGCTGAGACGTTGCCAAATTTATCAACTACACCAGTTTCTATGCTGCTTCCTGCTGTGATGTTTGCGATGTTTGGCACGCTAAAGCTAACTGCGCCATTTTCATCAGTCGTAAATGTATATGTGTTGCCATCCTCGTCAGTGGCTGTGCCATTTTCTTTATCTAGCGTAAATTTCTTCTCAACTGGCGGTTTGCCCGGCTCATTTAGCTTAAATGTGATCTTATCTCCAGTGCTAAGCTCGTCAGGTACTACAAATTTCATACCGCTAGTTTGCGTGCCGCTACCATATCCTAGCTCGGTCGCATCTATCACGCCGTCGCCATTTTTATCAAGATCAAGCGTGGCTGTCACTTTTGAGATAGCTGGCGTGTCGTTTAGCTCATAGGCAGTTGGCGGCGCTGTAAATGTCCTGCCTCCAGTGGTGTATGAGCTTGTCACGGTTGTTTTGCTATGGTTTAAAATTTCAATCCCAGTGATCTCTGCCTTGCCATTTACGATAGGTATAGGAGGCGCTCCAGTTGGCGTGCCGGTGCTATCAACTGGGATTAGCTCGTTTGTTATCGTATTTACTTTGTAGTTGCTAGTTTTGCCACCACCTTTCATGTTTGTCTTTATCGTGATGATGTCGCCATTTTTAGCAACGTCTGGGATATCAACGCCTATGCTCGTGATGATCTTTTTGCCATCAGGAGTCTTTGGTAGTGAGTTTAGCTGCGCTCCTCCTAAAAAGCCCTTTTTCTCGCCAGTGTCACTTGTGAGGTTAAAATTTAGCACGATGTTTGGCTCTGGTGGTGTAAAATTTAGGTTTTCGGCGCCAAGCCCAGCGTATGAGACCCCACCGATCTTAGCCTCGCCAACTGGCCATTTGACCTCGTTATGCCTAGCTTCAAGAGCGCGCAAACCAGTGTAGAAGTCATGTATATTTGAGTAGTGGCCGCCTAGTTCAAATTTTATGCCACTACTGCCCACTGAGGCGAAGTTATGTGATGATGAGCCGTGAGGAGATAGCTCTTGATGGGAGATTTGACCATCGTCATTTGCGTGTTCTTTGTGGTTTTCAAGGATGTTTGCGTTTTTTGGGATGACTAGCTCGCCTTTATGCTCGGCAAAGACATTTATAGTGTGAAATACCGAGCTAAAGCCGACATAAGCCTTTTCGCCGTCATCAAAAGCAATGGTAAGGTTCGAGTTTTCGCTCGTTTTTATATCATCACCAAGGTAAATTTCATCGCCTTTGTGCAGCACCCTCATAGTGCCGTCCCTGCTTATGACGATGGCTTCACCCTTGATCTTTTTGATAACGCCGATCCTTATGGCGTCAAAATTTGGCATTTTTTCATCCCTGTAAAATGTGTGTATTGTAGTATCGGAAAAATTTACTAAATTTTTATATAAACTAAAAATAATAAGAGTGATTTTGTAAAAGCTATCAAAGAGCTCTTATAAACTCTTTAAATTTATCTCCTCGCTCGGCGTAGCTCTTAAACTGGTCAAGGCTCGCAGCTGCTGGGCTTAGAAGCGCTATATCGCCACTTTTAAGCTCTTTACTTATCTCATTTACGGCGTTTTGTAAAAAGTCGCATTTTAGGGCTGGCACACTAAATTTAGCAGCTAAATTCATAAGCTTGTCGCTGTTTGAGCCGATGGCATAAATTTTGACCTTAAGCCCACTTAAGTTTTCAAATAGCTCGTCCATGCTAACGCCCTTGTCATCGCCGCCTAAGATTAGGTGCATGAAGTGGTCTTTGTAGCGTTTTACAGCTTGAATGCTCGCATCTATGTTGGTCGCTTTTGTGTCGTTTACCCATGTCCGCCCCATCTTGTCGGTGAGCTCTTCAAGCTTGTTTGCCTCGATGACAAATGTGTTTAAAAGCCCTACATCACAGTGGTCAAATAAAATTTTCTCCACCGCAAGCGCTAGCAGTGCGTCAAGTAAAAACGGCGTTTTAAAGGCTATATCGCCTAAATTTACACCGCAAAAACGAGCAAGATCGCTCTCATCTTTATAGGCGATCACTTTGGCTTTGGTTGGCGTTTTAGCGTAAATTTCAGGCACGATCGCTACGCTAGTTTCACTCATGCTAGCAAGCGGCTTTAGCTTTGCCTTTTCGTACTCGCTCATGTTGCCATGCCAGCTTAGATGATCTGGAGTGATCGGCAAAAGCACGTAAATTCCTGGTGTGGCGCGGTTTGTGTAGTGCAGGGTAAATGAGCTAGTCTCAAGTATCCAAATTTTAGCGTGCGGGTCTAAATTTGCTAGTGCGATGCCGACGTTGCCGCCTATTACTGAGCCCTTGCTCTCTAGCAGGTGCTGCATCATCTTTGTGGTCGTCGTCTTGCCGTTTGTGCCGCTTATCCAGACATTAAATGGCAAATGCGCCTTGTAAATTTCATAAAAATAGTCATATTCGCTGATCAAATTTTTAGCTTTTTTGATAAGCTCGTGGTGAGGCGGTATGCCAGGGCTTGGTATCTCTAGGCCGCTTTTTGCGGGGTCAAATTCGCTAACTGGCAAAAGAGCGTTGCCAAACTCATCTTTTGAAATTTCGCTAAATTTATCATCATAGATGTCCCAAAAGCCATCATTTACGAAGTTTTTAGCGATAGCTTTCGTCGTGCCACCATAGCCAAATAGTGATTTTCTCATGCTTTTATCCTCTTTTGCCCCATAAAATTTCTACTATATCGTTAGCACTTAGCTCACGCATCACGCCCTCTATCTTGCGGCGCTCAAAGAGCTCAAATCTAAACGTATCCGCAAAATTTAGCCTCAAAAACTCCACAAAATATGCGCCTTTGCAAGCAAATTTCACTCTTACATAAAATGCCTCTAAAAAATCATCATCAAATTTAGGCACAGGCGCCAACATACGCTCGACGATCTCGCTAAGCTCATCTTTTGTTATGTCAGGCACTACTTTTGGCTCTGGCAAAGCGATGTCAAAGGCTAAATTCTCAGCGCCCTCAGCCTCCCACCACTCGTGCAGGCTAAATTTACTCATATCCTTGCCGCTTATCTTGGCTAGACGCTCTTCTACTTTGCAGTACTCTTCGCCGTCCTCATCGCCAAATTCGTCGCAATAGTCGGTGTAGGCTAAAATTTGCTCCAAAATTTCATCATATTTTTTTCTAGCACTCTCAAAGTCAGGCTCTATCTGCGCTCGCATGATTTACCTGATCTTTAGCGCCGTTAGTGCGATCAAATTTGCTAAAAGCGCAATGATCCAAAAGCGCACGATGATCTTATTTTCCGCCCAGCCCTTTATCTCAAAATGGTGATGTATAGGAGCCATTAAGAAAATTCTGCGTTTAAAAATTTTAAAGCTACCCACCTGTAAAATGACGCTTAGTGTCTCAACGACAAAGATGAGGCCGATGATGATGAGCAAAATTTCGTTTTTGGTCGCAACGCCCATAAAGCCGATATATGCGCCAACGCTTAGGCTGCCGCTATCGCCCATAAAGACCTCGGCTGGATGGCAGTTAAACCACAAAAAGCCCATGAGTGAGCCAATTAGCGCAGAGGCCACGACGACGCTCTCGCCAACGCCTGCGATCTTTGGTAAAAGTAGGTACGAGCTAAAGACAGCGTGGCCGCAGATGTAGGCAAAAACGCCAAGTGTTAGAAGCGAAAATATCGATGGCACGGCGGCAAGTCCGTCAAGTCCGTCTGTTAAATTTACCGCATTTGAGGCTGCGACGATGACTAGCGTCCAAAAGAAAATGGCAAAAATTTTCATGTCAAAGATCGGCTGTTTGTAAAACGGCAGGTAAAACTCGGTGTTTAGCTCTTTGCTAAAGTAGAGAAATGCTGCGAGCAAAAAGGCGATGAGAAACTGAAAAAAGAGCTTTGCCTTTGGGCTTAGACCGGCGTGGTTTTTCGCACCTAAAATTTTGCTGTAATCATCCTTATAACCAAGCAGAGTAAAGCAAACTAGACAAAAGAGCGAGGCTAGCACAAAGGCGTTATCAAGCCTAGCGCAGATGATCGTGGCGATCACGGCCGTAAAGACAAAGACAAGTCCGCCCATGGTCGGCGTTTTAGCCTTTTTTTGGTGAGTTTGTGGGGCTAGCTCGTAGATAGGCTGGGCAGCGTTTTTTGCCTTTGCCCAAGCGATAAATTTAGGCATCAGATAAGCTGTCAAGATAAATGCTATGAAAAACGCGATGCCAGCGCGAACGGTGATATACTGAAAGATATTAAAATTTAAAATTTCATAGATATAGTAAAACATAGGGGCCTTTATTTTAAAAAAAAGCAATTTTAGTATAATGGCCTTAAAAATTATCTAAATTTAAGGATAAAATTTAAAAATGGCTCAAAAAACTATACTTATAATAACTGATGGCATTGGATCAAACAAAAATGGCAAATTTAACGCATTTGAGGCGGCAAAAAAGCCAAACTACGATAAATTTTTTAAAGAAATTCCAAACTCACTCATAAAAACTTCTGGAAACGCTGTGGGACTACCTGAGGGGCAGATGGGTAACAGCGAAGTAGGGCACATGTGCATAGGAAGTGGGCGAGTTTTGTATCAAAATTTAGTCAAAATTTCACGCGGCTTTGCTGACGGCTCGGTAGCAGAAAATGAAGCGCTAAAGGCTCTTTTTAAAAAGTGCAAAAAGATCCACGTTATAGGGCTTTATAGCGACGGCGGCGTGCACTCTCACATGGAGCATTTTGATGGCATGTGCGAGCTTGCTAGCAAAAGTGGCTGCGAAGTTTTTGCCCACGCTATCACCGACGGACGCGACGTTAGCCCAAATAGCGGTCTAAATTTCATAAAAAGCCTGGAGGCTAAATTTAAGGTAGCAACCGTTTGCGGGAGATTTTACGCGATGGATAGAGATAAACGCTGGGAGCGCGTAAAAGAGGCCTATGATAGCTTGGTAAAGGGAGCAAATTTAAGCAGCTTATCACCAAGTGAGTATCTACAAAAAAGCTACGATGAGGGCGTGACAGACGAGTTTGTAAAGCCAGCAAGCTTTAATGGCTTTAAGGGCATAGGCAAAGATGACGGCGTGATCTTTATAAATTTTAGAAATGATAGGGCAAGAGAAATTTGCGAGGCTTTGGGTGAGGAGAAATTTAGCGAGTTTGAGCGACTTTTTGTTATTAAAAATTTAATCACCATGACCGAATACGACGCAAATTTTAAATTTGAAGTGCTCTTTAAAAATGAAAAGATAAAAAACACTCTAAGCGAGGTCATAGCAGCTGCTGGACTAAGGCAGCTTCACACGGCTGAGACTGAAAAATACGCCCACGTAACATTTTTCTTTAATGGTGGCGTCGAGGAGCTAGCCAGCAACGAAACTAGGGTGCTTATCCCTAGTCCAAAAGTAAAAACCTACGACGAAAAGCCAGAGATGAGCGCTGCGGAGGTTTGCAAGGCTGTGCTAAAGGGCATGGAGGACGAGCAGGACTTTATCGTGGTAAATTTCGCAAATGGCGATATGGTGGGACACACTGGCAACTATGAGGCTGCTATAAAGGCGGTTGAGGCGGTTGATACGGCTCTTGGAGAAATTTATGCTAAAGCAAAAGAGAAAAACTACGCGATGATCATCACGAGCGATCACGGAAACTGCGAAGAGATGCGTGATAGCAGCGGCGAGCTACTGACAAATCACACAACTTATGACGTCTTTTGCTTTGTGATGGCTGAGGGAGTTAAAGAGCTAAAAAATGGCGGCCTAAACAACATTGCGCCTAGTGTTTTAAAGCTCATGGGGCTTGAAATTCCAGCTGAAATGGACGAGGCGTTATTTTAAATTTGATAATATAAGCAAAATTTATAAGGAGAATTTATGAAATTTAGTGGAAAAAACGTGCTAATAACAGGTGCAAGCAGAGGTATCGGCGCACAAATCGCAAAGACGCTTGCAAATATGGGCTTAAAAGTGTGGATAAACTACCGCTCAAAGCCTGAGATAGCAGACGCTTTGCAAGCTGAAATCGAGAAAAATGGCGGCAAGGCTGCAGTGATAAAATTTGACGCGACAGACGAAGATGAGTTTATAAAAGGTATAAATTTGATAGTTGATAGCGACGGCGAGCTAAGCTACCTCGTAAATAACGCTGGCATCACAAATGACAAGCTGGCGCTTCGCATGAAAACTAGCGAATTTACAGATGTGATAAATGCAAATTTAACTTCAGCTTTCATAGGATGTAGAGAGGCTTTAAAGGTGATGAGTAAAAAGCGCTTTGGAGCAGTCGTAAACGTCGCATCTATCGTTGGTGAGATGGGAAATGCTGGACAGGTGAATTATTCAGCCAGCAAGGGCGGACTAATCGCCATGAGTAAGAGCTTTGCAAAAGAGGGTGCGAGCAGAAATATCCGCTTTAACAGCGTAACTCCGGGCTTTATCGAGACTGATATGACGCATGGGCTAAGTGATGAGGTGAAAAAAACTTATAGCGATAATATCCCACTAAAACGCTTTGGCAGTGCTAGCGAGGTGGCTGAGGCGGTTGCATTTTTACTAAGCGATCACGCTAGCTACGTGACTGGCGAGACGCTAAAAATAAACGGCGGACTTTATATGTAATGAAATTTCAACAAGTTTTGAAATTTAAAATAAATAAAAGCGTAAATATTATAAGATAACAGACATTTTTTATAAGGAGACCTTAAATGGCAGTATTTGAAGACGTAAGAGACGTAGTTGTAGAGCAACTAAGCGTAGATCCACAAGCGGTAAAACTAGAGTCTAAAATCATCGAAGATTTAGGCGCTGATTCACTTGACGTTGTAGAGCTAGTTATGGCTTTAGAAGAGAAATTTGAAGTAGAAATTCCTGATAGCGAAGCAGAGAAATTAGTAAGCATTCAAGACGTTGTAAATTATATAGAAAAACTAGGCAAATAATTTAAATTTGCATAGTTTGATTTAAGGAGATGTATTGAAACGAGTCGTTGTAACTGGTATTGGCATGATAAACGCACTTGGTCTTGATAAAGAGAGCTCTTTTAAGGCTATTTGCGAGGGTAAAACAGGTGTGAAAGAGATCACGAGCTTTGATGTAAGCGAATTCCCTGTTAAAATTGCTGCCGAGATAACTGATTTTGATCCAAATAGCATTTTAGACGGCAAAGAGGTGAAAAAAGTAGATCGTTTCATACAGCTTGGCATAAAAGCATCTAGCGAAGCTATGGCTGATGCAAATTTTAAAGAGTTTGATGCTCATAAATTTGGCGTTAGTTCAGCAGCTGGTATAGGTGGTTTGCCAAATATTGAGAAAAACTCAATCACATATTTTGAAAAAGGCGTGAAGAGAATTTCGCCATTTTTCATCCCATCTGCACTTGTAAATATGCTAGGTGGCATAGTTTCAATAAATCACGGACTAAAAGGTCCAAATTTATCAAGCGTAACAGCTTGTGCAGCAAGCACTCATGCGATATCACAAGCTGCAAAATGCATAATGATCGGTCAAGCAACAAATATGCTAGTTATCGGTGCTGAGTCTACTATCTGTGGCGTTGGTATAGGTGGTTTTGCAGCGATGAAAGCACTCTCAACTAGAAATGATGAGCCAAGTAAGGCATCAAGGCCATTTGATGCAAACCGCGATGGCTTTGTAATGGGTGAGGGCGCTGGCGCACTTGTGCTTGAAGAGTACGAGTCGGCTGTTGCAAGAGGTGCTAAAATTTACGCTGAAGTAGTTGGTTTTGGTGAGAGCGGAGATGCACATCACATCACATCACCAACACTTGAAGGTCCATTAAGCGCGATGAAACAAGCACTTGATATGGCAAAAGGTGTAAAGATAGACTATGTCAATGCACATGGTACTTCAACGCCAGTAAATGATAAAAACGAAACAGCTGCGTTAAAGGCTGTTTTTGGCGATAAGTGCCCACCAGTTAGTTCAACTAAAGGTCAGACTGGACACTGTTTAGGCGGTGCTGGTGCGATCGAAGCTGTCATATCTATAATGGCAATAAGAGATGGAATCATCCCTCCAACAATAAACTACGAAACGCCAGATCCAGATTGCGATCTAGACTACGTTCCAAATAAAGCCAGAAAAGCTGATATAAAAGCTGTTATGAGCAACTCATTTGGCTTTGGTGGAACAAACGGCGTCGTGATATTTAAAAAGTTGGATTAAGATGTCAAATTATTTAGATTTTGAAAAGAGCATAAAGCAAATTGATGAAGATATAGCAAATGCTAAGATCAGAGGCGATGAACATGCTGTTGAAATTTTAAATAAGAACCTATCTAAAGAGATATCAAAAGTATATAAAAATTTAAACGAATATCAACGTTTGCAACTTGCTCGTCACCCAGATAGACCATACGCTATTGACTATATAAATTCATTTTTAGTTGATGGCTATGAGATCCATGGCGATAGGGCATTTCGCGATGACCCAGCAATAGTCTGCTACATCGGCTATATCGGAGGCAAAAAGACTGTCGTTATAGGCGAGCAAAAAGGTCGTGGCACTAAAAATAAACTAAAAAGAAATTTTGGTATGCCTCATCCGGAGGGTTATCGAAAGGCTTTACGCGTAGCAAAATTGGCTGAGAAATTTAACCTACCTATCTTATTTTTGATAGACACTCCAGGTGCGTATCCTGGCGTTGGTGCTGAAGAGCGAGGTCAAAGCGAAGCCATAGCTAGAAATTTATTTGAATTTGCAAATTTAAAAACTCCAATAGTAGCTGTCGTTATCGGCGAAGGTGGAAGTGGCGGTGCTTTAGCTATTGGCGTGGCTGATAGACTTGCCATGATGAAAAACTCTGTCTTTTCAGTCATCTCGCCAGAGGGTTGTGCCGCGATACTTTGGAACGACCCAGCTAAACAAGAGCAAGCTACAAAATCTATGAAGATAACGGCTGATGACTTAAAAAATTTATCGCTTATAGATGACGTGATAAACGAGCCGATAAATGGAGCTCATAGAGATAAAGACGGTGCTGCAAAAGCACTTGCAAACTACTTCATCTCAGAGCTAGCTGAGCTTGAGAAGCTTGATATAAACGAGCTTGTCGCAAAAAGAATAGATAAAATTCTCTCTATCGGAGCTTACGAGGAGTAAAATTTATAGTCACAAGTGAGTTGAAATTTAAGTAAATTTGCTTGCGGCTCTCCTTTGCATTAAATTTAATACGCTTTTTTAATTTTAAAAAATGAAATAATTTTATATTTTTATCGCAATCTTCTAAATTCTAATAACTCATCTATGCGACTTTTAAGTGTTTAAGGCTAAAATTCTTAGCAAATTTCATAAAGGTCATTTGTGGATAAATTTCAAGAAAAATATATAAATCTTTCAAAAGATTACTACAAAAATAACGGGAATGCAGCGAGCGTAGAGGCTTTGTATCAGTTTAAAGAGCAGCTTGAAGCAAGCAAGGACATGCAGGCAAAACACGTTTTAGTAGATATTTATCAGCTTTTGTCTATGCAAAAGAGCGCTTATGAGCTACTTTTAAAGATACACGATAAAAACGATAAAAAACAGCTAAAAACGCTTGGCTACCTTGCGCAGTTTGTGGATGAGGGCGACAAATGGGCGGTGCCAAGGCCAAAAAGTAAAGGGCAAATTTTAGCCCAAAAGGCGAAGGCCGCCACCTTGCCAAAATTTCGCTATCACCCAGAGCCATTAAAAACTGGCGCATTTAAAGATGATATGAGTGTCACCTGCGAGTGCTGCGGTAAAAACACTGAAATTTACTATGAAAATGGCATATACTGCGAGCAAGATGTCACCTATCTTTGCCCAGCTTGCATCGCAAATGGCGCAGCTGCTAAGAAATTTGACGCTACTTTTGTTCAAGACGCCGACAAACTCGCCACGGATGACACCAAAAAAGATGAGGAGCTTTTTAGAAGAACACCTGGTTATGAGAGCTGGCAGGGCGAGCACTGGGTGGCGTGCTGTGATGATTATTGCGCATTTTTGGGCGATGTGGGTACGAAAGAGCTTTTAGAGCTTGGCATTGCAGATGAGGTCTTTGATGACTACGCAAAAAGGGACGATTACGACGTGAAAATGGCTCGCGAGGTGCTCGTAGCTGGCGGCGACTTTGCTGGATATTTGTTTCGCTGCTTGCACTGTAAAAAGTATCACATCTACGTTGATGCTTGCTAGAAAGGGAAAAATATGGATCTAAATGAAATTTATAAAGGCTGCAAAGAGCGCGATCTGGAGGGGCTTTTTGAGTTTTTAAAGCCGTTTGAAAAAAACGCCATAAAGATAAGCGCGCATGCCAAAAATGACGATGATATCGCTGTTGGAGCGTCTAAATTTGGCGGGCAGCCTGATCTGCCAGCTAGTGTGCCTTGGCCGTCAAATGAAAACGGCGCGCTTAGCTTTGTGGCGCAGATAAATTTTGCTGAAGTTGGCAAATTTGACACCGATGGGTTACTACCAAAAAGTGGCATACTCTATCTTTTTTATGATATAAATTTACGCATTTGGGGCTACGACCCTGCTGATAAAAAGGGCTTTGCTGTGATCTTTGCCGAGGCAGCTCAAGACCAGCTTGCTCGCCAAAACATGGATGGTGGAAATTTCACATTTGGCGCACGCTCTCTTAGCTTTAAAAACGAGCTAAATTTGCCAAGTTTGCAAAGCTCGCTCGTGCCATTTGGTAAATTTAGCGAGGAGGAGTGGGCGGCTTATCACGAGGTCATAGAGCCAAGCTGGCAGGCCAAAGAAAACAAGCTACTTGGTCACTCTGACAACATCCAAGACGGCATGGAGCTAGAGTGTGAGCTCGTGGCAAATGGCCTTGACTGCGGCGATGGTAGCGCTTATCACCACCCAAACATCGCTGAGTTTGAGAAAAATGCCGCCCAGTGGCAGCTGCTTTTGCAGATAGATAGCGATGAGCAGAGCGACATGGACTGGGACGGAGAGGGTAGAGTTTATCTATGGATAAAAAAGGACGACCTAGCGGCGCGCGACTTTAGCAAGACGTGGCTAGTTTTGCAGACAAGCTAATTATGAAAATTTATTAAGCTCGCTTGTTTTTTGTATCATTGACAATCCTTTTAAAAGGGATTTATGCCTAAAATTTCATCACGTAGGCACTTTCTTGCTACGACTGCTTTGCTTGCAGTAAGTGCCATTTTGCCTACTTTTTCTCACACATCGTCCACAAAAGGTCAAAACCAAATAATTTTAAAAAAGATAATTAAAAATATCGTTTTAGTTCATGGCACATTTGTCGATGGCTCTTGCTACGCTGAGTTGATCCGCCACTTGCAAGAAGCTGGCATTAACGCCGTTGCTGTGCAAAAATCCGCTAACTTCGCTTGCAGCAGACGCTAGGCTATTAAATTCAGGGCAAGAGCCTACTAGTTGGGCATTCTTGGGGCGGTGTGCCGATCACTGAGGCAGGCACTCACGAAAAGGTCGCTGCTCTTGTCTATCTCTTGGCCACCATGCCTGATAACGGCGAGTGTGCTGCTGAGGCACTTGAGCGTCAAAATGCGCCGATGAAAGGTCTTAGCCCAGGCGCAAATGGCGAGTCTTGCTAGTAAAGCCACGTTTTAGCAGCACTTCAAATGTCTATTAATGCAGCTGCATTTAGCGATAAGATAGGCGCGGCTGCTTGGCACAAAAGCCATCTTTTTATCTTTTAACTAAAAACGATCACGCCTTGGCGTATGAGGTGCATCAGCGTTTTGCAAAGCAGATAAATACAAAGACAAAAGAGCTGGCAAACTGGCTCATTGAGATTGCAAATTTGATCTAAATTTATATCAAGCAAGCCACTTTAAATGAGTAGCTTGAAGCTAAATTTTACTAGCATTTTTGCCCATCAAGGCTTTAAATTTATCTTTTCTTTTTATAAAATACCAAGCTTATCGATACCCAAATTTAGGCAAATTTTAGTAAAATCCTTAAAAAATTTAAAGGCAAAATATGTTTAATGGCTTAATCAGGGAGCTTGCCGAGGTCATTAGCTACTCGCAAAATGTTTTACGGCTAAAGGCTAAATTTCGCCCAAATTTAGGCGACAGCATCGCAGTAAATGGCGCTTGTCTAAGTGTCATAAAACTATATGATGATGGCTTTAGTGTGGAGCTAAGCGCGGAGAGCAGGGCAAATGTCGCGGTTGAAAATTTAACTGGCAAGGTGCATATCGAGCCTGCGATGAAGCTTGGTGAGCGCGTGGATGGGCATTTGATGCAAGGACACATCGACTTTATCGGTGTGATATCGGCCATAAAAAAGCATGAAAATGGCGTTGATTTTTACATCGACTTGCCACGTGAGGCGATGGCTCTGATGGCAAACAAGGGCTCGGTTGGCGTCGAGGGCGTGAGCCTTACGATAAATGAAATTTTACCAAAGGGCATAAGGCTAACGATCATTCCGATCACGTTTAGAGATAGCCTTTTTGGCACTTTCAAGGTCGGCAGACGCGTAAATATCGAGAGCGACTTGCTGGCTCGCTACGTGGCTAGGATGCTTGAGGCTAAGCAAAATGGCGGCCTTAGCTGGGACGAGGTCGAGAGAATTTCAAGCCTCTACTAAGTGAGCGAAGATGCGTGAAAATTTAGAGATCGTTTTTGATAAAAATGGCATCACGGCTGGCTTTACAAACAGGCTTGGCGGTGTGAGTGAAGCTAAATTTAGCTCGCTAAATTTAGGTGATCACGTGGGTGACAACCCAGCAGATGTCATCAAAAATAGAGAAATTTTGGCTAAAAATTTAGGCGTTAGGCAGCTTAAATTTATGAAGCAGATCCACTCGGACAAGGTCTTTGTCCTCGAAGATGAAAAAGACGAGCTACCAGAGTGCGACGCTGTGATCACAAATTTAAGCGATGTTGGCATCTGCGTCTTGGTGGCGGACTGTTCGCCAGTCGTGATGATAGATGAGAGGCAGGGTGCTATCTGCGTGGCTCATGCGGGCAGAGCTGGCGTGATGCTAAAAATTTGCACAAAAGCCGTTATGCTTATGGGCGAGAAATTTGGCTCAAGAGCGGGCGACATCAGCGTCTTTGTCGGAGCAAATATAAAAGGTGGCTGCTACGAGGTGGGCGAGCTTGATCTTGGGGAATTTAACGCATATAAGATAGGTAGAAATTTTGATATGAACGCAGCCTTAAGGGATGAATTTAGCGCACTTGGGGTTAGAAATTTAAACTTTAGCGAGGTCTGCACGCACTGCGACGAGAGATATTTTTCATACAGAAGAGACGGCGTGTGCGGTAGATTTTGCGGATTTGCAGTGAAATTTAAGGATAAAAATGGGATATGAGAGCTTTAAAAATCCACTAGCGGCAAAAATAGCTCAAAACGCTAGAAATTTGGGCTTTGAGCAGCTTATGAATGAAGAGTTTGTGCATATGCTACTTAGCTCAAAAAAGATGGAGATAAGTGCCGTGGATAGGGAAAATATCGAGCAAATTTTTATAAAACTGATGGAGATAGAAGAAAAAGTTCAACTTAGCAAATAAAGGAGAGAAGATGCTTTTGCTTAAAAATGCTAATCTATACACGCCAAAATTTCTTGGCAAGCGCGATGTTTTGGTAGGTGGCGGTAAAATTTTAGCCATCGGCGAGGGGCTAAGCTTTAGCGTAGAAGGGCTTAGCGTTTACGACCTAAAGGGCAAGGTTTTAGCTCCAGGTCTGATCGATCAGCACGTGCATATCACGGGTGGTGGCGGCGAGGCTGGATATCACTCAAGAACGCCTGAGATCACGCTTAGCCAGATCGTAAAATATGGCACAACGACGCTTGTTGGCGTTTTGGGGACCGATGGGATCACTAGAAGCTTGGAAAATCTCTACTCAAAAGCAAAAGCGCTCGAGTTTGAGGGCATCTCGACCTTCATCCACACCGGCTCATACGCAAGCCCCTGTGTGACATTTACCGGCGACATCGCAAAGGATCTCATGCTAATTGATAAAGTGATCGGCGTAAAGATCGCACTGACCGACAACCGCGGCAGCTACGTCTCAAAAGAGGAGCTCATCAAAATTCTAAGCAAAATACGCATAGGCGGCATGGTCTCTAAAAAAGGCGGCGTGCTTCACATGCACATGGGAGGGCTGAGCGAGAAATTTGACAACGTATTTAAGGTGATAAAAGACTACGAATTCCCAGTTCATTACTTCTCGCCGACACACTGCGCTAGGACGAAAGACCTGTTTAACGAGGCTTTGAAATTTCAAAAAATGGGCGGAAACGTCGATATCACAAGTGGTGGGAGTAAATTTGCCTCACTTCACGAGGTGGTGGCTTATGGCCTTGAAAATGGGCTAAATTTAGAACGCCTAACGATGAGCTCTGATGGCAACGGCAGCGTGCCTAAATTTAATGAAAATGGCGAGCTAGTGGGATATGGCTGCGCGTCATGTGCGTCAAATTTAGAGGTATTGCAAGCTTTAGTGAGAAATAAAATTTTAAAGATAGAGGATACTTTGGCTTTGATGAGCAAAAACGTGGCGAGATATCTAAATTTAAGCCAAAAAGGCGAGATAAAAGTTGGCAACGACGCCGATTTTTGCGTCTTTGACGAGGAGCTAAATTTATACGATGTGATCGCAAAAGGCGAGTTTTGCGTTAAAGACGAAAAGGTCGTTAAAAAAGGCTTTTTCGAGTAAATTTAAAGAAATTTGAGCTTTATTTGTAGCTAAAGAAATCTTTAAATTTAGCTTCAATAAAGCCAAGTTTCAATATAATCCAAGCTTTATTTCACACACGACAATCCTAAATTTGGTTGTGCGAAAGCATTAATGGTCGTGGAGGATAAAACTAAATTCAAGGCAATATGCCTAAAACAAGGAGAAACTCATGGTAACTATGAGAGATTTATTAGAGTGTGGCGTACATTTTGGTCACCAAACACGCCGCTGGAACCCAAAGATGAAAAAATTTATCTTTGGCGAGAGAAAAGGTATCTATATTATAGATTTACAAAAGACTATCCGCTACTTCCGCTACACTTACAACATCGTTCGTGACGCAGCCGCTGAAGGCAAGTCAGTGCTGTTTGTCGGTACTAAAAAACAAGCTATCGACGCCATCAAAGAGTACGCTGAAAAATGCGGCATGCCTTATGTAAATCACCGCTGGCTAGGTGGTATGATGACAAACTTCGGTACTATCCGCCAGTCTATCCGCAAACTAGAAGTTATCGAGGCTATGGAAGAAGATGGCTCGATAAATTTACTAACTAAAAAAGAGGCTTTGATGCTTCGCCGCAAAAAAGAGAAGCTTATCGCAACTCTAGGCGGTATCCGCAATATGAAAAGCCTTCCTGATATGATATTTGTTGTTGACACAGTTAAAGAGAAAATCGCTGTTCAAGAGGCAAACCGCCTAAAAATCCCAGTTGTAGCACCTATCGATACAAACTGCGATCCTGACGTTGTTGATTATCCTATCCCAGGAAACGACGATGCGATCCGCTCTGTTCAGCTTTTCTGCCAAGAGATGGCTGAGGCGATCAACGAGGGCAAATCACTTCTAGAGCAAGATGGTGGCGAGCAAGCTGCTGGCGAAGAAGTAAGCCAAGATGAGAAAGATGCAGTTGTAGCTGAGGCTATGAGCGAAGAAGACTTTGGTGAGGACGAAGAGTAATGGAAATAACTGCACAAATGGTAAAAGAGCTCCGCGAATCAACCGGAGCCGGCATGATGGACTGCAAAAAGGCACTTGGCGAAGCAAATGGCGACATGGAAAAAGCTGTTGATATCCTTCGTGAAAAAGGCCTAGGTCAAGCTGCTAAAAAGGCTGACCGCCTTGCAAGCGAGGGCCTAGTAAGCGTTGAAGTTTGCTCAAAATGCAAAAAAGCAACTATTAGTGAGATCAACTCTGAGACTGATTTCGTTGCTAGAAACCCACAGTTTCAAGCGCTTGCAAAAGACACAACAGCTCACATCCAATCAAGCGGTATAAAAACAGTTGAAGAGCTAAATGCAAGCACATTAAATGGCGTTAAATTTGAAGATTATTTCAAAACTCAGATCGCAACTATCGGCGAAAACCTTGTAGTTCGTCGCTTTGAGACTATTAGTGCTGATGATAAGGGCGTGGTAAATGGCTATGTTCACTCAAATGGCCGTGTTGGCGTACTTATCGGTGCAGCTTGCGAAAGTGCTGAAGTTGCAAACGAAGCAACTGAATTTATAAGAAATTTATGTATGCACGCAGCTGCTATGAAGCCAAGCGTTATAAGCTACAAAGACCTTGATAAAGAGTTTGTTGAGAAAGAATTTATCGCACTTCGCGCTGAACTTGAAAAAGACAATGAAGAGCTAAAACGCCTAGGTAAGCCACTTCACCATATCCCTGAGTATGCTAGCCGCTGCCAGATAGGTGAGACTGAGCTTGCAAAAGCTACAAAAGCGATCGAAGAAGAGCTAAAAGCTGAGGGCAAACCTGAGAAAATTTGGGATAAGATCATCCCTGGCAAGATCGAGAGATTTTACGCTGATAACACAGTGCTTGACCAACGCCTTACACTTTTAGGTCAGTTTTATGTAATGGACGATAAAAAGACTATCGAACAAGTTATCGAAGAGAAGAGCAAAGAGCTTGGCGGCAAGATCGAGATCGTAAAATACGTTCGTTTCGAGCTTGGCGAAGGCTTAGAGAAAAAAGTAGATGACTTTGCTGCAGAAGTTGCTGCTCAAATAGGCTAATGGAAATTTTAAGAGCGTCTAATCTAGGCTTTGCGTATGATTATACGCTCTTTAACAATATAAATTTAACTCTCAATCAAAAACAAAGCATCGCGATAACCGGCGTTAGCGGTTGTGGCAAATCAACGCTTTTACACATACTTTCAACACTCTTAAAACCAAATTTTGGTGAGGTCATCTATCAAGATAGATCGATCTATGAGCTTTCTCAAAACGAGCTTTTGGCTATTAGAAGGCTTCATTTTGGCATTATTTTTCAGTCGCACTATCTTTTTAAAGGTTTTAGCGCTTATGAAAATATCGAGCTTGCAAGCATCTTATCTGGCGAAAATATAGAAAAAAATGATCTTGAAGCGCTTAAAATTTCAAGTGTGATAAATCAAAAAGTTGGCGAGCTAAGTGGAGGTCAGCAGCAGCGTGTCAGCATAGCTAGAGTGCTTACTAAAAAGCCAAAGATCATCTTTGCAGACGAGCCAACGGGCAACCTTGATAAGCAAACGGCAAATGAAGTGATGCAAGTTTTATTTGACTACATAAATGAAAATAACGCTGCCCTTGTTCTAGTCACTCACGACAACGACCTAGCCGCGAAATGCGATAACTCATACAAGCTTGAGAACAAAGAGCTTGTGCAAATTTCTTAAAATTTAGCTTCAAATTTCTAAAAACGACCACATAAATTTAAAAACAAAGTAAAATTTTGTAAAATTAACAAAAAATTTAAAAGAGCAAAATGGAACTAGTAGAATTTTTTGGAGCTGATAAGACCATAGTTTTTATGCTTTTATTTGCACGCCTAAGTGGTCTCATCGTTTTTTTCCCATTTTATTCGCACAATCAAATTCCTCTTAGCGTAAAAACGCTTTTAGTTTTTGTTCTTTGTGTCGTGCTTTTTCCTCTCTCAAAAGCTCATGAAAACTCTATAAATTTCCTAGTCGGTGAGATACTTGGCGAGGTCATGCTGGGTCTTAGTGCAGGACTTATGCTAACCATCATCTTTGCCACGCTTCAAATGGCAGGCGAGCAAATTTCCATGGTCATGGGCTTTTCGATGGCGTCGGTGCTTGACCCACAAACTGGCACAAACTCTCCAGTCATAGCAAACGTTATAAATTTCATCGCACTGCTAACATTTTTGGCGTTTGACGGTCATCATTTACTCCTTCAGTTTTACGCTAGCTCTCTTGCAGTGGTGCCTCTTGGAGACTTTTATCCGCGCCCTGGCATCATGAGCTATGCGATAAATTTATTTACAAATTTGTTTATGTTTGGCTTTATCATGTCATTTCCGATCATCGCCCTCTCTTTGCTCTCAGACTCCATTTTTGGCATGCTCATGAAGACGATGCCGCAGTTTAACCTACTAGTCATCGGCTATCCTATCAAAGTGACGATCGGATTTTCTGTTTTGATAGCCATTTTAGCAGGCATTATGAAGATAATGAGCGACCTACTTTTAAAAGTGATAAATGATCTGCCAGCTCTGTTTTTTTAAGAAAATAGCAATGAAATTTATCATAGAATAGGCTTTTACTATTACAAGGAGGGATGATGAAAGTTGCTCTTATAAATAAAAATCCAGCAGTTTCACGTCTGATAACTTTAAGTCTGAATAAAATCGGCACAGAATATAGCGAATTTGAGGATCTAAATGGATTTGACGATGCTCAGTTTGACTTTATCATAATCGACAGTGACGTGGATAGTAGCGAGCTAGCTACAGATAAAAAGGTGATGTATCTAGCAAGTCGTGGCGAGAGCAAACCAGAATTTGCTACTTTGATGCTTGAAAAACCATTTTTACCGACTGAATTTATAAGTGTTTTTGAGCAAAATATCCCAAAAGATGAGCCAGCTACCGAGCAAAATGCTAGTGAGCAGGGCGAAAGCGACTTTGGTGATTTTAGCGACGAGGCTATAAATTTTGACGAGATGTCAGGGTTTAAGCTGCCTGATATCGATACAAATTTAGAAAATTTCGCAGATCTTGATAAAGAGCTTTTAGAAAGTGGCATAGACAGCCCAAGTGAGGAGATTAACGAGAGTGACTTGCAAGAGGAAGATGAAGCTAGCGATGTGGAGTCTTTAGAAGAGCTTGAGGACCTGCAAGAGCTTGCTAGCGAAGACCTTGCTGATGAGAGCGTGGATGAAGAGACTAGCGAAGCGATAAGTGATGCAAATGAGAGCGAAGAGAGCAAAGATGGCGATCTAGCAGAGCTTAGCGCGCTTGTTGATGAGATAGAAAATATGCCAGAAGAGTCTGAAGCAGATGAAGAGCTAAATAAAAATTTAGATGATATTATTAGTCAAAATGACGTTGCAGGCTTGGTTGATGAAGAGAACACTGGTAGCGAGCTTGACGAGATAGATCAGAGTAAATTTGAGCTTAGTGAGATTGATTCGCTTGATGAAGAGCTAAATAGTGAAGAGTCTGACGAGGAAAATAAAAATTTAAACGATACTGAGCTAGATGTTCAAAATTTGGAGCAAGAAGAGCTAAATATAGATGATCTAGCTAAATTTGATGATGAAGATAGCCTTGAAAATGAGGCAAATTTAGAATATGAGCCTAAAGATGATGAGAATTTAGATGAGATCTCTGAGGCTGATGAAGAGCAAATTCAAGTAGATGATGAAAAAGCAGAAGAAGATATAGAAGAAGAGGCTTTGGATGAAATTTCAAGCGAGGAGCTAGAAAATTTAGAGTCTAGTCAGAGTGAAAATGCTTCTAATGAGATGTCAGTAGAAGAGCTAGAAGATGTGAGTGAGCCAGAAGCCAAAGAGGATCTAGGTCTAGTAGATGAAACCTTTGAAGAAGAAAATGCTCAAGAAGAAAACGCACAAGAAGAGAGCAAAGACGCGGCATCAAGTGAGTTAAATTTTGACGTGGCATCGATAGATGATATAGATGAAAACACGATGTTAGCGGCATTTGGACTAAAAGATATACCTCAAACAAGCTCAAAAAATAATGCAAAAGAAGACTATAAAGAAGAGCTAACTAAAAAGATCACAAAACACGTCCACGAGTCGCTAAATGAGAGCTCGCTAAGAGATGTGCTAAAAGATATGAACATCAAGATAAATATAAGTTTCGAGGAAAAGTAGTTGCAAGGACAAATTTTAGTAGTTTCAGGGCCTAGTGGAAGCGGCAAAAGCACGCTTTTGGGCCGTCTTTTAAAGGAAGAGAAAGACCTATATTTTTCTATATCAAGCACGACAAGAGCCAAAAGAGAAGGCGAAGTTGATGGGGTGGATTATTATTTTATAAAAGAAGATGAATTTAAAAGCGGCATAGAAAAGGGCGAGTTTTTAGAGTGGGCACAGGTGCATAAAAACTACTATGGTACGAGCTTAAAGCCAGTTTTAGCAGCACTTGAAGCTGGAAAAATAGTGATATTTGACATCGATGTGCAGGGCTTTCACATCGCACTTGAGAAATTTAAAAGCTACATCACTTCAGTTTTTATAACAACTGCGAATAAAAAAGAGCTAAAAAGGCGCTTGAAAAACCGCGGAACAGATAGTGACGAGACGATAGAAAATCGCTTAATGAACGCAGTTGGCGAGATGGAGCATATTTTAGAGTATGATTATTTTTTAGTAAATGATGATATAGAAAAGAGCTATAAAGGGCTAAAATCAATCCTTCGGGCGATGAGGTTAAAAAGTGCTAAGATTAACTTAAGAAACGTCATCGACGAGTGGATAGATTGTTAGAAATTCAGGAATTTATGATAATATTTTGAGAAAATTTGATAAGGAGAAAAGATGGGTTCTTTTAGTATTGGCCACTGGTTGATCGTTTTAGCGATCATTGTATTACTTTTTGGAGCAAAGAAGATCCCAGAGCTTGCAAAAGGACTAGGTAAGGGCATAAAGACTTTTAAAGCCGAGATGGAAGACACAACCTCTGAAAAGAGCGAAAAAGTCGAGCATAAAGAAGATAGTGCTACTAGTCAAAAGATAGAAGAAACAACTAAAAACGCATAGGTTTTAGAGTTGAAAAATAAAATAAAAGCTGAAATTTCAAAGGTTTTAGAGCGTGAATTTGTGCTTGAGAAGCCAAAGGATAAAAATTTAGCCCACTATGCGACGCCGCTTTTTAGCCTTGCAAAGGAGCTAAGAAAGTCGCCGGCTATGATAGCTAGCGAGTTTGCTGATAAATTTAGTGACAGCAAGATAGTTGAAGCTAGTGCGGTAAATGGCTACTTAAATTTCAAGCTTAAGAGTGAATTTTTAGATGAAATTTCAAAGCAAATTTTGCTAGATAGTGAAAATTTTACAAAAGAAGATGTAAAAAAAGATAGCTATTTAATAGAATACATCAGCGCAAATCCAACTGGACCGCTTCACATCGGGCACGTTAGAGGCGCAGTTTATGGCGATACTTTAGCTAGACTTGGCAAAAGACTTGGCTACGCCATCTCAACAGAATACTACATAAACGATGCGGGCAATCAAATAGATCTGCTTGGCACTTCGATATCTCTCGCGGCCAAAGAGCAGCTTTTTAACGAAAGTGTCGTCTATCCAGAGAAATACTACCGTGGGGATTATATTTTAGATATTGCTAAGCTTGCAAATGAGAAATTTGGCAAGGAAATTTTTTATGACGAGAGCAGAAACCTTGAGCTTGCCGAGTTTGGCAAGGATATCGTGCTTGAGATCATCAAAAAAGACTTGGCTGATGTCGGGATATTTATAGAGAGCTGGGCTAGCGAAAAGGCCCTTTATGGCCATCTTGTGCCAACTATAGAAAAGCTAAAACTCTCAAATCAAATGTATGAAAAAGAGGGTGCCATCTATATCGCTTCTACCACGCTTGGCGACGATAACGATAGGGTTGTGGTTAGAAATGACGGCAGACCGACATATTTAGCTGGCGATATCATCTATCATAACGCTAAATTTGAGAAAAATTTTGACCACTATATAAACATTTGGGGTGCGGATCACCACGGATATATCGCAAGGCTAAAGGCTGCGATAAATTTCCTTGGGTACGACGAAAACAAGCTTGAAGTGATACTTATGCAGATGGTTAGCCTGCTAAAAGAGGGTAAGCCATACAAAATGAGTAAGCGTGCTGGCAATGCCGTGCTTATGAGTGATATCGCAAGCGAGATCGGTGCTGAGGCGCTTAGATTTATCTTTATAAGCAAGGCAAACACAAGTAGTTTAGAATTTGACATAGATGAGCTTAAAAAAGAGGATAGTTCAAACCCTATTTTTTATATAAACTATGCTCACGCTAGGATAAATCAGATCTTTGCAAAGGCTGAAAAAAACGTTAGTGATGTGATAAATGCGGACTTTGAATGCCTAGATGAAAATGCTAAAAATTTACTTTTCGAAGCGCTTATATTGCCTGAAATTTTAGAGGATGCTTTTGCTTCAAGGCAGCTTCAAAAAATACCAGACTATCTAAAGTCGCTGGCTGCTAGCTTTCATAAATTTTATAATGAAAACCGCGTGGTTGGAAATGAAAATGAAGATAACTTGCTAAAAGTCTTTGCAGTCGTCGCTGTCTCTATAAAAACAGCATTTAATATAATGGGAATCACAGCTAAAGATAGGATGTAATCAGCATGAATAATTCAAAAAATGTTTTAAGATATATATTTGGCAAAGGATCTATTTCTAATTTGAAATCAATTTTAGATACTAGAGCCGAAGGTGATAATTATGTTGTGTATTTTATTGATGAATATTTTAAAGGCAATCAAATTTTAGAAAATTTGCCTATAGCAAATAAAGATGAAATTTTCTTTGTTCAGACAAAGGATGAACCTAAAACTAAAGGTATTAATCTTTTAAGAGATAATTTGCTTGTAAAAAATAAAATAAATCCAAAAGCAATTGTATCATTGGGTGGTGGTTGTACTCTAGATACTGGAAAAGCAATAGCAAATTTATTAAAAAATCCAGGAAATGCCGAGGACTACCAGGGATGGGATTTAGTAAAAAATCAAGCTATTTATAAGATAGGTATACCAACAATTTCTGGCACTGGGGCTGAAGCTAGTAGAACTTGTGTTATGACAAATCCTGAAAATGGTTTAAAACTTGGAATGAATAGCGATTTTACCATATATGATCAACTTATTTTAGATCCTAATTTAACAAAAAGTGTACCAAGAGATCAGTATTTTTATACTGGAATGGATACTTATTTGCACTGTATTGAATCACTAAATGGTAGTTATCGTAATGCAATAGGTGATGCCTTTTCTCATCAAGCCATAAATTTATGTAGAGAAATATTTTTAAGTAAAGATATGATGAGTGATGAAAATAGGGAAAAATTAATGGTTGCTTCATACCTTGGTGGATGTGCGATAGCAAATAGTTATGTAGGATTAGTTCATCCATTTTCTGCTGGTCTTAGTGTTGTTTTTGATACACATCATTGCATTGGAAACTGTATTGCAATGACTGCAATGGATGAATTTTATCCAAATGAACTGGAAGAATTTTGGACGATGGCAAAAAAACAAAATGTTAGTATTCCTAGAGGAATTGCCAGTAGTGTTTCTGAAGATATATACAAAAAGCTTTATGTATCAACTATAATTCATGAAAAGCCATTAAATAATGCCTTAGGGGATCGATTTAAAAATATTTTGACTTTTGAAAAAGTAAAAGAAATATTTAGGAAAATGTAATGGCAAAGTATCATAAGTATGTTTTTGATGTAGAAAAGCGCACTTTTATAGGTGATTTTGAAAATATGTATGCACATGAGTCTATTGAGAAATTTGATTCATGGCATCAAGATGATAGTAGGCAATTACAGCGTAAGATATGTTTAGAAATTTTAAATCAGTATAATTTTAATACTATAGTAGATATTGGCTGTGGTAAAGGGGCTCTAACACATATTTTAAAGAAAAAAAACAATACTTGCTTGGGCATAGATATATCTCAAACTGCCATAGATGTTGCAAAAGAAAGGTTTAGCGATATCGATTTTGTTGTGCGTGACATAAATAATATAGGAGCTTTTTCTGATTTGATATTAACAAGAGGCATTTGCAGGGGGGGGGGTAAATTAGACTTAGTATTTTCAAGCGAGGCTTTTTCTTATTTTTCAAATTATAAAGAATTGCTAAAAGAGATATCTGAAGTCAGTGAGTATTTTATGATAAGTCTATATTTGCCAAATGATCCAATAGGATTTGTCAAAAGCGAATCCGAATTGTTGGATAGTATAAGATATTATTTTGAAATTGTAGAACATGTTAGCCTTAGTGTGCAAAAGTCTGTAATTGTTTTTGCTAAGTCAAAACAATATTTTTGATTTTGCTTTAATGATATTTACTCCTATAAATATTTTTATATAGAGTATGCGATATAGAAAGTTGAGACAATATTATGGATTTTAAAATAAATTTTAGTGGGACTGGCCACAAGTATACTAAAGAAGAGTTAAATGTTGTTTTGGAAACTATGCAAGATGCGGATCCGCTTACTCAAGGAATATATAGGGATAAATTCGAGAAAGCATTTTGTGAGTATAATGGAAATGATTTTGCATTTAGTGTTTGTAATGCTACCGCAGCTCTTGAACTGGCTGCTCAGCTTTGTTTGTTTAAAGAAAATGATGAAATTATTGTTCCGTCTCATACATTTACTTCTAGCGTTTATCCTTTTATTAAAAAAGGGGCAAAAGTTGTTTGGTGTGATATAGACTTAGATACTAGAGTTGTAAATTTAAAAAATATAAAAAAATGTGTTACTAAAAATACTAAAGTAATAGTTGTCGTTCATCTTTATGGTTTTATGATCCCAGATATTGAAGAAATTGCCAAGTTTGCAAAAGAAAACAATATTTTATTAATTGAAGATGTTGCTCAAGCAATGGGGACTGAAATACATGGTAAAAAAGCTGGAACTTTTGGTGATTTTAGTATTTTTTCATTTCATTCACATAAAAATATTACAACACTTGGAGAAGGCGGGATTATAGCAGTTAAGGATAAAAAATATGCCGATATAATTCCAATGTTGAGGCATAACGGACATTGCGCTTTTGAAGGTGAAAGAAAAGAATACTGGAAACCAGCAATGGGTAATGTTGATATCCCAAATTTAAATGGTATAGATTTGATGCCAAACAACTACTGTTTAGGTGAAGTAGAATGTGCATTGGGAACAAAACTGCTTGATAGGCTTGATCAGATGAATGAGTTTAAGAGAAAAAGAGCTGTAGATTTTATAGATAATTTAAAGGATTTTAGAAGTATTGTTTTTCATAGAGTAGACAATGAGAGCCATAATTATCATTTGCTGGTTGCATATATTAAAGCCAATAAGAGAGATCAACTGATGGAACGATTAGCATATGAAAAGGGCATAAAATGCGTTGTTCAATACTGTCCACTAAACCGTTATCCTTTATATAAAAAGCTAGGATTTGGTAATGCAAATTGCCCAAATTCTGATACTTTTTTTGATAACATGATTTCTTTTCCGTTTCATCATTGGATGAGTGATGATGATTTTTCTTATATGATAAAATCAACAAAAGAAGTAGCAGTAGAATTAGGACTTTAATGGATAATTTACTTTTAGTAATTCCTGCAATTAAAAAAAATGCTGTTATTCCAGATCAATTAGTTAGAAAGCTAAATGGAGTGACTCTTTTTCAAAGAGCTATAAATACAGCACTGGATATTACAAATAAGATTTTAGTAGTTACCGACTCTGAAGAAATTTCTTTAATATGTAATAGAAATAGCATTAATTTTTATAAAGACAAAGACCTGCGCTTAAATTCTGAGAATATTTTAGAAATAATATATTCCATTGTAAAGCCATATAAAGAAGATAATATTTTTATTTATAGAGCAAACACTCCACTTGTCGATAGTGAAATTTTAAAAGATGCTTATACTACTTTTAAAAGAGACAGTTTAAAAATTTTAATGTCAGTTAAATCTAACAATAAAAATATCTTTTTTATGGAGAATGATACACTAAAACCTATCGAAAGAGATGTTTTTTATAGAGAGTTAAAGGCGTTTTATATATTTTCAAAAAAAAATCTCGCACTAAAAGATTTTAAGCCATATATTCTAGATAGTGAAAAATGTATAGAGATCGAAAGCTATCAAGATTGGTGGGTATGTGAGAAAATTTTAAGAAGAAAACGTATAGTGTTTAATGTTATAGGGGATTCTTGTATTGGAATGGGTCATATTTATAGGTCGTTAACTATAGCAAAAGAAATAAACGACCATGAGATAATTTTTGTTTGTGATGAAAAATATAACTTTGCTGTCAACAATATTGCTTCTAAATACCATAAAGTTTTTTCGTCAAGTAATGTGCTAAAAACAATTCTTGATTTAAAACCAGATCTTGTTATAAATGATTGCCTTAATAATGATGAAATGTATATTCATAGTCTTAAGAATGCCAATGTAAAAATTGTAAGTTTTGAAGATATAAGCGAAAGTTCACGATATGTTGATTTGGTGTTTAATGAATTATTTGAAATTCCACAAAAAGATGGAAAAAACTATTTTTGGGGGCATAAATATACACTATTAAGAGATGAATTTGATGATGCAAAGCGAAATGATAATTTTAAAAATGTAAATAGTATTTTATTGTCTTTTGGCGGTAGTGATCCAAACAATTTAACACTAGTGGCATTAAAGTCTATATTGAAAACATGTATAGAATTTGAAATAAAAATAAATATAGTTTGTGGAAGTGCATATGCTTACGAAGAAGAGTTGAAGGATTTCATTGCAAATTGTAAATATAAAAATATTTTTTTATTTATTAATAGTGTTGCTATGTCAAAAATAATGGAAGAGTGCCAGGTTGCTATTTCATCAAATGGTAGAACTGCGTATGAACTAGCAGATATGCATATTCCAACTATTGTTATATCTCATCATGAGAGAGAGGCTACTCATACATTCACATCCCTTCAAAACGGATTTATTAATCTTGGTGTTTTTGATAAAAAAACAGCCATAAAACTAGAAGAAAAATTTAAAAAATTAGTTGAAGATATAGATTATAGGGAGCTTTTGTTTAATAATATCAAAAAATATAATTTCAGGTCCAACAAGAATAAAGTTATTTCTAAAATCTTGGAGCTGCTATGAAAACAACTGGTGTTATTCAAGCTAGAATAGGATCTAAAAGATTACCATGTAAAATGATGTTAAATTTAAATGGACACCCAGTAATAGAATGGGTTGTAAAGAGAGTTCAAAGATCATCTTTAGATGAGATTATCGTTGCTATACCTGATACTAAGGAAAATGACATTTTAGAAAAGTATCTAAAAGACTTAGATGTAAAAATTTTTAGGGGTGATGAAAATAATGTTCTAAAAAGATTTTATGATGCTCTTAAAGGCACACTATCTACACATTTTGTTAGAGTCTGTGCAGATAATCCACTGATAGATCCAGCAGAGATAGATAATCTAATTAAATTTTATAAAAATAATAATTGCGACTACGCTTATAATCATATACCAAGAGGTAATTTATATCCAGATGGTCTTGGTGCAGAAATAATATCTTCGGAGCTTTTTTTTGATATTTTTCATAAAGTTACATTGGTTGAGCATAAAGAACATGCGTTATCGTATATCTGGGACAATCAAGAAAAGTATAATATAAAAACGTTTGATCCGAATAATGAAATTTTAAAAAGACCGGACTTGAAATTTGATATAGATACATTTAGTGATTACTATAAGCTAGCAATGAAAGACTTTGATATAGATGTTAGTTCTTTAGACTTAGTTAAAATTTTTGGAGAATGAAATGAAACTTGTAGATTTTATGAATAGTGTAAACCCTTATGAAACAAAACTTTATAAACCTTTTATAATAGCTGAAGCCGGTGTAAATCATGAAGGAAGTATGCAAATTGCAAAAAGACTGATTGAGGAGGCGTATGAAGGTGGTGCTGATGCGATTAAATTTCAAACATATAAAGCAAATACAATAGCTTCCAAAAATTCTCCTGCTTATTGGGATACTACGAAAGAGCCTATTTCTAGTCAATATGAACTTTTTTGCAAACATGATAAATTTTGGAAAAAAGAGATGGAAGAGCTTAAAAGCCATTGTGATAAAGTTGGTATAGAATTTCTTAGTACCCCATTTGATATCGAGAGCGCTAAATTTTTAAATGATCTGATGGATGTTTTTAAAATTTCATCTAGTGATGTAACAAATAAGCCTTTTATAGAATTTATATGCAACTTTAAGAAACCAATAATACTATCCACTGGCGCTAGTTTTTTATACGAAATACAAGAGTCTGTTGGCTGGATAGAAAGAGCAGGCAATACTTTGGCTCTACTTCATTGTGTGCTCAATTACCCAACTCCTGATGAAAATGCAAATTTGGGTATGATACTTGGGTTAAAAAGAGCATTTCCTGACAAAATTATAGGCTATAGTGATCATACATTGCCAAAAGATATGCAAATTTGTAAAAACGCAATTTTGCTTGGGGCTACTATTATTGAAAAGCATTTTACTCATGATAAGACTTTGACTGGAAATGACCATTATCACGCAATGGATAAAAATGATTTAACTAAATTTAAAAAAGATATAGAAGAAACTTTTAAAATTTTGGGAAAATTTGAAGTTAGTGCGCTTGATGATGAAAAACTAGCTAGAGATAATGCTAGAAGAAGCTTGGTAGCATCAAAAGATATTAAAAAAGGTGATATTATAAAAAGAGATGATCTCACCTTTAAAAGACCGGCAATGGGGATAAGTCCCAAATTTATAGATGATATTGTAGGTAGAAGAGCATTTTGTAATATAAGTGAAGATGAAGTTTTAAAATGGAATATGGTCGAGTAGAATGCAAGATAATATTTCAAGATACACAGAAAAAGACTTAAATAATATTTTAAGTAATGAACTAGGTGAAAAATATATTAGTTACAGGAAGGAATGGAATAGTATTAGTTATAATAACTTTCCAGATTTTCCATTGCATATAGATTTTGAAATGCAAGATAGATGCAATCAGTCTTGCATAATGTGTCCAAGAAATACCAAAAAACATCCAAATATAAATTATAAAGTAAATACAAATTCCAAATTAAGTTTTGATTTATTTAAGAAAGCTATTGATGAAGGAAAAAACAATGGTTTAAGGTCTATAAATCTTGGTGCTTTTGCTGAGCCACTATTAAATAAAGACGTTTTTAAAATGATTAAGTATGCAACCGATAATGGTATTGTAGACACAAGAATTATTACAAATGGATTGTTATTAGAAAAATATATAGATGATATTTTTGATAGTGGGCTAGTTAATCTTTTTGTATCGCTAGATGCATTTTATGAAAATACATACAATAATATTAGAGGCAAAGGCATGTCTTTAGTTAAAAGTTCATTAGAAAAATTTTTAGCGGAAAGATCTCTTAGAAAAAGTATACTCCCAATAACTAGAGTTTCTTTTGTAGATATGAAAAAGAATAGAGATGAAAAGAAGAAATTTATAGAATTTTGGAGAGATAAAGTAGACTTTATAGATATACAGGTTTTTGACAATTACAATATAGATATTAATGGCGAATTTGATTTTTCTATGCACAAGAAATGGAATTGTTTTTCCCCATTTGCTAGAGTGGCTGTTTTGTCGAATGGTGATATATTGCCTTGCTGTAATTTTTTTGGTAGAAACATACCAATAGGCAACATAAAGATTATTTCTATAAAAGATGCATTCAATAGTAAAAAGATGAATAATATTAGACAAGGTATATTGGATGATAGTCTAAGAAATTGTTCTATTTGCCAAAGGATTGGTGAGTGATAAAAATTTTTAAAAAAATACTTATATTTTTATATTGTAACTTTATATTGGAGATAATTGCGTTATCTCCAACAATTATTGGAGATAAATTAAGATGGATATATGTTAAAATTTTTGCTAGAAAGTTAGGTAAAAATTTTAGAGCGCATACTGGAACATTTTTTTATTATCCTAAAAATTTGAGTATAGGCGATAATGTTAGTATAAACGGAAATTGTATAATTCAATCTCTATCGAATTTGAAGATAGGAAATGATGTAATGATAGCTTCAAATTGTAATATAATGACATCAAATCATGGTTTTAAAGATAAATATATACCCATGAATCTACAAAAAAATGAAACAAATGAACTTATTATTAATGATGATGTGTGGATAGGCTTTGGAAACGTCATAAACTCTGGTGCTAGGAAGGTGGAGATAGCAAAAGGGGTTATAATAGCATCAAATTCTGTAGTTACAAAAAGTATAGATATTGAGTATAGTATATGGGGGGGGGTTCCCGCCCATTTTATCAAGATGAGATTTGATGATGAGTGATAAGAGTGTTTTTTTGTGTACAACTGCTTTAGAGGATACATGGGATGCTAGTGCAGATAAGCTATTGTTTTTAGGAGAACATTGCAGACTTTTTGATAAAAAAAAATACTACGAGAAATTAAATTATCAGATTTTTAAATATATTTGGAGCGACAAGAGAGAGATTGATCGTGCTTTAAAATATTGCATTGATATTTTTGATGAGATTATTGAAAAACTTGCTGAGTTACTTAATGATTATCATGGCGTAAATTATTCAATAAAATATTGGCAAGGTCTATTATTGCCGTGGTTACAATATTATATATTAACTATTTATGATAGATATATGCATATTAAAATGGCATATATGGAACATAAAAATTTATACACAAATATTTTGAGTGAAGATGATTTTAGCTTTATAGCAATTACAAAAGATTTTTTTGAACATGCACATAGTGATGATTATTTTAATCTTCAGCTTTATTCGCAAGTTGTTAAATTTTTAAATTTAAAGAGTAATGTAATAAGCATAAATCATTTAAGAATACAAACAAAAATAGAAATTGGTAATAAAAAACCACTAATAAAAAGGGTATTAGGAATATTATCTAGTGTTTTAAATAAGTTAAATTTTAATAAAAAAGTAGTAATAGTAAGTCCATATTTTAAATTTAATGCTATTGGACATTGTTTAAAGCTGTTTTTTCATTCTAAATTTAGGATAGTTTTTGATAATATGAATTATCCTATTTCTATAGATGTGCAACCAAATTTGAGTACTAGAAAAAAATATTTTTATAGTGTTAAATTTACAGACGAATTTAAGAATTTTTTATTTTATTCTTTAGTGCAAAACTTCCCTATTATATATTTAGAGGCCTATAGAGATTTTGATAAAAAGATAGATGAGCTAAAACTACAACCTCCTAAAGTAATATATAGTGCAAATGCATTGTACTACAATGAATTTTTTAGATTTTTTTGTGCTAAATATAAAAAAGATATTGTTGTAGCATACGGACAACATGGAGGTGATTTTGGTATAGATAAAATAGATATTCAAGAAGAAATAGAAAGTAAATTTTGTGATATTTACTATACATATGGTTGGAAAAAAGAGGACGTGCCTTGCGGTATTTTACCGCAGCAGCGGCTGCCAAGACGGGGTCACAATAACAAGATAGTTTTAGTAATGACTTGTATGCCGAGATATTTACATTGCATTACATATATAGAAGATGGTGCTAAAATGTTGCAATATATTGAAAATACAAAAGTTTTTTTGAATAAATTAAAATATGACAGTTTATTGAATATTAGAACCTATCATGGAGATTATGGGTGGAATGTTAAAAATAGACTTTTAGGGTGTGGGAAAAAGTTATTTTTTGATACAAAAACAAATTATTATAAACAAATATCTTCATCGAGACTCAATGTGTTTGACCATATGCACACAGGCTATCTTGAGTCATTGTCTTTAAATAAACCAACAATTATTTTTATTGCAAAAGGAGTGTACTCGTTTAGGGAAGAAGTAAAACCATATATAAATGAACTTATAGATGCCAAAATTTTATTCATAGGCGCCGAAGAATGTGCTGACTTTATAAATAAAAATTATGAAAAAATAGAGATGTGGTGGAATATCAAAGAAGTTCAAAATGCTAAAAATTTGTTTTTGCATAAATATTTTAGAACATCATCAAACTGGGTAGAAGAGTGGATTAAAGAATTTGATGTGCTTTTGGAGAGTGGATGCGCGAACAAAGCTTAAAAAAAAGATATCTAGCCAAGCTTTTTTCAAATATAGTTAGCTCGTTTATTAATATGGCGATAGTTGTTATTGTTCCAAAAGCTTTAGGGCCAATGTCGTATGGTCTTTTCATGTATTTACAAAATTTTTTTAATCAAATGATGGGCTTTTTAGATATTGGCACTTCAAGTGCTTTTTTTGTAAAGCTCAGTGCAAATAATTCTAGAAAATCATTATTTGTATTTTATTCTATTTACATATTATGTATATTTATTTTTTCTATCCTTTTTATTTATGCGCTAAATTTATTAGAACTAAATGAGCATTTTATGCCAAATGTGCCTCAAAACTTTATATTGATAGGTTTTCTATACTCTTTTTTTTTGTGGTTAAGCCAAATTTTTATCAAAATTTCAGACGCATATGCTATTACTGTTAGTGTTGAATTTATTAAGATAGTTCATAAAATTTTAATGCTTTTATTACTTATTTTTTTTGTATATAAACTTTCTTTCGATTTAAAATTATACTATTTATATAATTTTATTTTTTATATTTCATTTATTTTTATTCTCATTTTATTTTTTTATAAAATAAGAATTTTTAAAGATATATATGGCTTAAATTTAAAAGAGTTAAAAGATCTTTTTAAAGAATTTTATTCTTTTTGCCACCCACTGTTTTTTTATACTATTGTTACTACTTGTGCAACAGTCTTTGATATTTGGCTTTTGCAAAAAGTATCAGGGAGTATTCAAAGTGGGTTTTATGGTCTTGTATATGGTCTTGTTTCTGTTGCACTTATATTCACTAGTTCAATGACTCAGATTATTATAAGAGAATTTTCTAAAGAATATGCAGTAAAAAATTATGAAAGATTGAGATTTTTAATTGTAAGGTATGTGCCTATGCTTTACTCTATAGCTACTTTCTTTAGCGTTTTTGTATCTTTTCATTCCGATGCAATACTTGCTATTTTTATAAATGATGACTTTAAAGGTGCTTGGCTGGCATTGTCTTTGATGGCTTTTTATCCACTTCATCAAACTTATAGTCAGATAATAGGAGGTTACTGTCATGCTACTTTGCAAACAAAATTAAATAGAAATATAGCTTTGTTTTTTATGCCCATCGGGTCTATAATTAGTATAATTACTATATATTTTTTAAATTTAGGTGCAACAGGTTTAGTAGTTAAGATGGTATTACTACAAGCAATAAGTACTAATGTAATGCTTTTTTTTGCCACCAAAGACTTAAACATAAAAATATTATTTTTTATTAAACATCAAATTTATTCACTTTTGTTTTTTGTTTTGTTTGGTATTTTATCAGAATATATAGCTATTTTCGATAGTATTGTTATAAATTTCATTGCTTGTGGCATTTTTTATGTTTGTTTATGTATAATAGGAATAATCATTTTTCCACAGGTTTTTGCTATGAAGCCAGAAGATGTGAAAATGCTTTTAAAGAAGATAGTGGGATTTGTTTATATAAAATTAAAAGGGTAAAAAGCATGGATAAGAGTTATTGGGATGAATTTTATAAGCAACATACTGGAGATAGTGTTATAAAACAACAAAGCACTTTTGCTAGTTTTTGTCAAGAAGAATTTTTCAAAGATAAAAAGTTAAATATTATTGAACTAGGTTCTGGGAATTGTAGAGATTCTATTTTTTTCGCTGCTAAAAAGCATAATGTAATAGCAATTGATCAAAGCAGTATTGTGATAGAAAGCAAAGAACATATTTCTTTAAAAGATAATTTAACTATTAAAGTAGCTAATTTTGTAACCGATGATTATTCTAAATATGGTGATATAGATGTATTTTATTCTAGATTTACGATGCATGCTATTACAAAGACAGAAGAAGAAGAAATAGTAAAAAAAGTATATGATAACCTTAGGCAAAATGGGTTATTTTGTATAGAGGTAAGAACAACAAAAGATCCATTATGTGGTGTTGGACGCAACATGGGAGACGATACATTCTTTACCGATCATAATAGACGATTTATTAATTCGGATGTTTTTTTGAAACATGTCTTGAAGCTTGGTTTTAAGCTAAGATATTTTACGGAAAAAAACAACTTATCCATTTATAAGAATGATAATCCTGTTTTGATGAGGATAATACTTGAAAAATGATTATTCATATAGTGAAGATGAAATTTTATTTAAAAAAGTAAATCAGCTTCTACGTAGTATAAAGTGTGAGTACTGGGTTTGTCATGGTACTTTACTGGGCATAATAAGAGATAATATGATTTTACCATGGGATCATGATATAGATTTCGCTGTTTGGAAAAAAAAAGTAAAAACGGAAGACATAGAAAAACTTTTTAAGGACAGTGGTTTTAAACAAGAAATTATTCTAGGTGAGATGGATTGTTTGCATTTTACAAACGGTTCTAAAAAAGTAGATATTAGTTTTTATGATGTAAAAGATAATGTTGCTTCAGTTAGATGGATAGTTCCAAAAAAAACAAATCTTAAAAATAAATTTTTAAATTTTATCGCAATGATTATGCATTCACTTGATAATGATATTGTTATTGACCTTGAGATTAAAAACATAAAAGATTTATTAAAATTTTTATTAATAAAAGTAACAAAGCTAATAAAGCCATTTATCAAAAAGAATACTAGAAAAATAATCTATGAGAATGCTATAAAAAGCTTTTGTTATACTGGATATAGCTATGATATAAATTTAATGGAATTTAAAAACATTGTTTTTTTAGATGAAGTTGTTCCTGTTCCAATAGATTCTGAAAAATGTTTAGAAATGACGTATGGTAAAGATTGGAGAGTCCCAAAAAAAAATTATGTTTGGTACAATGAGGCAAATAATTTAATAAACATGTAATTAGAAAAGGAATTTGTTTATGAAAGTTTTATTACTTGCTGGTGGGTTTGGAACTAGGCTAAGTGAAGAAACAGACACTAGACCAAAACCCATGGTTGAAATTGGTGGTAAGCCTATCCTTTGGCATATTATGAAAATTTATAGCCACTACGGGTTTAATGATTTTGTGGTTTTATTGGGCTATAAGGGCTACTGTATAAAAGAATTTTTTGCAAATTATTTTTTACATAGAAGCGATATAACTATTGACATAGCTAGTGGTAAAATGGAGATATTAAATAACACTAGCGAACCGTGGAGAGTTACTATGTTGGATACAGGTTTAAATAGTATGACTGGGGCTAGAATCAAAAAAGCTAGAAAAATCGTAGGAGATAATGCCTTTATGCTGACATATGGAGATGGTGTAGCTAATATAAAAATAGACGACCTTTTAAAATTTCACTCATCTCATAAAAAAATAGTAACAATGACTTCAGCGCAGCCAGATGGAAGATTTGGCGCTTTAGAAATTTCAGATCAAGATCAAGTATTACAATTTAAAGAAAAGCCAAAAGGTGATGGCAGTTGGATAAATGCAGGTTTTTTTGTTTGTGAGCCTGAGGTGTTTGATTATATCAATGACGATGAAAGTACTGTTTTTGAGCAAGAGCCACTTATGAGACTTGCTCAAGATGGGGAGATATTTACTTATAAACATCATGGTTTTTGGATGCCAATGGATACACTAAGAGATAAAAATAAACTAAATGAAATGTGGCGAGAAAATAAAGCGGAATGGAAAATTTGGGAATAAAAATGTTCAAAAATGTTTTTAAAAATAAAAAAGTTTTAATTACAGGGCATACCGGCTTTAAAGGTAGTTGGCTTAGTGCATGGCTCTTAAAATTAGGCGCAGAAGTTATTGGAATTTCAAAGGATGTCCCAACAAATCCATCCATGTTTGGTCTGTTAAATTTAAAAGATAAAATTAAAAAAGATTATAGAGTTGATATTCGTAATTTGAAAATTTTAGAAGAAATTTTTCTTAATGAAAAACCGGATTTTGTTTTTCATTTGGCAGCCCAACCAATCGTTTCTGTTTCATATGAGGACCCAATAGAAACCATAACCTCAAATGTTATAGGTACCACAAATATTTTAGAGATATTAAGAAAAGCAAAGCACGAATGCACGGCTATAATTATAACAAGTGATAAAGCTTATGATAATATTGAACAAGTTTGGGGATATAAAGAAAATGATGCGCTTGGCGGAAAAGACATTTATAGTGGGTCTAAGGGCGCAGCAGAGCTCATTATTAAATCCTATTGTAACTCATTTTTTAAAGAGATTAAAAATATAAGGATAGGTGTAGCAAGAGCAGGAAATGTAATTGGTGGCGGGGATTGGGCTAAAGATAGAATTGTAGTGGATAGTATGATGGCATGGAGTAAAAACAAGGCTGTAAATATTAGATCTCCAAAATCTACAAGACCATGGCAACATGTTCTTGAGCCACTTAGTGGTTATTTAAATTTGGCTATGGTACTATCTTTAGATGATAGTTTAAATCACGAATGTTTTAACTTTGGTCCAAGAGCTGAACAAAATCATAGTGTGGCAGAATTATTGGTGGATCTTAGTAAAATTTGGAGTTTAAAAGATATATATAATGTTGTAGATGAAATAATTTTTGACGAAGCTAAATTACTAAAGCTAAATTGCGACAAGGCGTTGCACTATCTTAAATGGCATGCAAGCTTAGAGTATAAAGAAACAATTGAGTTTACCTCACAGTGGTATTATGACTTTTACAAAAAAAACTCAGATATGTTTAAAAAGACAACAGAGCAAATAATAGAATATGAAAATATTGCAAAAAATAGAGCATTATCATGGACGGAGTGATTTTAACACCATTAAAACAAATTTATAATCCAAAGGGTGACATTTTTCATGCGATGAAACAAAGTGATTATGGTTTTTGTGGTTTTGGCGAGGCGTATTTTTCAACCATAAACGAAAAAGAGATAAAAGGTTGGAAAAAACACAATCAAATGGTGCTTAATCTTGTAGTCTGTTTGGGAGAGATTAAATTTGTAATTTATGATGATATAAAAAAAGAATTCTTTAGTGTAAATTTATCTCATAAAAATTATAAAAGATTAACAATAAAAAATGGGCTATGGATGGCTTTTTGTGGTCTCGGAAAGAATAATATGCTTTTAAATATTGCAAGCATAGAGCATGATTCTAACGAGTCTATTAGCATGGATATTAATAACATTAAATATGATTTTTAAAGGCTTTAAGTGAAAAAAATATATCAAAAGGAGTGGTTTGGTATAAAATTTAGTGAATTTACTAAGCTTAATTCTAAAAAAATTGCAGATGATGAGTTTTATAAAAAATTTTATGAGCTATTTTATAAAAAATTTAATTCATATAAAGACCTTTCAAAAGACTATATTGAGCGTAAAACAAATATTGCAAGAGATATTATAACCTTTTCGAAAAATTACAAGGATATTCTGTCTATAGGTTGCGGTAATGGTTTTATTGAAAATTTTATAATTAAAAATAGCGATAAAAATATATTAGCAATAGAGCCTTCTAATAATTTTAAGTGGTTGACAAATGGGGGGGGGTGTAAAACCGTGATAGGCTTTTTCCCGGAATGTGTCAAAGATGAGAAAAAATATGAATTTGGTTATTGTAGCACTATAGACTATGTTTTTAATAATGAAGAGTATACTAATTTTTTAAAAAGCGTTTATGAATATGGATTTAAAGAATTTTATTTAGCTGAGGTTATTATGCCAGCAGAAGGATTTGTTGCAAGTATAAAAGAGATTGTAAAAACTGTTTTATCACTACTTGGATTATATAATAAGGGTCAGTTTTGGGGATACTTAAGAAATATTGATGAACATATCATGCTTCTTAAAAAAGTTGGTTTTAAAAATATAACTTGTGGTGCGCATAAACATGGATCGTATTGGATTAGGATTAAAAATGAGAAAGATTAGACTTTCGAAATCTTCAATTGGTGATATGGAAAAACAGGCCGTTTTGAAGGTACTTGATGAAGAGTATCTTGGTATGGGCAAAAATGTTATGCAATTTGAAATTGCTATTAAAGAGTATTTAGCTACCTATATGGAAGTGGTATGTGTAAACACTGGAACCTCTGCTCTTCATTTGGCCCTTGCAGCGCTTGATTTTAATGAAAGCGATGAAATTTTAGTTCCAACTATTACTTATGTTGCGTCATTTCAGGCTATTTCTGCCTTGGGGTTAAGACCCATTCCTTGTGATATAGATCCAGACACGATTTTTATCGATAAAGATGATATTAAAAGAAGAATTACTAAAAAAACTAGAGCCATTATGCCAGTGCATTATGCCAGCTCATCTAAGGGCATGGAGAGTATTTATGAAATTGCAAATGAGTTTGAGCTAAGGGTTATCGAAGATGCTGCTCAAGGATTTGGCTGTCTTAGGAATGGTAAAAAAGTTGGCAGCAGTGGAGATATAATTTGTTTTAGTTTTGATGGGGTAAAAAATATTACTTGTGGTGAAGGTGGAGCCATTTTATCTAGTGATTTAAAATTTATACAAAAAGTTAGAGATATGAGACTTCTTGGAGTTGAAAAAGATAGTGAAAAAAGGTATTCAGGTCAAAGAAGCTGGGATTTTGATGTGAAGCTTCAAGGTTTTAGATATCACATGAGCAATATTATGGCTGCAATTGGAATAGCTCAACTTTCGAGAATTGATGGCTTCATATCCAAAAGAAAAGAGCTAGCCAGACTATATGTGGATTTGCTTAAAGATGTAAATGAAGTTGATTATTTAAAATTTGATTTTGATGATGTTGCTCCATATATCTTTGTCATAAAGGCAAAAAATAGAGATGGATTGCGAAATTTTTTACTAGAGAATGGCATAGAAACAGGTATTCACTATAAGCCAAATCATATTCTAACAAAATTTAATACCAGTTATTCATTGCCAAGAAGCGAAAAAATATATAATGAAATTTTAACGCTTCCGTGTCATTTTGACTTGGAAATGGACGATATAAAATTTATTGTAAATAAGATAAGGACATTTTATGCAAGATAAACCACTAGTTTCGGTGATTATGAATTGTTTTAATAGTGATGAATTCTTAAGAGAAAGTATTGAGAGCGTAATAAACCAAACATATAAAAATTGGGAATTAATTTTTTGGGATAATCAATCAACTGACAATAGTGCAAACATTGCAAAATCGTATAATGATAGTAGAATAAAGTATTTTTATGCCCCAACATTTGCTCCACTTTATGGCGCTAGAAACTATGCCGTTAAAGAAGCTAAGGGTGACTTCATTGCATTTTTAGACTGTGATGACTTGTGGAAAAATGATAAGTTAGAAAAACAAATTTCATTAATGCATAATAGTGATTTTGGGCTTTGCTACACTAACTTTTATATTATGGGTCAAAATAAGAATAAGAAATTATTTGTAAAAACTCAGCCATCGGGATACATTTTTAAACACCAAATAGCTAATTATTCTATCGGAATTTTAACAGTTATGATTTCCAAGAAAGCATATGATAATATTGAAGATAAGTTTGATTCAAGCCTAAATTTTCCAGGAGATTATGACCTTTTTATTAGGCTTTTAAAAAATGAAAAGGCCTGTTATATAGATGAGCCACTTGCGTATTATAGAGCTTCTAATGCAAATAGTATCTCCAATACAAAACGCCTTGATAACATAAAAGAGGTGAAAGTTGTATTAAAAAAATTAAAGGATATGTATAGTGAGAAGGATATATTAAAAAGGCTAGATGAAGCAAAGGCCATAATGGATATAAAAGAAATTTTGTTTTCATTAAAAGATCTTAATACAAAAGAAATTCTAAGAATTTTACGAGATATGTCTTTTAAAGATGCTTTTTCTTTAACTGTTTTAAATAAAATTATCTCAAAAATTTTACGAACTTTAAGATGGTACTCTTAAATTTATTTGTAATATAAACGACGCACTAAAAAAGCCATTTTTATATTTTTATGAATTATGTTCTATGTTTTCATGCGTCGTTCTAAATTTATAGCACTTAAATATTTTAGCATCCAGCCCAACCCTATTTTGCAAGAAGTAAAGGCTGCCAGGCGACTGTTCGTCTATCTTTTTCTTTACGTAAAATTTAAGCACAAAAGGTATCACAAGAAGCATCGAGCAGCTTACATAGTCGATCACGCGTTTTAAGGCGTATTCAAGGGCATTATAAGGCTTGATATCGTTTAAAAAGTTTAAATTTTCGCCATTTTCTGGGATGTAGCACTTTTGCAGATAAATTTCTAAAAAGCTCTCCACATTTAGAAATTTGATCTTTTTATACTTCGTCTTAAACTGCAAAAGCGTGAGAAATCTCACCAGCTTGCTATCAACAGGCTTTTCGGTATTTAGCACTATTAGCCTTTGATCGCCTGATTTTATGAGATTTTCTAGTGCGCTTCGAAGAGCTTTGGCGTCGCTATTTTTTGGGGATAAAAAATTCACTTGGCCAAATTTCTTCCTAAGCTTCTCTAGCTCGAGTTTGGTGAAAGTATATTTTTCGCCAAGGATGATCATAGGCCTATCCCTTTATCTTTATTTTAAATTTGCATTATAAAATTCGTCTAATTATACCCAAACGTGCTAATTGCATTTTTAAAAAAAGAGTTAAGGTTAAAATATGTCTCATAAATTTCTTGCTGTGCTTGTTCTGGCGGTGATTTGCGCCATTTCTTTTGCGCTCTCAAACACGGTCTTGGCTAAATTTCACACAAGTCCGCTCATCATCTCTATCATTTTAGGCGCCATTTTTGCAAATCTTTTTACAAAACAAACTCAAATTTTAAAAAGTAGTGGCGTCGTAGCGATCGCTGGGAAGCAAATTTTAAGGCTAGGCATCATACTTTTTGGCTTTAATATAAGTCTTAGTGAGATCGCAAGTGTCGGCACTCTAGGCGTGATATACTCAGCTTTTATGGTATTTGTGACCTTTTGCTTTGCACTTTTTGCTGCTAAAGCTTTGGGGCTTAGCAAAGATAGTGCCGTGCTCATTGGCTCAGGGGCAAGCATCTGCGGTGCAGCTGCTGTTATGGCTACTCAAAATGAGATAAAAGCGGACGCAAACAAGCTTGCTATCGCTATTTGCACGGTGGTGCTCTTTGGGACGATTGGTATGTTTATCTATCCATTTATCGCTAAATTTCTAGCTCTCACGCCTCAGCAAACTGGCTTTTTTATCGGCGGCTCACTTCACGAGGTAGCCCATGTAGTGGCAGCCTCGGCGGCATTTGATAGCGCAGCAAGCAGCACCGCCCTCATCATAAAAATGCTTCGCGTCATCATGCTTGTGCCATTTTTGTTTTTGCTAAATTTTTTAAATTTAAGCCAAAATAGTGACGCCTCAAAGCTAAAGAGCATTCCGTGGTTTGCGCTATTTTTCCTAGTGGCGATCTGCGTTAGATCTTTGCCATTTTTCCCTGAAAATTTGGTACAAATTTTAAAGCTAGCAGCTAGCATTTGCCTTTGCGTGGCGATGTGTGCTTTGGGGTTTGGGATAGATAGGAGTATATTTAAAGCGACGGGCAAAAGACCATTTTTGTTAGCATTTTTTATATTTTTATGGCTTATTTGCTCATCGCTTGTGTTTGTTAAGACTCTTTGCTAGTTTTTAGCTTTTGCAAAAACTCTTCGATGTTGTATTTTGCTCTGTAGGCTGGGCTTAAAAGGTGTATCAAAATGTCGCCAAGGTCCATCACGATCCAATCAGGCGAACTCTCCGTACCTATAAATTTCTCTCCAAGAGGCTTAAGCTCCTCTTTTAGATCCTCAGCTAGTGAGTAAGCGTGCCTCTCACCAAGCGTAGTAGCGATAACTACGGCCTTTACGAAATAATCATCTCCACTCATATCAAACACTTGTATCTCTTCGGCCTTTTTTGCGTCTAAAACCTTAACTATACTTTCGGTGCGCTCTTGCATCGATCTCTCTTGCATCTTTAATCCTTGGTAAAAATTTATAATTTCATCTTTTATCTTGCTAGGCAGCTCATCAAGCCCCTTTTGCTGCCTGATCTGCGACGAGCTAACATCCACGTGCACGTCCATTTTTTGTAAATTTTGCGGAATTTCTATGTGATTGCGCTTGGCGATCACAAACTGCACTAAATTTTTTAGCTCCTCATAGCCGTGCCACTTATCAAGCGTAGCTAGGTGATCCGCGCCTATTATGAGATAAAATTTCTCTATCTTAAATTTCTCATACAAATACTTAACCGTCTCTATGGTAGGCACCGGGCGAGCTAAATTTATCTCATAGTCTGATATCTCGACCTTCTCTAGGCCGCACCAAATTTCTCTTATCCACTTTAGGCGAAGCTCTGGCGGAGCTGAAAATTCGCTCTTAAAGGGACTTATAAAAGTTGGCATGATGATGAGCTTGTCGATATCAAGGCCGCTTAGTGCCATTTTTACAATGCTATCGTGTCCTAAATGAACCGGATCAAAGCTCCCGCCAAAAAGTGCTAACTTCATCTATTAAAGTGCCTTGTTTATATTTGTTTTAAAATTCTTTTTTGTAGAATTAGGCGTAATTATATCAAAAGGAGCTAAGATGTCAGTTAAAGTAGCAATAAACGGCTTTGGGCGTATCGGTAGGTGTGCTGCGCGTATTATTTTAGAGCGTGATGATGTTGAGCTTGTCGCTATTAACGACACCGCAACAAGGGATATGACGAGGTACTTGCTCAAATACGACAGCGTTCATGGCGAATTTAAGCAAGACGTTAAGGTGATAAGCGACGATTTTATAGAAGTAAACGGCAAAAAGATAAGAGTTTTTTCTACAAGAGATCTAAACGAGCTTAGCTACGCAGACTACGGCGTAGACGTGGTTTTAGAGTGCACTGGCAAGTTTTTAACTACCGAAAAATGTGAGCCCTATCTAGCTCGCGGCATCAAAAAAGTCGTCATGAGCGCTCCCGCAAAAGACGACACAGCGACATTTGTAGTTGGCGTAAATGACGATAAATACGCAGGCGAGGCGATCGTCTCAAACGCAAGCTGCACTACAAACGGCCTAGCTCCAGTAGCAAAGGTGCTAAACGATAAATTTGGCATCGTAAAGGGGCTGATGACTACGATCCACGCATATACAAATGGTCAGAGCCTAGTTGATGTAAAAGCTAAAGACTTCCGCCGCTCACGTGCTGCAGCGCTAAATATCGGACCTACGACTACCGGAGCTGCAAAAGCTATCGCTAAAGTGCTTCCAGAGCTAAGCGGCAAACTACACGGCCAAGCAGTGCGCGTGCCAGTGGCAAACGTCTCAATGGTCGATCTAACGGCGGTTTTAAAAAGACCAGCTAGCAAAGAGGAGATAAACGAGGCATTTAGGGCGGCTGCGGAGTCAAATTTAAAGGGAATTTTATTCGTTGATGACGACTACAGAGTTAGTAGCGACTTTTGCACAAGCACCTTTAGCAGCATCGTAGCTAGCGACACTACGCAGGTTATTGCTGATGATATGGTGAAGGTCTTTGCGTGGTACGACAACGAGTGGGGCTATTCAACAAGGCTTGTTGATCTTGCTAAGATCGTGGCTACAAAGTAAATTTAAAGGGTAAAAAATGAGTGATATTTTATCGATCAACGACCTTGAGCTTAATGGTGCAAAAGTCTTTATAAGGTGCGATTTTAACGTGCCTATGGACGAGTTTTTAAACATCACTGATGACCGCAGGATCCGCTCAGCGATACCAACTATCCGCTACTGCCTAGATAACGGCTGCAGCGTGGTTTTAGCTAGTCACTTAGGGCGTCCAAAAAATGGTTACGAAGAGAAATTTTCACTTCAAGGCGTGGCAAAAAGGCTATCAAGATTGCTTGATAGAGAGGTGATATTTGCTGAAGATGTGATCGGAAATGACGCTAAGACAAAGGCTGGGGCGCTAAAAGCTGGCGAAATTTTGATGATAGAAAACTTACGCTTTGAAAAAGGCGAAACCAAAAACGATGAAGCTTTGGCAAAAGAGCTTTCAGAATTTGGCGAATTTTACATCAATGACGCATTTGGCGTTTGTCACAGAGCTCACGCATCGGTTGAAGCGATCACTAAATTTTATGATGAAAAGCACAAGGCAGCGGGATTTTTACTACAAAAAGAGATAAATTTCGCTCAAAATTTGATAAAACATCCATCACGTCCATTTGTCGCAGTTGTGGGCGGCAGTAAGGTTAGTGGTAAGCTTCAAGCATTGCATAACCTTTTGCCACGTGTTGATAAGCTGATAATTGGCGGTGGCATGGCATTTACATTTTTAAAATCACTTGGCGAAAACATCGGAAATTCGCTCCTTGAAGAAGAGCTCATCGAAGATGCAAGGCAAATTTTACAAAAAGGCAAAGAGCTAGGAGTGAAAATTTATCTGCCAGTGGATGTCGTCGCTGCTCAGACATTTTCAGCTGAAAGTGCCGTAAAATACGTCCCAGCGCAGGAAATCCCAAATGGCTGGATGGGGCTTGATATCGGGCCAGCGTCCATTAGGCTATTTAAAGAGGTCATCGCCGATGCGCAAACCATCTGGTGGAACGGACCTATGGGCGTTTTTGAGATGGATAAATTTAGCAAAGGCAGCATCAAAATGAGCCACGCCATCATCGACACTCACGCAACTACCGTTGTTGGCGGCGGCGATACGGCTGACGTGGTCGAGCGCGCAGGAGATGCTGACGAGATGACATTTATCTCAACTGGCGGCGGTGCTAGCTTGGAGCTAATAGAAGGCAAAGAGCTGCCTGGCATAAAACCGCTTAGAAAAGAGGAGTAGGTCTTGAAATTTCTAGCGAATTTAAAGTGCAACCATACAAGAGAGAGCTTTAGAGAGTACGCGAAAATTTTAGACGCAAATTTAAGCGCAAACGACGACGTGAGCGTATTTGCTCCAGCTAGTGCCTTTGATGAAAAAAGGCATATTTTTAGGCTTGGGGCGCAGAATTTCTACCCGTGCGAGAGTGGGGCATTTACTGGCGAGATCGGCAAGGTGATGCTTGATGAATTTGAGATCAAAGACGTGCTGATCGGTCACTCTGAAAGGCGTGAAATTTTAAATGAAAGCGAGGAGTTTTTACGAGCAAAATTTGACTTTGCCGCAAAAAATGGCTGGAATGTCATCTACTGCATCGGTGAAAATTTAAGCACAAATGAAAGCGGAGCGACCAAAGAATTTCTAAGCCGCCAGCTTGAAAATATAGACCATGGCTATAAAAATTTAGTCATAGCCTACGAGCCGATCTGGGCGATAGGAACCGGCAAAAGCGCTAGCATAGAGCAGATAGATGAGGTGCTAAGTTTCTTAAAGACAAAGGCAAACGTGCCGCTACTTTACGGCGGAAGCGTCAATGCAGCAAATATCGCTGATATCGCAGGTATAAAAAGCTGCGATGGGGTGCTGGTAGGGACAGCCAGCTGGGACGCGAATAATTTTCTAGGGCTTATTAGCGCGGCATCTCGCTGATAAATTTAAACGATCTTGCAAATTTCACCCTGTGACAGGCTACCTGCCTAGTCTTGGGATGAAATTTGCTGCGAAACATTTAAATTTACCTAGCGATATATCCGCTTGTTGGTTTGTTTAAATTTCGAAACGCAAATTTAAACATCTGGAGTTACGTGATACTGTCGCTATTAAATTTGGTTTAAAATTTGAATTGCAAAATTTTAAAGGAGAAATGATGATTTTAAAAGGTAAAAAAGGTCTGATCGTCGGTGTTGCTAATGCTAAATCAATAGCTTATGGCATTGCAAAAGCTTGTCACGATCAAGGTGCGCAGATGGCATTTACATACCTAAATGACGCTCTTAAAAAGCGTGTAGAGCCGATCGCTGAGGAGTTTGGTAGCAAATTTGTCTACGAACTTGACGTAAATAACCAAGCACATTTAGATGGGCTTGCTAGCCAAATCAAAAAAGACCTTGGCGAGATCGATTTTGTCGTGCACGCTGTGGCTTACGCACCAAAAGAGGCGCTTGAGGGCGAGTTTGTAAATACCACAAAAGAGGCATTTGATATAGCGATGGGCACTAGTGTTTATTCGCTGTTAAGCCTTACTCGCGCGGTCCTACCGGTTCTAAAAGAGGGCGGCTCGGTGCTAACTCTTACATATCTTGGCGGACCAAAATTTGTGCCACACTACAACGTCATGGGCGTTGCAAAAGCGGCACTTGAGAGCTCAGTCCGCTACCTAGCACACGACCTTGGCGCTAAAAATATCCGTGTAAATGCGATCAGCGCAGGCCCTATCAAAACGCTTGCGGCAAGCGGCATAGGTGACTTTAGGATGATTTTACGCTATAACGAAGTAAATAGCCCACTAAAACGCAACGTCACCACAGAAGACGTCGGTAACAGCGCTATGTACCTACTTAGCGACTTAGATAGCGGCGTAACAGGCGAAGTTCACTACGTAGATTGTGGCTACAACATCATGGGCATGGGCGACGTAGCTACCGACGCTGAGGGCAACACTATCCTAGCTTGGGACGCAAAATAATCTACTGATATAAATTTTGGCGGGGTGGCTCGCCAAATTCTTCTTTTAAATTTCACCAAATTTATCGCAAGGACAGAAAAATGAGAGCTTTAGACGAGCTTATAGATACAAATGAGCCAGGCTGGGCGCTGATCGAAGAGTGGCTAAAAGAGGCCAAAAACGACTATGAAATTTTGCCTCGCGATGAGAGCAGGGCGCAAAGTGAGCTTTTAGGGCTTCAGGTCACCACTCGCTCGCCGATGGGAGCGCTTGTTTATGGGTGCGGCGGTGTTGTGATAGATGGCGGCTGGCTGCGTGTGCTAGGCTCTGGATGTGAGCAGATGAAGCGCGGAATTTACAGCTTTAATCTTGGCAAAAGCTTTAGCCAAGCAGGGCAGATGCCTAGCTATTTGCTCGTGGCGGACGATGTTTTGGGCGGATTTTTCGCGGTAAATGGCGGCGCCTTTGGAGGTAAAGCTGGCAACGTCTTTTACTACGCACCAGATAGTGGCAAATGGGAAGATACGCAGCTTGGCTACTCGCAGTTTTTATACTGGGCGTTATGCGGCGATATATCTAAATTTTACGAGCTTTACTGCTGGGATGGCTGGCGCGAAGATGTGAGAAATTTTAGCCTTGATAAGGTTATGTTTGCGCTACCACCACTTCTTTGGCAAGACGCAGACGTAAGGCTAAGGCTAAAAGATATGAAAAAAGACGGCGTTAATATCGATGAGTATTTTGCTTCTTTGTTTAAGGGGGAGAAATAGATAAATTTTAGTAGCTTTACAAATTTTAAAAACTTTCATTCACTCGCCTTAGTAACTTACCAAATTCAGGTCTCGTTATCATTTGCCACTAAGTTTAGAGCCGTGATATGCTCGTTCATAAATTTTAAAATTTGAGGGAGACTTTCTAGAATAGAACGCATGTAGTGCGAAGCGCTATCGCATGCACCTCTAACGTGCGAGGGGATTGTGGGATTTAAAAAGGGGGATAAGGGGACGGCCTCGTAACTCAAGTCCCCTTGTCTCCCTTTTGGATAAAAGAGTTTTTAAATTTAAGGTCTGTATTTTTAAAAGAGAAATTTGCTATTTTGTAAATTTTAAAATTCCATTCACTCGCAAGAATTGACTACTAAAATTTGGCTTCGCTTACAGCTTAGCTCAAATTTTAGAGTCGAAATTACTCGTTCATGAAATTTTAAAATTTGTCTAACGCTCACCGATACGCAAACGCATGCAGTGAGAAGCACTAAATATGCACCTCTAACGTTGTCGAGGGCTTTACTTCGACTTTGTCTCATAACTGCGGGTAGACAGGGGATTGTTAAGGGGAAGGGAGCTTCTTTGTTTCGCTAGCTCGCAACTGCAAGCAGACCGTAATTCAAGCCCCTTCCCCCTTAACAAAGAAATAAAACTTTAAATTTTAAAAATCTTTTTTGCAAATTTTAAAATTCCACTCACTCCCAAGAATTGACTACTAAAATTTGGCTTCGCTTACCGCTTAGCTCAAATTTTAGATCCGAAATTACTCGTTCATGAAATTTTAAAATTTGCTTGAACTTTCTAAGTCACAAGAGATAAATTCCTGCAAATCCAAGAATTTAAACAAATATCTTAAAATAATCAAAAAATTTAAAGGAAATTTCATGCAAAATAAGCTTTTTTCGCCGCTTAAGATAGGCGGCATCGAGATCAAAAACCGCATTATCATGGCTCCTATGTGTATGTATGAGGTCAAAAAAGATGATGGCCGTCCAAGGTGCTTTCACAAGCTACACTACGCTACAAGGGCGATCGGTGGTGTCGGTATGATCATCGTTGAGGCGACAGCTGTGGAGGCGCGCGGCAGGATCACCAAAAAAGACCTTGGGCTTTGGAGTGACGAGCAGATCGATGCTCACGCGGAGCTAGTAAAGGGCTGCGCTAAATATGGCGCCAAAATGGCCGTCCAGCTTGCTCACGCTGGCAGAAAGGGCACGTGTGAAGACATCATTGCGCCAAGCATGATCAAATTTAGCGATGACTACGCCACGCCAAAAGAGATGGGCGCAGGGGATATCGCAATCGTCAAGCAAAGCTTTGTGGAGGCGGCCATTAGGGCAAAGAGCGCAGGATACGAGGCTGTGGAGATACACGCAGCGCATGGATATTTGATAAATCAATTTTTATGTGCTGGCACAAACAAGCGAAGTGACGCATACGGCGGCACTTTTGAAAACCGCATAAGGCTGCTGCTTGAAATTTTAAAAGAGATCAAGGCTGGCGCTAATATCACTGTTGGTGTTAGGATAAGTGCAAGTAGCTGGCTTAAGGGCGACTGGGACGTAGAGGAGAGCGTAAAGCTAGCACGTGAGCTAGATAAAAATGGAGCTGACTTCATCCACGTCTCAGCTGGCGGTGTCTATGCAAAAGTTGATAGCGCGCCAAAATTTATACCTCTTTATCAGGCTGGCTACGCAAAAGCGGTGAAAAATGCAGTTAAAATCCCAGTTATCGCAGTCGGCCTCATCACAAAGGCAAGCGAGTGCGAGGCGTTGCTGCTTGGTGATGTCTGCGACGGCGCGGCGCTTGGCAGGGAGCTACTACGCAACCCATATTTTGCTTTTGGCGCCATGAAAGAATTTGGCGAAAGCGACAAAATAGAAAACGCCTATAAAAGGGCATACTAAGATTTTATGGCAAGGTGAGAGCCTTGCCAAATTTCACTTTTACACAGCCTATTTTTCACACCTCGCTTTTTGCTGTTTGATTTAAATTTAATATAGTATCATTTGTGTAACTAAACTTTCAGGGGAGAAAATGAGGCAAAAGCACTTTGAGGTGGCAATTGTTGGAGCGGGCATTAGCGGGACGGCACTCTTTTACGAGTTGGCTGCATTTAGCGATATAAAAAAGGTCGCGCTTTTAGAAAAATATGACGGCGTAGCGACGCTAAATTCAAGCGGCAAGGGCAACTCGCAGACCATCCACTGCGGCGATATCGAGACAAACTACACGTTAGAAAAGGCAAAAAAGGTCTCACAAGTGGCAAACATGCCGGTAAAATACGCTCTAAAATACAACTTAGAGGGCAAATATATGTTTGCTCATCAAAAGATGACGCTAGCCATCGGAGATGCCGAAGTAGAGCGCATCAAGGAGCGATATGAGAGCTTTAAGGAGCTATTTCCTTATCTTGAAATTTATGATAGAGAGAAGTTAAAGCAGATCGAGCCAAATGTCGTTTTTGACGCAAATGGCAACGAGCGACCTGAAAATATCATTGCTATTGGCGCGCAAAATGGCCAGTATACGACGATGGACTTTGGTGGCGTGGCAAATTCGCTCGTGCAAAATGCGCTAAATTTAGGTGGCGAGGGCTATGAGATCAGCCTAAGTTCAGAAGTGACTGATATGAAAAAGGTGGGCGATACATTTCATATCAAGATAAATGACGGCGAAGTGATCACTGCAAACTACGTCGTAGTAGATGCTGGAGCACACTCGCTATTTTTAGCTCACAAGATGGGTTACGGCCTTCATCTTAGCACGCTGCCAGTTGCTGGAAGCTTTTACTTTGCCAACAAGCGCCTGCTAAACGGCAAAGTCTATATGGTGCAAAACGATAAGCTGCCATTTGCCGCACTTCACGGCGACCCAGACATCCTAGCTAATGGCAACACTCGCTTTGGTCCAACAGCTCTTGTCATACCAAAGCTTGAGAGATTTCACGGCTGTTCTAGCTTTTTTGACTTCTTAAAGTGCCTAAAATTTGACAAAAACGTCCTTGAAGTCTTTACAAATTTACTAAAAGACGAGGACATCAGGTCATATATTTTACGAAATTTCTTGTTTGAAGTGCCATTTATCAATAAAAAAGAATTTGTTAAAGACGCTAGAAAGATCGTGCCAAGACTAAGCGAAAATGACCTAAGCTACGCTGTAAATTTTGGTGGTGTAAGGCCACAGGTGATCGACCGCAACAAAAAAAGGCTCGAGCTTGGTGAGGGCAAGATCAGCACAGGCGAGGGCATAAGCTTTAACATGACGCCAAGCCCGGGGGCTACTAGCTGTTTTGAAACGGCGAGGGCTGATATGGAGGAAATTTGCAAATTTTTGGGCAAAAATTTCGACGAAGATAAATTTAACGCCGAGTTTTTTGGGTAGGAAATGGGAGTGTTTGATATTTTTAAAGGAGGTGCAGATATGCCAAAAACAGCACAACAAAGAAAAGATGAGAATATAAAAATTTTAAAGCAAGAGGGCGTAGCGGTGCTTGAGAGCTTGCCGCTTCGCTATGAAAATGATGAGGTTACGCCAAGAGATATTGACGAGATAGTAAGGCGCGCAGTTTGCTCATTTACAGCGATAATGTGTGCTTGCACGATCCGTGATGAGGGCTCTTTGGGCGAAGAAAATATGGCGTGGGCAAAGAGCTTTTTGGGTGAGGCTTACGACGGACTAAGCGTAAAAGAAAAAGAGGTCGTTGAAGACAGAGCCGATATGAACACGGCTGTGAATATGGGCTGGAAATATGAGTCGCTTTGGATATTGCTTTGGGCGCTTGGCATAGCTGAAGATATCGGTCAGATGGATAAAATTTGTGACTGTGAGTTTGTGATGAATGTCTTTAGAGAGGGTGGGCTAAAAAGCCGCTCAAAGCTTCGTAGTATGGATGAAATTTTAAGCAAGCTCGATCTAGTTTATCGCTACCACTGGGCGTGTGTAAATGCAAGAGTAAATGGCACAAAGGCGGCTGGACTTGACGAAGAGGTCGTTATGGAGAGGCGAGCAAGGCTTGAGTGGCTATGCTGCAAAGGGCAAGAAAATGACGATTTGAGCGCTGAATTTAACGCTTGGGACTATCCTGATCTAAACACTTGATATAAGAAATTTTAAGCTCATTTGAGCTTAAAATTTATTTTAATGTAAACGCTATCGGAAAGCGAAGATAGCGGTCTTCTTTTGGTTTTGGAAACTCAGAGCTTGCTTTTAAGATATTTTCTATCGCCCCTTTATCAAGCGACTCAAAGCCAGAGCTCTTGCTCACTTTAAGCTCATCTACCGAGCCATCAGTTTTAAGCAAAAATCTAACTTCAACAACGCCTTGGTGTCTCATGCGCCTTGCGTTACTAGGGTAGTTTTTGTGTTTTTTAACAGCAGCTATGACCTTGCTAAAGTCCTCGTCGCTTTGTGCGTTTGCTAAATTTAGCTCTTGCGCTACTTTTTGAGCTGGAGCTGAGGCGATAGACTTATTATTTGCTGGTAAATTTGTATTTACAGCAGGTGCTGGGGTCGCGATAGGAGCTGGTGCTGGTTCTGCTTGAGGCTCAGCCTTTGGCTCAATTTTTGGCTCAGGGCGAGGCTCTGGCTTAGGTTCTAGCTTTTTCTCCACTTTTTTTGGCTCAGGTTTAGGCTTTTCTATCTTTTTTGGCTCTGGTTTTGGTAGTGGCTTTGGCTCAACTTTTGGCTCAGGCTTAGGCTCTGGCTTTGGAGGCTCTGGCGGTGGCGGAGGAGCTGGCGGTGTTGGCTCAGGTATTAGCACTTGTTCGCTTATCTGCGGAGCCGTGGTCTCTGGTACAAATGAGTTAAGAGATATCTTGATGGGCTTTTGCTCAGATACCTTTATCTCAAAGTGGTGATGCACCATTATAAAATAAAGCGCCACGCTATGCACCAGCAGCGAGACAACTAGGCCGGTATAGTTTGAAATTCTATTCAGAGACTGTTTGGATTGCAAAGTTTTCGTGTCCCTTTTCTTTTAATATATCTATCACTTTTACAAAACTATCAAATTTCGCGTTTTTGTCGCTTTTTAGCTGCACTAAAGTCTTAGTATCAATGGTGTTTAGCTTCTCTTTTAGCTCATCTGTGCTAACTTCCACGTCGTCTATGAAAAATTTATTATCTTTATCGATAATCACACTCACTTTTTTCTCGTCTTCTTTTATCTGCTCTGTGCTATTAGCACTTGGTAGATCGACCGCGATCTTACCTTGAGCGATGAAGGTCGAGATGCTTAGCACTATGGCTAGCAAAACGAGCATGATATCGATAAATGGGACGATATTTAGCCCGTCTTTTTTATTTAGACGCATTTTGAGCCTTGTATCTGTTTATCATGACGTCTACTTTTCTGATAAAGCCATTGTAGATCATAAGCGTCGGGATCGCCACAAGCAGGCCAAATGCGGTCGCTTTTAGCGCTAAAGAAAGACCGATCATGATACTTTTTGTATCGATGCCACCAGCCATACCCATGTCGTAAAATGTGATCATAATGCCAGCAACTGTACCAAGAAGCCCGATATATGGGGCATTTGAGTAGATGATGTAAAGTGTGGTTAAATTTTTTGTCAGCGCCTCTTCAAGAGTTTCTATGCTTGCGTAACCATTTATATTAACGCGTGAGTAAAAAATAATACGCTCTATCGTATACCAAAGCACAAAAAAGCTCATAACGCCTAAAATACCGATGATTATGTGATCGATATGATGTTTTAAAAGTTCCATAATACCTCTTAGTGTGAAATTTTTGTGTTATTATAACTTGTAATGATAACTAATGTCAAATATTTTTTAGAAAAAAATGAGAAAATTAAAATTAATTTATTTTGTTTTACTTGAATTTAAGAATATAACGGCTTTTAAATTTTAAAAAGAGCTGATAATCATTTTTGTTTAAGAGCTAGAAATTTAAAGCTCTAGCTCTTTTACCACACGTGCATTCAGTGCCATTTGCATGTGGTGTAAAAATACATTTTGGTAAAAATCACCACTATGCCCTGGTGCATCGTAGGTTTGGACTAAATTTGCAGGCACGATGATCTCTCTTTTTAAATTTTGCTCATTTGCGCTAAGTCTTAGGTGAGAGACAAGCTGATATACGCACATATCGGTGCAGTCACCCATGATGACAAAGCTGTCAAATTTACCTATAAATTTATTAAATTCCTGCGAATAAGCGATGCTAAGTGAGTTTTTGTAAAAAATTTTCATCTCATCAAAAAAGTCTAAATTTCGTAGCTCATCAACTGCCTCTGCCTCATCTTGCCCTTTTAAAGCATGAGCTGGGAAGCTCGCAAACTCAGCTGAATTTGGCTCATGAGCATCTTGGATGAGGATGTAGTTTTTAAGGTCAAATTTCTCTCTTGCTAGCTTAAAAGTATCTGCTATAAGGCTTGCTAGCTCGCCTACACGCTTGCTAGCTAGTGCGCCTTCAGAGCAAAAGCCATTTATCATATCAACGCTTATAAAGGCAACTTTTTCGCTGCCATTTTTAAAAATTTCGCTAAATTTAAGCGCCTTTAGGCCATTTTGCCACGCATTTAGCTCATCTAAAATTTCTCTCATCACTTCTCCTTTATAGGTAAATTTATACAAAATGTCTTTGGCTCAAGGGTTATCTCTATGCTGCCCTTGTGCGCCTCGATGATCTGCAAGCAAAGGTGCAGCCCTAGGCCATTGCCCTTTAGTTTGCTCGTCTTAAACGGCTCAAAGACGATATTTTCATTTTTTATAGAGACACCGCTGTCATAAACTATAAATTTATGTTCATTTGGCGTCTTTTCGTAGCTTAGTCTCACCACACCTTCGTCGTTTTCGTCCTCTTCGATGGCGTCTATGGCGTTAAATAAAATGTTTTGAAAGACCATCGCGATGAGGTCAAAGTCGCCACTATAAAGGGCGTCAGGGAAATTTAGCTCAAAAGTTATATCTTTTGAATACTCATAAAATTTAAGCGCCTCTTGGCACTCGCTTTTGATATCTAAAAAGTTAAATTCCTTTGGCGTGATACTAAGCCCTTTTGTAAAAAGAAGTGTGGCTTTGATGATGCGCTCAACTCGCCAAATCCCATTTTGTATCTGCTCGACGATAGGCAAAATTTTTGGCTCGGCTCTTTTTAAAAGGGTGGAATTTAAAAGCGAGATAGAGCCTATGGGGTTTCTTATCTCGTGAGCTAGGTGCGCTGCTACTTGACCCATCGAGGCTAGGCGCTCGGTGCGTTTTTCCTGCGTTATGTCGGTAGCAGAGATGATCTTTTTATCATCTTTGACCACCTTTTTTACTAGAAAAATTTGTGAGCCAAAATTTAGCTCGCCCTCATCTTTTGGGACGAAATTTAGCGCTTTGCCAAGCTTTTGCGCCTCTGAGTTTTGCAAGAAAATTTCATCATTTTCATCAAGTACCCAAATGGCATTTGGCAAAATTTCCACGATATCTTTTATAAAACCTTGCAAGCTCATATAAGAAGCGGTCAAATTTTTATACTCACGCTCTATCAGATAGGTCTGCTCTATTAGGCTTTTTAGGCCATTTTGTATATCGATATCACTCACAGCAACTCCTCATAATCTTTTATCTCATAAAGCCTAAGCCGCTCATCTTTTAAGCCCAAAAGCTCGTTGCTAAAGCCACTTTTTGAAAAAAGTGCGATGATATCAGGCTTTATGCCTAGCCTTTCGCACTTGTGAAGCACTAAATTTAAGACATTTTTGCAAATTTTTCGCTCTTTATACTTTGCTTCGCCGACTATTATCTTGCCATTTATGCTAAAAAGCATGTCTAGCTCTATATTTTTGCTCCAAAATGAACTTAACAAAATGCCGTTAAATCCAAGCTTTTTAGCCATTAGTTCGCCACTTAAAAGCTCAAAGCCAAGGCTCGCGTACTCGTCAAATTCTCTTTTTATAAGCTCTAAAATTTCTTCACTCCTGCCCTCTTTTAAAAGGCTTAAATTTGGCTCGATAAATCTAAACCAAAACCTTGAAAAATGGCTATTAAAATGAATTTTATCCTCTATCTTATAAGCTCGCTCGCTCTTTTTTAAAATTTGGCGTTTGTTTTTTACTCGTGGCTTTTCTTGGCTCTTTTCAAGCACTAAAAAATCCTTGCTAAAAAGCTTTGCATAGACCCTATTTGTCATGCTTTGGGGCAAAATTTTATTTACGCTAAATTTCTTTCTGTCGCTTCTAGCAAGTTTAATAAGAGCCATTTTGATGGCCTCGTCGCTGTCCTCGTCAAAGTAAAACCTAGCCATCAAATTTTTATAATCATCTAAAATTTCAGCCCTGATCGCCTCAAAAACATCGTAATATGAGCCCTTTAATAAAAAGTCATCAAAAACAAGATGAAATTTTATAACTTCAGCAATACCAAGGTGTTTCATCCGCTCAAATGTCGATTTTATGGCTAAAATTTCGTATCCTTTGTGTGGCGGATTGTAGCATATTTTTAGAAAATTTTAATTATAATCACGCAAAAACTAAAAGGCTAAAGTTGGTAAATTTAGAGCACATTAGAAGAGATATTATTTTAAAAAAAGGGATACATTATTTCGACTACACCGCCTCAGGACTTGCGTATAAACCCATCGAGGACGAGGTCGCCGATATCTTAAAAACCTACGCCAACACCCACTCGCTAACATCATCAAACGCCTATAAAACGCAGCTTTTATATGATAACGCTAGAAGCGAGCTAAAGCGCGCATTGGGGCTTGATGATAGGTTTTATCTCATAGCCACTGGATACGGTGCCACTGGTGCGATCAAGAAATTTCAAGAGCTTTTGGGGCTTTACGTGCCTCCAGCTGCTAAAAGAAGGTTTGATCTAAAGCCAAACAACGACTCGCCGCTAGTCATCCTTGGACCTTATGAGCACCACTCAAATGAAGTGAGCTTTAAAGAGGCGCTTTGCGAGGTTGAGCGCATCAGACTTGCAAAAGACGGCAGTATCGACCTATCTCACTTGGAGCAAATTTTAAAGATAAACCAAGGGCGCGAGATCATCACTAGCTTTAGCGCAGCCTCAAACGTCACAGGCGTCATAAGCGACTACAAGCAAATTTACACGATGGTTAAGAAATTTGGCGGTATCGTGGCATTTGACGTGGCGAGCCTTAGCGCCTATGCAAATTTAGACTGCGACTACTTTGACGCGCTTTTTATCTCGCCGCATAAGCTTCTTGGCGGAGTTGGCAGTTGTGGGCTACTGGTCATCAAAAAAGTGCTAGCAAATGACGATGTGCCAAGCTTTGCAGGCGGTGGCACGGTAAGCTATGTGAGCAAAAACTACCATATATTTTTAAAGGATCAAGAGGCACTTGAAGAGGCTGGCACACCGCCTATTTTGGGGCTCATACGTGCAAATTTAGCCTACAGACTAAGAGAAGAGATAGGGCTTGCGACTATCTACGAAAACGAGAGCGAGCTTAGCGACTATCTTTGCCAAAGGCTAAGAGAAATCCCAGAGCTTATAAGCTACTGCCCACCAAATTTAAAGCGCCTTGCCATTTTTTCATTTAATGTAAAAAACGTAGCTCCATACGAGCTTTCAAAAATTTTAAGCAAAGAGTATGGCATACAAACACGCGCTGGCTGCTCGTGCGCAGGCTCATACGGACATGATCTTTTGGGGCTAAAAGAGGATCCAAGCTTCACCCACAAGCCAGGCTGGGTGAGGGTCAGCCTGCACTATACGCACACCTTTGAGGATATTGATTATTTGGTGAGTGCGATCAAGAAAAGTATCGAGAAATACGCACTTTCGTGGCAGGTCAAAGACCCTTTTGACGTAAAAGAGATAAGTGGGTGTGTCGGTGAGTAAGAAAAATGTTTTGATAGTTGCTGGAAGCGACAGCGTCGGTGGCGCAGGAGTGCAGGCGGATATAAAAAGCTGCGAGGCATTTGGCTGCTTTAGCGCAAGTGTCATCACAGCCGTGACCGCGCAAAATACAAATGGCGTTAGCAGCGTGCTTGCGATGCCAGCAAAGATGGTAAAAACTCAGTTTGAGATGGTGCTAGCTGAGCTTGATATAGACGCTGTGAAGGTTGGTATGCTCTTTAACGAGGAGATAATAGCCGTTGTAAGCGCGTTTTTAAAGGAGTTAAGAGCTAAAAATGTGCCGGTTGTCATAGACCCAGTTTGCGTGGCAAAGTCGGGTGCAAAACTGCTTGAAGACGCAGCGATCGAAGCGCTAAAGGAGCTATTAAAGCTCGCAAGTGTCGCCACGCCAAATGTAGATGAGGCTAGGATTTTGGGTATTAATTTTACAAATTTGCCTTGCGATATGGTGCTAAAGCGAACGAAGGTTGATGAAATTTGCGAGGATACGCTCTATCTAAAAAATGGTGGCGTGATGAAATTTAGCGAGGAGCTTTTTGGGCCAAAGGTGATGCATGGGGCTGGTTGTAGCTTCTCAAGCTCGCTAGCGGCCATTTTAGCGCAGCAAAGTGATCTAGTAAGCGCCATAAAAATGGCTAAAAAATTTGTGGCAAACGGGATAAAAAATGCTCATAAAAGTAAATTTGGAGCACGGCTTATAGATCATAAAGCGGGGCTTAATGGCTGAAATTTACGCTATTAGCGATGATATTTTAATGCCTGAAAATTTGGCTTTGGACTACACTAGAGAAATTTTAGAGTGTGGGGTTAAATTTTTTCAGTTTAGGTCAAAAAAAGCGGTCAAAAACGAAAAGCTTGCAAGTGAAATTTTAAATTTATGCGAGAAATTTGGCGCGAAATTTATCGTAAATGACGATGTCAAATTTGCTAAAAAGATAGGCGCAAAGGCCGTTCATCTAGGCAAAGACGATGAGGGCATAAAAGAGGCGTTTGAGATTTTGGGCAAAGACGCATACGTGGGCGTTAGCTGCTATAACGATATAAATTTAGCCATAAATGCCGCTAAAAACGGCGCTAGCTACGCTGCTTTTGGCTCTGTTTTTACAAGTCCTACAAAGCCAAATGCCCCAAAATGTGATTTCGAAGTGGTTAAAGAGGCAAAGCAAATTTTAAACCTACCTGTTTGCGTCATAGGCGGTATAAATGAGAGAAATATCGGCTCACTTTCCCATGCAAATCCTGATCTCATCGCTGTCATCTCAGCAATCTACAAAGACGGTAACATCAAAGAAAATATCAAAAATTTACAAAAGATAATCAAGGCAAATTTCTAAGCCTAAGCGGTTTTTGTAAAATTTGTTTTGAAAATTAGCAAAACACAAATCACATAGGTAAAATTTAAATTATAATTCTATGTTTCGCAAATTTAAAAAATTTACTCACTCTCCTTAGCAACTTACTAAATTTAGGGCTCATGGCCATTCGCCACTAAATTTAGAAGCGTGATATGCTCGCTCATAAATTTTAAAATTTGATATAGTTTTTTTGAGATAGACCGCATGCAGTGCTTTAGCACTGAAGCATGCACCTCTAACGTGCGAGGGGTTTGTGGGATCTAAAGGGAGATAAGGGGACGGCCTCGTAACTCGAGTCCCCTTGTCTCCCTTTTAAGTAAAAAGAAATTTTGCAAATTTAATCAAGTTGCCTTTACAAATTGTAAAATCCCATTCACTCGCAAGAATTGACTACCAAAATTACTCACTCATGAAATTTTAAAATTTGCTTGACACTAACATGATTTAACAAAGCAATTTTGCAAATTTTAAAATTTAAATTTCACCGAGCGGTAGGTCTGATCAAACCTAAACGTTAGCAAATTTTGCAGTATCCCAAAAAGCACCATGAAGGTGACAAAGCTGCTTCCGCCGTAGCTAAAAAACGGCAGCGGCACGCCAACAACCGGCGCAAAGCCGATCGTCATCGAGACATTTACCCCCACGTAGACAAAGATGAGCGCGGCTATGCCAGTGGCGGTCACCTGCGTGAAATAATCATTCTTAAGCCCGTAGTTTAGGCTAAGTAAGTGCGTTATAAGCGCTCCATAAAGCCCCAGTAAAAGCAATGCCCCGTAAAAGCCAAAACGCTCAATATTGTAGGCGAAGATGAAGTCACTTGTGGCGATTGGCAAAAATTTAAAGTGCGTTTGCGTCGCCTCGTCCTTTGGCTTGCCTTTTAGCCCACCACTACCTATGGCAATGATACTTTGTTTGACGTGGTAGCTTGGCTCTTCGGCGATGAAGTCGTGGATCCTCTTTTTTTGATAATCATGCAAATTTTCATACAAAACCGGCGCCGAAAATCCTATGGCAAGGATGATGCAGATCCAAATTTTCTTATTTACGCCGATGACAAAAAGGATGGTGTAGCCAACTATCAAAAGTATGAGCGCGGTGCCAAGATCAGGCTCTTTCATGATGAGCGCAAATGGCAAAAGTATGTAAAAACTAAGCCTTAAAAAGTCTTTTAGCCCGTATCCCTGGGCCTCTGGCGGGCGCTGCTTAACTAGATAGGCTAGCATCAGCAAAAAGGCTGGCTTCATGAGCTCTGAGGGCTGAAGCGTGAAGTGAACGAAGGGAATTTCCAGCCAGCGCCTAGCTCCAAGCTTGCTAACGCCAAAGATATCAACGCTTAAAAGCAGCACGATGCAGACCCAGTAAAACATCGGGATGATCCAGTCGATGCGTCTAATAGGCAGTAAAAATGCGATGCAAAATGAGACAAATCCGATGCCAAAATACACAAGCTGTTTGTTTGCCAAAATGTCGTTTGCTTCGGAGACTAGGATGTATGAGATGGCTATTATTGGGATGATTAAAAACGGCTGAATAAAATCAAAATGTGTTAAAATACGCCGATCTAGTTTTATCAAGAAGCAAACCTTAATTTTTGGGCTAGATTATATCACAAACAAGGCTTTGATTTTGGTTAAATTTAATGTTTTAAATAGCTCAAGACTCGACGTTGCAGTGGCACAGGAGCTTCAAATTTCACGCAATCAAGCTTTAAATTTGATAAAAGACTCCCTTGTAAGCGTAAATTTAAAACCAGTCTCAAAACCAAGCTTTTTGTTAAATGAAAACGATGAAATTTGCGTAAATTTTGCCCCAAAAAAAGAGGTACAAAACGAGTACGAAGTAAATTTTGAGATCCCTATCATCTACGAAGATGACGATCTCATAGTGCTAAACAAACCCCCGCAAATCGTCGTTCACCAAGCCCCAAGCGTCAAAGAGGCGACGTTAGTTGAGTGGCTAAACAAAAAGGGCTTTATGCTCTCAAATTTAAACGGCGACGTAAGAGCTGGTATCGTCCACCGCCTAGACAAGGGCACGAGCGGCGCTATCGTCGTTGCTAAAAACAACTTCGCCCACGCAAAACTAAGCGAGCAACTAAGCGATAAGAGCATGGGACGAATTTATCTAGCGCTCACCGACCTGCCCCTAAAAGAGGACGTCATCATCGACAAGCCAATCGGCAGAAATCCAAACAACCGCCTAAAAAAAGCGATCGTCGAGGACGCTAAATTTGCAAAAAGTGCCTTTGTAAATTTGCTAAGCGAAGGCGGAGTAAATTTGATAGCGGCAAAGCTTTTTACAGGCAGGACGCATCAGATAAGAGTGCATCTTGCTAGCATAAATCGCCACATTTTAGGCGATGATTTATACGGATTTAAGAGCCAAGGCGATAAAATAAGCAGGGTTATGCTTCACGCTTATATGCTCTATTTTATCCATCCGCGAACTGGCAAAAGGGTAGAATTTACCGCAAAAACGTATGATGACTTTAACCAAATAATTTACAAAAAAATTCCCAAGGAGATTTTTGATGAAAAAATTTGCCCTACGCATATTGACACCATTTTTAGTAGCTTTCTTAGCGGGATGCGGCTCTAGCATACCGACTCAGCAAAGCACGTCACTACCAACTATTACAAGCTTAAAAACCATTTCAGACATGACAGAAGTTGGCTTTGAGTGGAACCCAGTGAGCGACGAGAGCGTCGTTGGCTACTACCTTTACCGCTCAAATCCAAACGATGCAAACTCAAAAATGCAGCTAGTTGCAAACATCAAAGACCGCTTTGCTACGCACTATGTGGATCGTGACCTAGCTCCAGAGACAACTTACTCATACCAGATGAGAACCTACTCAAGCAACGCCATCTCTCAGCCAGGTGCGATCGCAACTGCGACTACTAAGCCACTACTTGACTCTGTGCCATTTGCACAAGCTATCACAGGGCTTCCAGGCCGCGTAAAAGTGATCTGGAGACCACATCCTGATAGCACTGTGGCTAGCTACATCATCCAAAGAAGCGATGCAGGAGCTAATAAATTTAGCCAAGTAGCAGAGGTAAATGGCAGACTAAACGCCGAGTATATCGATACTGAGGTAAAACCTGGCAGGTCTTATGAGTATAGGATCTTAGTTAAAACTTCTTCAGGTGTCATCTCAAAACCAAGCCAAAATATAAGCGCCACAACAAAGGAGTTACCCTAAATCAGTAACAAACGTCCAGGCGACCAAAAATGCGCCAAAAAAGATCATCTTAACGTGGGATTATGCGCCAGCTGAGGATTTTTCATACTTTAAGGTTTATAGAACGACTAGTAAAATTTTGCCTTACACATATCTAGCAAAAACGACTAGCAACACCTACGAAGACCTCATAAACACAAACGCAGCGACAAGGTATTATAGAGTTACAGCAGTCGATAAAGACGGTCTTGAGAGTTTGAAGCAAGAAGAGCCGATCGTTGGTAGCACACTTGGCGCACCAAAAACTCCAAGCATAAGCGCTAGCTACGATGGCAGCGGCGTAAATGTAAGCTGGAGTGCAGTTGATAGAGCTAGCTCATATACAGTTTATAGAAGCGGTGCTAGCGAGAAAGTCTTTAGCGGTATAAGTGATACTGGGCTTAGAGATGACAGCGTTCAAAAAGGAGCTAGCTACTCTTACAGCGTCGTAGCAGTCGATGAGTACGGCATCGCCTCTGATAAGTCATCAAAAGCAGAAGTTAGCATAAAATAATGCCAAATTTCATCGCTTCGTCCTTAAAAGAGCTATCGTTTCCATTTGGTAACGACAAGATCAAATTTCTTTGGCAGGCAAATGGCCGAAACGAGAGGCTCATCTACACAAAAAATGAAGATGAAGGCTTTTTTCTAGTCGTAAAGCCTGGTAAAAATGGCGTCGTCATAAAGGGAGAAAAGCTTACAAAGCCTGCTAAAGTTGGACTTTTACAAGAAGCGCTTGAGCTTTTTAAAGAGCTAAGTTGCAATGGCATCATCAGCCAAGCATTTGCCGTCAAGAAGACAAATTTAACCAAAAAAGTGAGTGAAATTTTAAGCCTTGAGGAGTTTGCGCCAGCATTTTGCGAGCTAAAGGATAAATTTAAAGAGATTTTCATAGAGATAGGCTTTGGCTCTGGCAGACACTTGCTCTATCAGGCTAAAAACAATCCAAATGCCCTAGTTATCGGCATAGAGGTCTATAAACCAAGCATCGAGCAAGTAGCAAAGCTAGCTAGGGCAAGTGCCCTAGAAAACGTGAGGCTGATAAATACCGACGCAAGACTCTTACTCTCGCTTGTCGGATCAAATTTAGTTGATAGAGTCTTTTTGCACTTTCCAGTGCCGTGGGATAATGCTGAGCATAGACGCGTGGTCTCAACGGCGTTTGCGCTTGAGTGCGAGAGGATACTAAAAGTGGGTGGTAAATTTGAGCTAAGGAGTGATAGTAAGGAGTATTGCGACTTTAGTTTGAGTAAATTTTTAGAGCCCACAAACTCAAAAATAGAAGCTTTTAAAAATAGAAATTTAGAAGTAACTAGCAAGTATGAAGACCGCTGGAGACGCCAAGATAAGGATATCTACGACGTTATTTATACTTGTGAGGTTGAAAGTGGCGAGAGTGTTTTGGCTGGGGATTTTAGCTTTAAAGAAAAGACAAGCGTAAAAAATATCATTAATAATTTCAAAAATTTCATCATCAAAAAAGGGGATCATTTTTTACATTTTGAGGAAATTTACACCATAAACGAGAGTGAAATTTTGCTAAAAGTCGCCTTTGGAGCGTTTAACAAACCAGAGCAGTGTTTCATCAAAATAAGCGATGAGAAAAGCGAATATTTTATAAAAAAACCGATCTTAATACGTGAAAATTTAGCAGCACACGAGCTTTTGAAGGAGTATTTGGCTGATGCAAGAGATAATTAGTGCAAGAAATTTAAGCCTAGCTTATGAGCGCAACGAGGTTGTGATCAATAGTGTAAATTTAGACATCTACGCAAATGACTTTGTCTTTATCACAGGCAAGAGCGGAAGCGGAAAAAGCACGCTTTTAAAGTCATTTTACGGAGAAATTTCGCCCCTAGCTGGCGAGCTAAATGTCTGCATGACGCAAATGGACGATATAGATGACAAAAGACTTTGCGAGCTTAGACAGCGAGTTGGCATTATATTTCAAAACTACCGCTTGATAAATGAGTGGAATGTCGAAAAAAACGTCATGCTGCCACTCATCATCAAAGGCGTCAATCAAAATGTGAGCAAAAAGCAGGTGGCTAAACTTTTAAAGCACGTAAATATGCTTCACAAAGCTGATAAATATCCTCGTGAGCTAAGCGGCGGCGAGCAGCAAAGGGTCGCCATGGCAAGAGCTCTAGCGCACAATCCAAATTTGCTCTTATGTGACGAGCCAACGGGAAATTTAGACGAATACTCAAGCGACGTCATCTGGTCGCTTTTAAAATCAGCTAGAGAATTTCTAGGAACAAGCGTAGTCGTGGTGACGCATCACATCCCATCAACACTTCGCATCCCATACCGCCACTTCGTCATAGAAAATGGAGGCGTGCATGAGATCGCTTAAAAACCACCTTGGATTTATATTGCCGTTAATCGCGCTTTTATTTTCAGTGCAGTTTAGCCTTACAGCGGACAAGATCGTAAGAGAGTACGAGCGCCTTATGGGAAATGACTACAACATCGTGGTGGTCTCAAACAAGGAGCTAAGCGAGCCAGTGCTAAAGCCAGTGATTAGCACGCTAGCTAGCGTCGAGCCACTAAGCCCACAAAAGATCATAGACCGCCTATCAAACGATATCTCGGCTAAAAATTTATCCATCCTGCAAAATGCCTTGCCTAAATTTTACTCGCTAAGACTAAGTGAATTTCCATCGCCAGAGTATATGGAGGAGATAAAGCAAAAGCTTTTGAAATTTGATGGTATAAGCAAGGTTGAGACATTTTCAAAGACCCATGATAAGGTCTTTAAGATGTTAAATTTAGCTAAAAGCATATCTTATGCATTTATGGCGATACTTTGTGTTGTTGGGCTTATGCTTATGCTTAAACAGACTAAAATTTGGCTATTTGAGCATAGAGAACGCATTGAAATAATGACACTTTTTGGCGCGCCATTTTGGTTAAAATCAGCCATGCTTTATAAATCAGCCATGGTTGATAGCATAGTTGCGACCATTGTTGTTGGTGCTTTTTTCTTTTTCTTACCAAATTTTGAAATTTTTAGAGAAAATGCCGCAAGCATCGATGTAGTCTTGCCTAGCCTTGATCTTTCAAGAGATATATTTATCCTTTTTGGAGTGGCTGTGGTTTTAAGCATTTTTGCTGTTAGTTTAGTGATGAGTAAGGCTAGAAAAAGCACGATATGAAAAAAGGAATTTTTATACTTTTGCTAGCATTTGGCCTAGCTTTTGCATCAAACACTAAAGAGAAGATAAAAGACTCCAAAAACTCGCTAAGATCGAGCCAGGTGATGAGTGAGCAGCTTAGTAAAAAGCTTGATGACTTGGCTGGTGATATCGTAACTGGTGAGAAAAAACTTCGTGGCATAAGTGGCGATATCACAAATTTAAAGGGTCAAATTTCAGTTCTTGAGACAAATGCTTCAAAAGCGCTTCTTGAGCTTGATGATCTAACAAAGCAAAACAAAGAGCTAGAGCGCACGCAAAAAGAGCTAGAGCAAAATATGATAAGGATCATCGCAGAAGATCTCTCATTTGATCTCATGATGTCTGCAAGCGAGGGCAAACAAAGCGAAGAGAGCATCATCTCATCGCAAATTTTAACCAAGCTAAATGCCATAGCAAAAGAGGACTTTAAAAGGCTTAGCGAAAACTACGAAGATACGATAGAAAAGATAAAAAACAAATCAAGCAAGATAAATGAGATAAACTCAAGCATAAAAAACTATAGGCGCAAGCAAAATGATCTACAAAGCCTAGAGAGCACGCAGAAAAATACAATAAACGGACTAAAACGTGATAAAGAAATTTACAGCAAAAAGCTAGCCAAGCTTCAAGCCCAACAAGACGAGCTAAGAAAGACGCTTGAGCAGCTTGCTATCATGCAAAAGCAAGAGGATGAAGCAGCCAGAGCTGCCAGAGAAAAGCAAGAAAGAGCAGCTAGCAAAGGTGGCAAAAAGGGCGAAAAGAGCCAGCCAATGGGTGGGGGCTATCAGACAAGCTCAGTTAAAAGATACTCAGGCGCAAGGACTATCGCTCCGCTTGATAGCTACTCTGTGAAGCAAAAATTTGGCAATTACGTAGATCCGATATATAACATCAAAATTTTTAACGAGTCAGTCGTGCTTCGCTCAAGTACCCCAGATGCGAAGGTAAAAAGCGTGCTAAATGGCAAGGTGGTCTTTGCAAAAGCGACTCCGATGCTTGAAAATGTCGTCATTATAGAAAATGAAAACGGCATCCACACGATCTATGCTCACCTAAGCCAGATCGCGCCAACTGTAAAGGTTGGCTCGCTCGTGCAAAAAGGCTATGTTATAGGTAGGGTAAGGAATGATCTCACCTTTGAAGTGACGCAAAGAAACTACCATATCGACCCGCTTGAAATGATCTCAAAATAGTCACTTTGTAAGCGTTATTAGCTAAATTTAAAGCCTTTTTGGCTAAAATGCGTGAATTTCAAGGAGCATGACAATGAGTAAGAGAAAACGCGTATTGGTCAAATTTTCAGGCGAGGCCTTGGCTGGAGAAAATGGTTTTGGTATAGACACAGCTGTGCTTAAATTTATAGCAAGCGAGATAAAAGAACTTATCGACAATGATATCGAAGTTGGCATCGTAATAGGCGGTGGTAACATAGTGCGTGGTGTGAGCGCTGCAAAAGATGGTATCATCAAGCGAACAAGTGGCGATCACATGGGCATGCTAGCAACTGTTATCAACTCGATCGCGATGCGTGAAGCTTTGGAGAGAAGTGGCCTTGAGGTAAGAGTGCAAAGCGCGATCAAGATGGAGGCGATCTGCGAGACTTTCATCGTGGGACGTGCGCAGCGTCATTTGGAAAAGGGCAGAGTTGTTATCTTTGCTGCAGGCACGGGCAATCCATTTTTCACAACAGATACAGCAGCGACGCTAAGAGCTATCGAGATCGGCTCAGATATGATCATAAAAGCGACAAAAGTTGATGGCGTTTATGACAAAGATCCTAAAAAATTCAAAGATGCAAAACTTCTAAAATCACTAAACTACGAAAAGGCGATGAGCGATGACATCAAGGTTATGGACGACACTGCCATAGCTTTAGCAAAGGATAACGCACTGCCGATCTTAGTTTGTAATATGTTTAAGGCTGGAAATTTGTTAAAAATAATAAATGAAGAAGAAGCAGCCCTATACTCAGTTGTAAAATAAATTTCAAAAAGGATAAAAATGAGAACAGAACAAATCACAGCAAGAGCGCTAAAACAAGTAGGAGATGACAGATATAAGCTTTCACTTATCGTTGCAAAGCGTGCAGAAGCGCTAGCAAATGGCGCCATAGCTTTAGTTGATGCTGATACTTCAAAGATGAAATTTGCCGACATCGCACTACTTGAAGTGGCTGAGGGCAAAATAGGCTTAGAGGCAATAGTTGAAGGAAAATAGTCTTTTTTTAGAGCAGTTGATAGAGCAAATTTTAGCTTGTAAAAACGTTTCAGAAGCGATAAAACTGCTCTTTTCTCTTTGTGAAAGAAGTGAAATTTTAGACAAAGCTATCGACAGCTGCGTCACATCTCACGCGGGACAATACCGCAAAAGTGGCGAACCATACGCCATCCATCCCATCTTAGTAGCCTCTATCGTAGCAAATATGGGCGGCGATGAGAGCATGGTCATAGCTGCACTTCTTCATGACGTGGTCGAAGATACCGACGTAACGTTAGGTGAGCTTCAGGCTGAATTTGGCGATGAGGTGGCAAAGCTAGTTGAAGGGCTTACAAAGATAGTTGCCATTAGAGAAAATAAGCTTGCAAGCTCAGATAGCAACGAAAAACTGGCAAGCTCGGCGCTAACTTTTAGAAAGATGCTATTAATCTCCATAGAAGACGTCAGAGTCCTTGTCGTAAAGCTTTGCGACAGACTTCACAACATGCTAACGCTTGAAGCGCTAAGACCTGAAAAGCAAAAACGTATAGCTGAAGAGACGCTTATGGTTTATGCTCCGATCGCTCATAGGTTGGGAATTTCATCGATCAAAAACATGCTTGAAGATCTAAGCTTTAAGTATGCGATGCCAGAAGAGTACGCAAAGATCGATAGCTACCTAAACAAAAACAAGCAGCAACTTAGCCTAAAGCTAAATGCTTTTCACGAAAAGGTAAGTCAAATTTTACTTGAAAATGGCTTTATCGAGGGTACTTTTGAGATACAAAAACGCATAAAACACTACTACTCGATCTATCTAAAGATGCAAAGAAAGGGCATTTCTATCGAAGAGGTGCTTGACTTGCTTGCCATTAGGATCATCGTGCAAAAGCCGCTTGATTGCTACCTGGCACTTGGAAATTTACATATAAACTTTAACCCTTTAATTTCTAGATTTAAAGACTATATCGCGCTTCCAAAGCAAAATGGCTATCAAACGATACACACAACCATTTTTGATAACAAAAGCATTTTTGAGGCGCAAGTTCGCACTTATGACATGCATAAAACCGCTGAATACGGTGTTGCTGCGCACTGGAAATATAAAAACGGCGAGGGCAGCCTCTTAAATCCAAAGCTTGACTGGCTAAATGACATCAGCATGCAAAATAACGAGAACGAGGGCAACGTCGAAGAGCTTTATGAATACGCAAAAGATAGCCTTTATATCGAAGATATCGCAGTTTATTCTCCAAAGGGCGAGGTCTTTACGTTGCCACGTGGTGCTACGGCGCTTGATTATGCTTATGAGATTCACTCAGAGATCGGACTTTACGCAAAAGAGGCTTATATAAACCGCGTTAGGATGCCGCTTCTAACGGAGCTAAAAAATGGCGACATCGTTAGGATAGTAACTGGCGAAGAGGCTAAATTTCGCTGCTCGTGGATAAATAGCGTGCGAACAGGCAAGGCAAAGGCGACAATAAGGTCATTTTGTAAGCAAAAGATAAGAGATATAAACTACAAAATGGCGATAGACATCTTAAAATCAGTATTTAACGTCTCAAAAGATAGAATTTTAGAGTGGATAGAGAGCGAAAATTTAGGCAAAAAGGTCTTTCGAGCGGCAACTGATAGCGAGTATCTGCAAGAAGTGGCAAATATGCTTAAAAAATACATCAGAAAAGAGCGTCCATTTATGATCTCTTTGGGCGACAAATATCAGATCAAAAAGCAAAAATTTGAAAACATAGTGATCTACTCAAACCACAAAATTTCAAATGTCGAGTTTGATTATTGCTGCAATCCAAAAAGGGGCGATAGCATAGTTGGCTTTAAAAATGGTCACACCGTGACAGTGCATCACAAGCTTTGCGAGCGCGCTGGTAAGCTCATGGATAAAGGCGATGAGATCATCTTTGTCAAATGGACGAGAAATGCCCCACATAGGTATAAAATTTTATTAAATTTAGAAAACAGAAAAGGTGCGTTGGCTGAATTTTTAACATATCTTGCTAGACTTGATATAAATTTAGCTACAATCTCGCTAAACGAAGCAAATGATCTTAGCGGAGATACGTTTGAAATAAGCGTCGAAATAGCAGAAAACATCGATGCAAACGAGATCAAAGAGAAGATCAAAGATAGATATAAGATTATTGATTTTGTTTCGCAAAGCGACCCATATCATAATTAGGAGAGAAAAATGGTTCAAGATATAGATGATATTTTACAAGAGATAAACCGCGGCGTTGCCGAGATGATCGATGCTGAGAGAGTTGAAAATTTGGTTAAAAATTATTATGAAAAAGGCGAAAATTTCTACGTAAAAGCAGGCTTTGACCCAACAGCTCCAGACCTTCACCTAGGTCACACAGTCGTTTTAAACAAGATGGCTCTACTTCAAAAACATGGCGCGATAGTGCAGTTTTTGATAGGCGATTTTACCGCTCAAATAGGCGATCCAACAGGTAAGTCAGCCACTAGAAAAAAACTAGATCAAGAGACTGTTTTAAAAAATGCAAAAACTTATGAAGAGCAAGTTTTTAAAATTTTAGATCCTAAAAAAACTGTGATAATGTTTAACTCAAAATGGTCAAATGAGCTTGGCGCTGCTGGGATGATCGAGCTAACTAGCACATTTTCAGTAGCTAGGATGCTAGAGCGTGATGACTTTGAAAAGAGGATAAAAGCGGGCAATCCTATATCAATCTCTGAGTTTATGTATCCGCTTCTTCAAGGATATGATAGTGTTGCTATGAAGTGTGACATCGAAATGGGCGGTACGGATCAGAAATTTAACCTTCTAATGGGCAGAACCTTGCAGCGAACATATAATATCGGCAAAGAGCAAGCTGTCATCATGATGCCACTTCTTGAGGGACTTGATGGCGTAAATAAGATGAGCAAGAGCCTTGGCAACTACATAGGCGTTACTGAAAATGCAAATGATATGTTTGCAAAAACGCTTAGCATAAGTGATGAGCTTATGTGGCGCTGGTACGAGCTACTAAGCACAAAAAATCTTGGCGAGATAGAAGAGCTGATGAATGACGTAAATAGTGGCAAATATCATCCAAAAAAGGCAAAAGAGGATCTTGCATACGAGATAACAGTGAGGTATCACGGCGAGGAGGCGGCAAAGGCTGCTATGGCTGAATTTAATAGCGTTCACTCTCAAAATCAGCTCCCAACTGATATGAAAGAATTTAGCTTAAAAGCGCCAATTTGGATAGTTGAAGCCTTATCTCAGTGCGGGCTAAGTGAGTCAAATTCTCAAGCAAGGCGAGATATAAAAGCAAACGCAGTTAGCATCAATCAAGAAAAAATTAGTGATGAGCAGTTAAAATTAGGAGCAGGCGAGTATATCTTGCAGGTTGGAAAGCGCAAATTTGCAAAGATAAAGGTTGAATAAATGGAGTTAAAGCCGTTAAAAATAGGTAAATACGAGATAAAATACCCGATATTTCAAGGCGGTATGGGGCTTGGCATCAGCTGGGACAAACTAGCTGGCAATGTGAGCTTAGAAGGCGGTCTTGGCATAATTAGCTCAGTTGGCACAGGCTACTATGAAAACCGCAAATTTATAGATAAAGAGCTAAACGCAAAGCCTTTTGGAAGCGAAAATTTCTACTCTACAAGAGGCCTTCGAGCTGTCATAGAAAATGCACGTAAAATTTGCGGTGACTTGCCACTTGGCGTAAATATAATGTATGCTGCAAACGACTACGCAAGGGTGGTTAAGGATGCTTGCGAGGCTGGTATAAACATCATAGTCTCAGGTGCAGGTTTGCCTACAAATTTACCCGAATTTACACAAAATTTTAAAGAGATAGCACTTGTGCCGATCGTCTCAAGCGCAAAAGCACTAAAGATCATCTGTAAGCGCTGGCTTCAAAGATATGAGCGCTTGCCAGATGCTGTCGTACTTGAAGGACCGCTAAGCGGCGGACATCAAGGCTTTACATACGAGCAGTGCCTTGATCCTGAGTTTTCGCTATTTAACCTCATTCCACAAGTAAAAGCTGAGATCAAAGAGTGGGGCGACTTTCCGCTCATCGCAGCTGGTGGAATTTGGGATAAAAACGATATCGAAAAGGCGATATCGCTAGGCGCAGACGGTGTTCAGATGGGCACACGCTTCATCGGTACTCATGAGTGCGACGCAGATATTGGCTTTAAAGAGGTTTTGCTAGCGGCTGAAGAGAAAGACATTGAGCTTATAAAAAGCCCAGTTGGCTATCCAGCTCGCGGAATAAGAACAAATTTGATAAATTTAGTCGATAAAAGAATGGGCCCAAAGATCCAGTGCATAAGCAACTGCGTGAGCCCTTGCCAAAGAGGCAAAGAGGCAAAGCAGGTTGGATACTGCATCGCGGATAGGCTATTTGACGCATATAGCGGCAAAAAAGAGAGCGGGCTATTTTTCACGGGAGCAAACGGCTATAAACTAAAAGAGCTAATAAGCGTAAAAGAGCTAATGCATAAGCTGGTACATGGTGAATGAAACGGGTTTTAATATCTCTTTTTCTAGCATTTAGCTTTCTTTTTGCGGCGACAAATTCGGAGACTTTTGCCAAATTTGATAGAAATTTTATGGCTCTAAACAGAAGTGCTAAGATCAAGCTTCACAACGATATAAAAAATATCTACGTCGATGCGATCATTAAAAATGATAAAAACACGAAAAAGCAGGCACTTACTAGGCTAATAACCAGCTCAAAGGCGCTTGGCTTTGACTCAAGCGCATATATAAGAGACCTAAATGCGATAAACGGCGTAAAAGGTGCCAGCGCACCAGCGGTTTTGCCAGCTTTAACGTTACTAAGTGCCACAAAGGTAAATGACACCTTGGTGCTTAAATTTAACACAAAGCTAGATACCGAAAGGCTAAAAACATCGTTTGCCAAACAGCAAAATGCCTACAAAAATATCATGGACATTGATGGCAGGCTAAATGGCAACCCACTAACATATAAAAATTTCATCTCAGACTACATCCACATCTCTCAGTATGATAAAAACACCGTCAGGATCATCTTTTCTGACAAGGTGCAAAAGACGATAAAAGCAAATGCGACAGGGGATTTGCTAATAATCAGCGCTCAAAATTTCATCTCAAATGAAAGTGTAAGAGCACCACTTCATAAGCTTAAAAATAAAAATGAAAAGCCAGCACAAAGCGCAGTAGAGCCAAATTTAAAGTCTGAGCCAGCACAAAGTGAGCCAGTAGAAGAGCCTTTGCCTCCAGTTGCTGCGGGTAAATTTTCACGCAACAAAACGATCGTTATCGACCCAGGGCATGGCGGCACAGACCCAGGCGCGGTAAATGGCAGTTTAAAAGAAAAAACAGCCGTTTTGGGTGTAGCTAAAAAGCTTGGCGAGATACTAAAATCTCGTGGCTACAAGGTCTATTTCACCAGATCAACTGACGTTTTTATAAATTTAAGATCAAGAACGAAATTTGCAAACGACAAGATGGCTGACCTCTTTGTCTCCATCCACGCAAATGCCGCTCCAAACGCTGCTAAAGCAAAGAGCATGCACGGCATCGAAACCTTTTTCTTATCGCCTGCAAGGAGCGAGCGCAGTAAAAATGCAGCCGCACTTGAAAATAAATCAGACATCGAAGAGATGAACTACTTTTCGCAGCAAACGTTTCTAAACGTGCTAAACCGCGAGAAGATCATCGCTTCAAACAAGCTTGGTATCGACATCCAAAAGGACATTTTAGCAAGCGCTAGAAAGGTATATGCAGCCAGCGACGGCAGCGTGAGAGAGGCGCCATTTTGGGTGCTCGTGGGCGCTCTTATGCCAGCGGTTCTTGTAGAAATCGGCTACATCACACATCCAGTCGAGGGCGAAAAACTATTTAACGAAGCCTATCAAAAAGCCCTTGCAAACGGCATTGCAAACGGTATAGATGGATATTTCGCAAAAAATAGATGAAAAATGCAAATTTAAGCTTTAAAGGGCAAATTCCATTTAGCGAAGAGTTTGGCGACATCTACTTTAATACCGAAAAACCCTGGCTTGAGAGTGAATTTGTCTTTGCGAGCGCACTTGATGAAATTTGGCAGAGCAAAGATAGCTTTATAGTCGCTGAGACTGGCTTTGGTGCTGGGCTAAATTTCTTCACACTTTGTAAGAAATTTAAAAATAGCTCTAAAAAGCTTCACTTCGTTAGCATCGAAAAAAGTCCTATCAAAAAAGAAGATCTTTTAAAAATTTATGAAAATTTAGGCATTTTTAAAGCTTATGCTAAAAAGCTAGTTTCACTCTATCCACCGCTAATCTCAGGCATACACCGCATAAATTTTGCTCCAAATATCACCTTTGATCTTTGCTACGGCGAGGCAGAGCAAATTTTGCCTGAGCTTGATTTTGCCGCCGATATCTGGTTTTTAGACGGCTTTGCCCCAAGCAAAAATGGCTCGATCTGGAGCGAGGATGTCTTCAAAGAGATCGCAAGGCTAAGCAGGGTTGGCACCATAGTTAGAACTTACTCGTGCGCAAAAATAGTGAAAGTTGGGCTAAAAAATGCTGGCTTTTTGCTGAGCCTAAAAGAGGGCTATGCTAGAAAACGCCAGATGAGTAGCGCCGTGCTAGAAAAAAAGGATGAAAATTTAAAGGACGCTTGGTTTGCTAGGTGCGAGCCAGTTGCCAGCGTAAAAGGCAAAACAGCGCTTGTGATAGGAGCAGGAGTAGCTGGGCTTGCAACAGCTGGTGAGCTAGCTAAAAGTGGTTTTAAAGTGGTGATCGCTGAGGCAAAGAGCGAGGTCGCGACAAATGGCTCAGGCAACCACTGCGGCGCCTTGATGCCGCTAGTTACGAAGCCTGGGGTAAATTTAGGCCGCATGCATATAAATGCCTTTTTGCAGGCGGTGAAATTTTACAAGGCAAATTTGCCAAAAAGCCTTATCAAATTTAATGGCTGCATCGACTATGCGTTTGATGATGAGCTGATTAGGAGATATGGCTCGTGGCAGGGGCAAGGCGCGGATGAAATTTTTAAATTTGATGAGAGTTTAAAGCCATATCCTGGGATATTTATAAAAGAGGCGGCTTATGCTAGGCCAAAAGAAATTTGCAAATTTCTCTCAACCAAATTTGAAATTTTATTTAAGCATGAGTATGAGAGCAGGGCGCACCTAAAAAATGGCAAGATAAGTGTTAAATTTAAAAACAACAAAAGCATAGAAACAGATATCTTGATCTTTTGTGCTGGTAGCAAAAGTAGCGAGATGTTTAAAGGCTACGACATGCAAATAAGTAGCGTCAGAGGCCAAGTCACGCACCTAAAGCCAGTTTTAAAAAATACAATGCCGCTAAGTGCAAAAGGCTACATCTGCCCAGCCGTCAAAGGGGTGCAAGTCATCGGCGCAACCTACGCTAGAAATGAAATTTGCGATACGCCTAAAGCTGAGGATAATGCTAAAAATTTAAGCGACGTGAGCGAGTTTTTTGACGCCACAAAAGCCACCATTATCGGCTCACGTGTTGGTTATAGAAGTTATAGCGGAGATAGGTTTCCGATAATCGGCGCCTTGCACGATGAGAAGTTTTACAAGCAAAACTACAAAGGGCTATTTTGGAGTAAAAATAAAGATAATAATCCAAAAGCAAGCTACGAAAAAAATCTCTTTGTAAATTTTGCTCACGGCTCACGTGGTCTTGGCACGGCGATACTTGGAGCAAATTTGATAACCGATCTTGTACTTGCTCGCCCACTTTGCATAGAAAGATCGCTATTTCATGAGCTTCATCCTGCTAGGTTTTTGATAAGAAAACTAAAAAGAGGACTAAAGGTATAAATTTAACAAGCTCAATCTCATAGAAATTTTAAGCGTTTTGGCGTAGTTGGCGGAGCAAGTGCAAATTTAAATTTACGCAAAAGGCTTGAAGCTCTTTGTCAAAAAAATGAGTGCGAGCTTTTGTTAGCTCCACTTGCGTTTTGCTCTGATAACGCGCTGATGATAGCAAGAGCTGGACGTGAGAAATACTTAAAAAAAGAGTTTATCTCGCATGATAAGCTAACTATAAATCCAAGGGTTAGCTTTAAGAAAATAGAAATTTAAAATTAAAGTAAATTTGATGGTGGCTAAAGCTAGCCACCTTTTTTAAATTTAAAGCCTTGTCTTCATCTTTTCAAATTCATCTTTTATCACTTGCTCGTGTGGTTCGCTAGTCATTTTATTTATCGCGTCGCCCCAGATACTGACCATGATGATGGCTAGGCTTGAGGTTAAAATGCCTGGTAAAATTTCATAAACATAGGCATTTAGTCCTGATGTTATCCAAAATATCACGGTAGCACCGCCAGCTATCATACCAGCAAGCGCTCCAAGTGCGCTCATACGTTTCCAGTAAAGGCTAAAAAGCAGTACCGGACCAAAGCTCGCGCCAAATCCAGCCCAAGCGTTGCCAACGACGTTTAGAACGTTATCTGTAGAGATAAAGGCAAGCACTGTGGCAATTATCGCTACGACCACGACTGCATAGCGGCTGATCGCTGTTTGCGTGCTTTGGCTCACCTCTTTTTTATAAAAGGCAAATATGAAGTCCTTTGTGACCGAGCTTGAAGTGACTAAAAGCTGGCTTGAGATGGTGCTCATGATCGCTGAAAGCACGGCTGAGATGATGATACCTATAAAAAATGGTGGGAAAAGTAGCTCACCAAGTTTTAAAAACACTGTCTCAGGGTCGCTTAGTCCGCCTCTTTGGCTAAAATAGACAAATCCGATAAGTCCGCTCATAATTGCACCTAGTAGGCCGATCGTCATCCAGCCAATGCCGATCCTTCTTGCCTTTGCAAGCTCTTTTGAGTCACGTATCGCCATAAATCTAACTATGATATGTGGTTGCCCAAAGTAGCCAAAGCCCCAAGCTAGAAGACCCAAAATGCCCCAGAAAGTCTGGTCCCTAAATGGATTTAGGTGATTTGCATCAAGTCTGCTTATCTCTTTTATTAAATTTGTATCGCTTGGCAAGTCTAAATTTAGATATGCCACGACTGGGATCGAGACTAGGACGCAAAACATCAAAAGACCCTGAAATGCGTCAGTTATGCTAACGGCTTTAAATCCGCCAAAAAATGTGTAAAAGACCACGATTATGAGCGTAAAGACCGCTCCGTATGCAAATTTTAAGCCAAAAAAGCTCTCAAAAGTCTTGCCACCAGCGATGATACCACTACTTACATAAAGCGTGAAAAATATCAAGATGATAAGACCTGAGATGATCCTTAAAATTTTTGTTCTGTCTTTAAAGCGGTTTTCTAAAAAGTCTGGTATGGTGATGCTGTCGCTTGCAACCTCAGTATAGACCCTAAGCCTTTTTGCTAGAAATAAGTAGTTGCAGTACGCTCCCACGATAAGACCAGCTATCATCCAGACATTTGCCACGCCAGTTGCGTATAAGGCCCCGGGCACGCCAAGTAGCATCCAACCACTCATATCAGAAGCACCAGCGCTAAGTGCGGTGACGACTGGACCCATTTGACGGTTATCTAGCAGATATTCGTTCATACTTGCATTTTTATCGTAGAAATATCGTCCGATGAAGAGCAAGAAACCAAAATATATGGCGATGGCTAAATAAGACCCAAAGCTCATAAAATTCCTTTCAAATAAAATAAAACGGTTATGTTATTACAAAAATATTTAAATTTCAATGAGCGGGCTCATTCCTTAAAAATTTTTAAGCAAAATGATATATTTTTTTTCGTATCATTTAAGGCTACATTTTAAAGAAAGGACGAAGTTGAACGCTCAAAATTTAGCCAAATTTCTATTTTTTATAATAATTGTCTCACTTGGAACATATTTTTTCTATCCAAGAGATCTTAGCGAGGCGCAAGAGATCGCATATATCAAAAGTTACGGAGTAACACTTGGCCTTACGATAGGCGGTATTGCTATAGGTATAACACTTGGATTTATTTTAGCTTTTATTAAATTTTTAGATATCAAGGTTTTAAATTTCGTCATAGACGAGTATATCGACATCTTGCGTGGAACGCCTGTAATACTTCAACTTCTAATATTTTCAGTGGTGATTTTTGCCACTTGGAGCGACAATTTCTATGTCGCCGTGATCGCACTTGGACTAAATAGCTCGGCATACGTCGCTGAGATCGTAAGAAGCGGCATAAATAGCGTCGATAAAGGTCAGATGGAGGCAGCTAGGGCGATGGGGCTAAACTACTACGTTTCGATGCGTGAGATAGTCTTCCCACAAGCTACTAAAAATATCTTGCCAGCGCTTGCTAATGAGTTTATCTCACTTTTTAAAGAGACCTCAGTCGTTGGCTACATAAGCGTCGTTGATATCACGATGCAAAGTAAGAGCCTTCAAGCGGTCTTTTACAGCCCAGAGCCAGTCATTTTTACGGGCATTGTATATTACGTGAGCGTTAAATTTTTCACCCTTTTGGTGAAACTACTTGAGAGGAGACTAAATCGCCATGATTGAGATTAAAAATTTAAACAAAAGCTATGGCGATTTGCGTGTTTTAAATGACATTAGCGTAGATATCAAAAAAGGTGAAGTCATAGCGATAATTGGCCCAAGTGGCGGTGGAAAAAGTACATTTTTGCGCTGCATAAACCGCCTTGAAGAGCCAGATAGCGGACATATCAAGATAAATGGCGAAGATATCCTCAATAAAAAATCAGACATAAATAAAATTCGCCAAAAAGTGAGCATGGTATTTCAGCACTTTAACCTTTTTGCAAACAAAAATGTCTTGCAAAATTTGACCCTTGCTCCGATAAAAGCTGGGATCTTAGACAAAGAGAGTGCCGAGAGGAGGGCAGATGAACTGCTAAAGAGTGTTGGGCTAAGCGACAAGAAATTTGCCTATCCGCACAAGCTCTCAGGCGGTCAAAAGCAGCGTATCGCGATTGCTAGAAGCCTTGCTATGGATCCAGAGGTGATACTATTTGACGAGCCAACAAGCGCACTAGATCCTGAGATGATCGGCGAGGTGCTTGATATCATGAAAGATGTCGCAGCAAAGGGCATAACGATGCTTGTGGTGACTCACGAAATGGGTTTTGCAAGAAATGTGGCAAATAGAATTTTCTTTATGGACAAAGGCAAGATAGCAGTTGATGACACACCAAAAAATGTCTTCACAAATCCGCAGCACGAGCGTCTGCGAGAGTTTTTAGGTAAAATTTTAAATCACTAATAAGGAGAAAAATGAAAAATTTATTAAAAGTTCTAGCGTTAGGGTTAGTTGTGTTTTTTATAGGTTGTGGTGATGATAGTGGCAAAAAAACCACTGCAAATGCGCCAGAAGCTAGCAAAGAGATAGTTTATAAGGTGGGTTCAAGCGCTGATTATCCTCCGTTTGAGTATCTTGATGATAAAAATCAAATCGTTGGTTTTGAGATCGATCTTCTAAATGAGATCACTAAAAAAACTGGGATCAAATTTGACGTTGCAAATATGAGTTTTGATGGGCTAATACCAGCTTTAAAAACAGGCAAGATCGATATCGCGATAAGCGGCATGAGCGCGACTGACGAGAGAAGAAAGTCTGTTGATTTTACTAAGCCATATTATTTTTCAGAGAATTTATTTATCCGCAAAAAAGGCTCAGATGTAAATAAAGACAACCTTAAGGATAAGAAAATTTCAGCACAAGTTGGCACAATCCAAGAGGATGCAGCTAAAAAGATCACAACTCAGTCAATCCCAGCTGAAAATGTAGCGGCAGCTATCATGTCACTAAATGCCGGTAAGATCGATGTTGTGCTTACTGATAGCCCAATAGGTGTTGAGTTTTTAAAACAAAATCCAGACTTAGAGGAGTTTTTAAGACTTCCTGACGGCACAGAGGGCTTTGCGATGGCATTTGATAAGGGCAAACATACTGATCTTATCAAAAAGATAGATGCTGCGATCGAAGAGCTACAAAAATCTGGCGAATTTGACAAAATGCTCGCTAAATACGACCTTAAAAAATAAATCCTAATATAAATTTGCAAGAGGTAAGATGCTTCTTGCAAAAAATCTCACAAATTTCTAATTTATAAAATTTAATATTATTTAAATATATTGTAATAAAATTGTCAATTTACTTTAAGGAGAATGCAATGAAGTCACTCAGGATGAGAACGGCACTTGTGCTAAGTGTCATGCTTTTGGTTTGTGTTAGTGTGGTTGGTCTTGTGACCTATAACATGGCTAAAAATTTATATACCGACAGGGTTGAGAGCAAGGAATTCCCACTTGCTGTCAATGAAGTTGGTTATAAAATAGAATCTTACATCGATAAGATAATCGACGCTTCTTATCAAATAACTCAAAATAGCTTTTTAATAGACTGGGTCAAAAATGGCGAGGACGAGCACGGCAGAAAGGTCTTGTTTGACTATTTTCAAACTCTTGCTAAAAATTTAAAGCTAGATACGATAATGTTTGGCTCAGATAGAACCCTAAACTACTACGTCGAAGATAAAATTTTAAAGGTCATTAACCCAGAAAATGACAAGTGGTACTACGCCTTAAAAGATGGCAGCAACCTAAGCCTGATCGATATCAACAAGGCTGAAGACGGCAGCGGCAAGATAATGATGTATATAAACTACAAAGTTCAAAAAGATGATAAATTTTATGGTATAGCAGCGACTGGCGTAAATTTAAGCGAGATAGTAAATTTTGTCCAGTCACAAAAGATAGGTCGCGGCGGTAAATTTCTACTAGTTGATGAAAAAGGCGACATCAAGATCGGCAAAGATGCAAGTGGCAATCTAAAAGATATAGTAGGCGAAGCAAATCTTAAAAAGCTAATCACCGAAAATGGCAGCTACATATCGCTAGATAAAGATGGCAGAAATTTATTGATCGGCTCAAAATATATCAAAAGTATGGGTTGGTATCTGATCGGAGAGCTTGACAAAGATGAGCTTTTAGAGGATCTAAATTCACTTGCTTATGCGTCTGTCGGAGTGCTTGTGGTGGTGCTTATTTTAGGACTATTGCTTTCACTTTACCTATCTTCTTACCTCCTAAAAATCATCCTCAAACTAAAAACAGGCCTACTATCTTTCTTTGATCTACTAAATCACAAGACAAACAAAGCAGAGCCTATAGATATAAGATCTAAAGATGAATTTGGTCAAATGGCAGAGCTAATAAACAAAAACACAAAGGCCATTGAAGATGGCATGAAAGATCAAAGTATCTTCATCCAAAAAGCCAACACCTTTGTAAATGAGATAAAAGATGGCAACTATGAAGCAAGCTTAGAAGCTGATACAAACAACCCAGCTCTAAATCAACTAAAAAGCACATTTAAAGATCTACAACTT
>NZ_PPAW01000017.1 GCF_002913225.1 Campylobacter concisus | reverse complement strand
TTGGCTTTATCATAAGACTCACAAGCAAGAAGTCTCTCTGTGCCTCTAAGATTGTAAGTAAATGTTTTATCGCCATTTTTCTTATACTCGTTTGAGTAGTCATCAAGGATCTTCATAGCTTCACTAGAGTCTGAAAGAACAAGTTCCTTAATTCTAAAATGAACGATCTTTCTATGCTCTAGATCAAATAGTGCTATCGCACTACTTGGAGTTGGCTTGATCTTGTCAAGCTCAGTATCAAGCTTATCTAAAGCGATATCCCCACCAAAGACACCAATGACTTTGCCATTAACGACAACCTTTTTAGCTATGGTGATATTCATCACGCCAGCTGAGCCAACATACGGCTCTGTAAAAACAATACCACCTTTTGCGATAGCATCTTTATACCAAACTCTAGTCCTTGCATCAAAATTTGTGCTTGCATCTAAAAGAGAAAATTTACGCCCTTCGCCATCAACATCAGCACTAAAAGTCGCTCCGTCGTTAGCATAACCAAAGTAAAACTCAAAAAATTCAGTTACTTGTGATGCTGTCATCAGCTCTTTTTTTAAGCTTTCTCTATTCTCTAAAATTTCCGGATGTAGTTCAAGATATCTAACAAATTTTTCGACAACATCAATCTTGTCATCAAAAAATGCATTCATATAAAACTGCAAAACTTTTGAAGCTGAAGTCTTAGACTCCTTTGCTAGATCATAAATATTCTCTTTGGTGTTTGTATAACTTACAGTAGAAAATACAGCCAAAGAGACAACCAAAAGCACTACGATGATAAGTGCTACTTTGTTTGCTACCTTCTTCATTTGGTAAAACTCCTTGTTTAGAATAACTATAACTATATCGGCAGAAATCAATTTAAATTAATACTAATCAAACAAAAAATAAAAATTAATAAATACTTTTATAATACTTTTTTCTTTTATTAATAAAAATTAAGTTTAAAAAGGTGCAATGTAATCTGATTAAATATGGTAATAGTGCAAGAAACCATAAAAAAGAGTTAGAGACTTTGCCTATTATAGATGTAAGTTCTTGATATTATTGCAAAAGCAAAATCTCTTATTAAATTTATCTCAAACAATATCTTCAAAGACTTCAAATTTATCTTGATTTACAAGCATCTCAAGCAAGACGCCGTAGTTATCTTTTATCTCATCTTGAAGTTTTATAGTAAGCTCTTTTGCGTCTTTTCCATCTTTTGGATAGGTAACTACTAGATCGATCGGCTCAGCGTTTAAAAACTCTTGTATGCCAGTTAGTAGCTCGCTAGCGCCTCTTTCGTTTGTGCCGTGAAGCACGACCACGTAGTGTTCGTTTTCTCTTATAACAACGTCTGTTTGTCTTAGGATTTTTTCAAAAATTTCGCCATATTCTTTACTATTTGGCAAAGAAAAATATATCAAAGATAAATTTTTCGCATAGTCCTTTACGTTTTTATATCGCTTTATAAAAGCTATCTCAAGATCGATTATTGATAAAATATCAACTGCTGAGAAGATTTTTGCCGCCATTTTTACACTCCTTTTTTTGCGGTTTTGATTTTACGCCGCTATTATATCTTGTAAATTTTCAAAAATAAAGACATTCATTCCATTTTTGTATTCATAGCCAAATTTTAGTCCATGAGCCTCAAGGATGTTGCTAACTATATATAAACCTAGACCAAAGCTCTTTTGCGCATCCTCTCCCTTGATAAATGGCTGGATGTAAAAGTCAAGCTCATTTTTTAGCTTCTCGCCTTGGGTTATAAATTTCATATGATCCTTGCTAACCATGATATTTACGTGCTTATCGGTTGAATACTTTATGCCATTATCTATCATATTTTTTATAGCTACTGAAAATAGCTTAAAATCAACCATCACCCTAACCTCATCAAGCTCGCTGATACCAACATGCTCTTTTTCGATCATCGCTATATCGATAGCTTCATCGATGAGATCTCTCATAAGACAAGGCGTTTTATTTGTAAGGCCTATCTTTGAAGTGATCTGCTCGATCGCCGCAAGCTCGTTTATCAAATTTTCAAGCTTGTGAAAGACAGAGATTAGCCTCTCTTGATTTTTGCTTTTTTCTATCATTTGAGCGGCGATCAGCCCCTTTGTGATAGGCGTTTTTAGCTCGTGCATGATATTTCTTAAGAAAAGATGCCTTGAGTCATTTAGTGCTTTGATCTGACAAACAGCCTCATAAAATGCCTCTGAAACTTCAGAAATTTCATCCTTGCCGTTGCCGACATTTTGCACGCCATCAAGCTCGCCATTTGCAAATTTCACGATCTGACGCTTTAGCTTTCTAAGCGGTTTTATCTTGTAAATTACAAAGATATAAGCAGCCAGCAAAATGACCGCAACTACGGCAAACACAGCCTTTATCACCTCGTATCTGTAAGGCTGAAATTCTTTATCCATCAAAAGCTTTAGCTCGTCTAAATGCTCGATCCTTAGGTAGTGATGCTTATCATAAAGCAAGATAGCACTAGATCCTAGATCACTTGAAATTTCTTCTAAAACGGCTGCATTTTTTAAAATTTCTTCTTTTTCATTTTTGGCGGTGATCTCTGGCATGTCGATGTTTGAGAGCTGACGATCGTACTGGGCTTTGTTTATGATGCCACCCATGTAGAGCAAATTTGTCCTAGCGACGTTTGAGTATTTGTTATTTAGCTCTCTTGTGTAGTTTTGCTTATCAAAGCCCATGAGCCACAAAAAGGCTAGAAATATCGAAACGAGCGCAAGTCCAAAGATAAACGTTATCGTGATAAATATAGAAGATCTTGGCATCAAAGAACCAACTTATAGCCGATGCCGCGGATCGCGTGGATGTATTTTGGCTCTTTTGGATTTTCATTTAGTTTTTGGCGAATTCTGCCGATGATGACGTCGATACTTTTGTTTGAGCTATCTTCATTTATGCTCTCACAGTTGTAGATAAGCTCCTCTCTAGTGACCGCTCCACCCTCTTTTTGAAGCAGATATTTTAAGATGTCATACTCCGCTGCAGTTAAATTTAAGACACTGCCTTTAAATAAAATTTCACGCTCAAATTCTTTTAATACCAAGTCTTTGTTTAAATTTCTTGCCTCATTTGCAGGGGCGATACTCTGCCTTCTTAGATGACTTTTGATGCGAGCAAGAAGCTCTTGTGGGTCATAAGGCTTTGGTAAATAATCATCCGCACCGTTATCTAGGGCATTTACCTTATCTGTTATATCGTGCCTTGCGCTTGAGATGATTATAGGGATGTTGTGTTTTTTTCTTATCTCTTTGCAAACCTCCAGCCCGTCCATGCCAGGGAGCGTAAGATCAAGGATAACTAGGTCAAATTCACTTGTATTTAAAGTAGATAGTCCGATATATGGCTCTTCAGCCGTCGTCACTTTTATGTCGTAGTTTTCTAGGTATTCAGTTAAAATTTCAGCAAGCTCCATATCATCTTCTATCATTAAAATTCTAGTCATGATCTTTCCTGTTGTAAATTTATTTTTAAGGATTATAGCAGATTAAGGTTTTAAAAATTTAAAAGAGTTAAGAGCTGAAATTTCAGCTCTTAAGTGGTTATTTTATAACAAGGCCTTGCATGATGCCACCGCGGTTTATCCACACTAGCGTCTTTTTGCCTTTTGCGTTTTTAACTGTGCTTGCAAATGTTTGAAGATCTTTTATGCTCTCTTCGCCAACTTGAACGATCACATCGCCTCTTTCAAAGCCAAAGTCTTCAGCTTTTGAGCCAGATTTTACATCAGTTACAAGCACGCCTTGAGTGTCTGGGCTGATCTTATACTTAAATCTTATCTCATCGCTTAGATTACTAACGCTAAGACCTTCGATGATTACGCTTTTTGTAGCATCTTTTGCGTTGTGATCCATATTTACAAGCTTGATTTTTGTATTCATCACCTTATTTGATCGCTCGTAAGTTATATCAACGCTGCTATTTGGAGTTAGTGAGCCGATGAAATTTTTAAGATCATTTGCGTTTTTGATGGCTTTGCCGTTTGCTGAAATAACCAAGTCGCCTCTTTTTAGCCCTGCCTCATCTGCTGGCATGCCCTGCTCTACGCCGCTTATTAAAGCACCTTCTTTATTTGTATAAAGCTCTTTTTGCTCATCAGTTAAATTTGCAATCGTAACGCCGATAAAACCACGCTCGATCTTACCGTCAGTTATCAGCTTTTTAGCGATATCTTTTACCATATTTGATGGGATCGCAAAGCCTATGCCGTTATTGCCACCACTTTTTGAAAGTATGGCTGAGTTTATACCAACTAAATAGCCCCTGCTATCAACCAAAGCGCCACCTGAGTTGCCAGGGTTTATAGAGGCATCTGTTTGGATGAAATTTTCATATTGATTAAGTCCGATATCATCTTTATTTAGCCCTGATACGATGCCTTGAGTGATGCTCTCGCCCACACCAAATGGATTGCCTATGGCAAAGACGACATCCGCGTCAAGCAGCTTTGATGAATCAGCAAATGTTATCGCATTTAGGCCACTTGCCTCTATCTTTATGACAGCCAGGTCGGTTTTTGGGTCGCTGCCTATTAGTTTGGCTTTAAATTCTTTGCCGCCCTTCGCCAAGGTCACAACGATCTGGTCGCTATCTTCGATAACGTGGTTATTTGTAACGATGTAGCCGTCATTTGAGATGATGACACCAGAGCCAAGAGAGGTTGTCTTTTCTTTCTCTTTTGGTTTTGCAAAGTTAAATCCAAAAAATTCATTAAAAAACGGATCATTAAACATCTGCTCGATACCCGCATTGCTTACTGTTTTTGTAGTCGAGATATTTACAACTGAAAGTTTTGCCTGCGCGACAGAGTCGTAGTATGAGAGCACGCTATTTTTATCACTTAACGGCGAAACTCTAGTTACATCTTGGTTTGCTTCGTTAAATTTAATATCAGCTCCCATTAGCAAAGAAGCCGCTGCTAATGAAATTAGCATAAATTTTTTCATTTTTTTCCTTTAAATTGAAAATGTCTTGAAATTATAAATAGAGCTTAAAAATAAAATCTTAACGCTTTTTTCTCCTTTGTAAATAAAAATAAACTTGACTTGCATAGACTAAAGTTTTGTGATATAATCCGTGTCAAAAAACATAAGGAGAATATATGAGCGAAAGCTTATATGAAACTTTAGGAGTTTCAAAAGGCGCATCAAGCGACGAGATAAAAAAAGCTTATAGAAAACTTGCTAGAAAGTACCACCCAGACATCAACAAAGACCCTGGAGCAGAGGATAAATTTAAAGAGATAAACGCTGCTTATGAAATTTTAAGTGACGAGAAAAAACGTGCCCAGTATGATCAATATGGCGATAATATGTTTGGCGGTCAAAATTTCCACGACTTTGCCAGAGGCTCAGCCGATATGGGCGATCTAAACGATATCTTGAAAAATATCTTTTCAGGTGGATTTGGCGGAGGCGGCGCTAAATTTAGTGGTGGATTTGGTGGAGGTTTTGAAGGATTTGAAGGCTTTGGCAAAGGCGGATTTGGCTTTGGAGGAGCTGATCTAGATGTAAATGCTAAAATTTCTATACCATTTGACGTGGCTGTAACTGGCGGCGAACACAAGATAAATTTTAATGGCGAAAGCATCAAGATAAAGATCCCAAGCGGTATAGAAGGCGGCGAAAAACTTCGCATAAAAGGCAAAGGCAAGAGTGCTGGCGGTCAAACTGGCGATCTTATACTTGCCATTAGCGTTGAGCCAAGCGACGAATACGAAAGAGTCGGCGATGATCTTTATAAAGATGTAGAAATTCCACTAAAAACTATGCTTTTTGGCGGTAAGATCGATGTGCATACATATAAAAAAGATGTCACGATAAAGATCGCTGAAAACTCAAAAACAGGCACGAAGATCCGCCTAAAAGGATACGGCGTACAAAATAGAAAGAGTGGAATTTATGGCGATCTTTACTTAAAGGCCAGGGTAAAACTTCCAAATATCAGTGAGCTTGACGAGGGCTTAGTAAAAGAGTTAAAAGAAAAATTACCGGAGTAAAAAATGCAAAATTATGAAGAACCACTTTTTTTAATAAGCGTTGTAGCAAAGGTTTTAAGCATACATCCACAAACTTTAAGACAATACGAAAGAGAGGGGCTAGTTGAACCCTCAAGAACAGATGGCAAGATGAGGCTCTACTCGCAAAAAGACGTTGATCGCGTCAAAACGATACTAAATTTAACCCGAGAACTTGGTGTAAATTTAGCAGGTGTTGATGTGATACTTCAGCTAAAAGAGAAAATTGACGATTTAGAATCAACTATTGATGAGTTAAATAAAAAATTACACGAAGCTACCAGTCAAACTAGCACCAAAAGATCGCTTGTGAAGAGAAAAAGTAGCTTTGATCTTGTATTTTACGAAGGCAAAAAATAATTTATGGAACAAATTTTAGAAGGCTTCTTGCTTGTCGCTGCGATCTCAGTCGCACTAAACGTCATATTTAAGAAATTTCAGATACCAACCATCATCGGCTACATCGTAACCGGCACGCTTATATCTGAGTTTTTCAACCTAAAAAGCAACGATGAAATTTCTCATATAGCTGAGTTTGGTATCGCATTTTTGATGTTTACGATCGGACTTGAGTTTAGCTTTAAACACCTGATGAGCATGAAAAAAGAGGTCTTTCTAAATGGTGGTCTGCAAGTTTGTTTAAGCGGCTTTGTGATGGGCGTGATGCTTTACTACGCGCTTCATCTAAAGGACGAGACAGCGCTTATCGCTGGTCTTGCCTTTGCTCTATCTTCAACTGCGATCGTGCTAAAAACGCTAAATGACAATGGCGATGTAAGTAAAATTTATGGTAGGAAGGCGCTTGGAATTTTGCTATTTCAAGATATCGCCGTCATACCAATACTACTTATGATAGATATGTTTAGCTCGCAAGATACCTCCATAAATGAGCTCTTACTAAAGACATTTACGAGTGCTGCGATCCTTATCGTTGTGCTATTTTTACTCGGCAAATACGTCATAAACTGGATATTTTACAAGGTCGTTCAGACAAATTCGCAAGAAGTTTTCATAGCGACCATTCTTTTTATGGTCGTTGGCTCTAGCACGCTGGCTCACTTCTTTGGCTTTTCATACTCACTTGGCGCATTTTTAGCTGGTATGATGATGGCGGAGACGCAGTATAAGCACCAGATCGAGGTAGACCTCATACCTTTTAGAGACTTGCTTCTTGGACTATTTTTCATAACCGTTGGTATGCAGATAAATTTCGGCGTCGTCATCTCAAATATCTGGCTAGTTCTAGGTCTAGTCTTTAGCGTCATGGTGATAAAAGCGATCGTTGTCTTTGCTATCTTAAACATCTATCTAAAGCGAAGAGTTGCTGCCAAAACCGCGCTTAGCGTTTGTCAGATAGGAGAATTTGCACTGGCTGTCTTTGGTCTGATGACTACTAGAAACCTGCTTGATGTTCAAACAGCTCAAATTTTCATCGCAGCCTCTGTTATATCTATGTTTGCGACACCTTTTATACTTAAAAAGCTTGACGTCATAGCTGATCTTGTTGAGCGTGAGATAGTGATCGAGTCAAATGATGCCCTAAAGCCACAAAAACTAAAAAATCACATCGTCGTCTTTGGCTACGACAGACTTGGCCAAGAGGTGGTTTTGAGACTAAAAGAGACAAAGCTTTTATATCTAGTGCTTGACAACGACATCAGCTTAGTTGAGCTTGGCAGAAGCCGCGGGGAAAATGTATTTTTAGGAAACGTGCTTCAAAGCAACACCCTTGAAAATGCCTGCTTAGACGATGCCGCCGCTGTCATCATAACAGTTAGCAACGAGCAAAGAGTTGAGCTGATCGCACAAAAGATCAAAGACTACGGCGCAAATATCCAAACGATCATCAAGGCAAACGGCGAGGGTAACAAAGAGATCTTTGGCGAGCTAGGCGCAAATTTCCACCTAATAAGCGAAGAACGCGTCATGGCAAAAACCCTTGTTCACGAAGCCCTTCAATGCAAGATCGACCACGACGTAAGAGCATAGTAAATTTAGCTTCTTAAAACACGATTTTTTTAAGTTCGTTTAAATAGATTGATAAAACTATTAGCAATATTTTTTATTATATAAGAAACAATAAGAAGCTAAAAATTTGTCTGGTCAAAACATCAATGCTAGTCTTAATGAGAAAGAAGTAAAAATTAAAGAGCTATCAAAAGATAAAAAATAGAATTTATTACAAATTAAAATAAAAGCATATTAGCCAATAATATGCTTTTTAAAACCAAATTTAAAGCCTAGTTTTTCTAGGCTTTACTCATTTCTTAAAGTTTGAAGGACATTTACCTCTGTGGCTTTTTTAGCTGGATAGTAAGACGAGATAGCTACGATAAATACAGCTCCAACTACGATAAGCACAAGATCGATGGTTGAGAGTTCAAGTGGTAGTTTGCTTGAGCCATAGACATCAGCTGGCAGATCTATGATGTTGAAATTTCCAAGTAAAAATAGCCCCAAAAAGCCAAGTACTAAGCCAAATATAATGCCACCTCCGCCTATAACTAGACCTTGATAAAAAAAGCTTCTTTTTATCTCGCCTTTGCTAGCACCAAGCGCTAAAAGCAAGGCGATCTCCTGCCTGCGGTTCATCACGGTCATTAGTAGCGAGCTTATGATATTTAGCGACGCCACAAGGATAATTAACATCAAAACGATAAAAAGTGCTCTTTTTTCAAGTGCGAGCGCTGAGAAAAAGTTGCCATTTTGCTCCCACCAGCCAATAGCAACCGTGCCAGCTGGAAGCCCCTCGCGCACCCTTTTTATATCATCAAATGGCTTACTTGAAAAGATGTGAATTCCATCATAAACGCCTTTTGGATAGTCTAAAATTTTCCTTAATGCATCAACCGAAGTATATGAAAATGCCTTGTCATAGGCGATTAACCCAGATGTAAATGAGCCGCCGATATCAAAGCGCTTCATCTTTGGCGTTAGCGAAAAGCCAGCTGGATCAGCCTTTGTAAAGATAAGCGTTAGTTTTTCATCGTTTCTTAGCCTAAACTCACTCGTTATGCCACTTCCCACAAGTATCTCAAAGCCCTCTAGCTCTTTTTCTTTCAAAGCTTCATTTACAACTGAATTTATCTGCTTTTCATCTTTAAAATTTACGCCATAAATTAGCCCACCTTCAAGCGCATTTGCCGAGCGGTAAATGACCTGCGTGCTGATATATGGACTAAATTTAAGATCACTAAATTTAGCCTTTAGCTCATCTACAAAGCCATCATCGATTGATCCTTTAAAAGCGCTTTGAACGGTTATAGGATAGTTCATCGTAAAAAGTTTGCGCTCAAATTCTTTATCAAATCCGTTCATGATCGCCATCGCAACTATTAAAACCATAAGTCCTATGCTAACACCAAGAAAGGCGAGCAAGGCGCTTAGAGCGATAAATGGCTGAGTTTTATCAAATCTTAAATATTTAAAAAGTAGGTACTTTGGTAAGCTTGTCATCAAATAGCCTTTAAAAGATTAAGGCGCTTTGGCGCCTTAAAAGTAGAAATTTTAAGCAAATATGCCTTTTTTAGGGCCACTTTTGCCGTGGCAATCTTTATATTTTTTACCGCTTCCGCAAGGGCATGGAGCGTTTCTTGGTATCTTTTTTTCAGGCGTGAAATTTTCTTCTTCGCCTTGGTTATTGTAGCTTAAATTTTCATTTTCAGCATTTTGACTAGCTTCTAGCATCATTCTAGCCTGCTCTTCTTGCTCCTCACGACTCTTAAATCTAACGATTTGAAGCGTTTTAACGCTCTCAGTTTTTAGTCTGCCAACTAGCTCCATAAAGAGGTTGTAGCTCTCTTTTTTATACTCCACTAATGGATCTTTTTGATTATATCCTCTTAGACCGATACCAGTTTTTAGGATATCCATCTGATAGAGGTGCTCTCTCCACGCATTATCAAGTACTTGAAGGTATAAAATTTTCTCTATATCTTTTCTTTGCTCTTCATTTAGTACGCTCATTTTTTCGTTATATCTAACCTCTAAAATTTGCGCTATTTTTTCTACTAGCTCATTATACTCTAGCCCTTTTAGCTCGCTCTCGTCGATCTCTTCACCGCAGTCTGCAAGGATGATAGCGCATAAATTTTTAATGTCATAGTCATCTTTCAAGCCGCCATGGAAAATTTCAGCCGTATCAAGTAAATTTGTAGCGTATTCAACCCTATTTTGAGCTATTTTCTCGCTCATATCGTAGTTTTTATCAAGTAGCTCGTCGCGGTACTTGTAGATGGTCTTTCTTTGCTCATTTGCCACGTCGTCATACTCAAGCAAGTGTTTTCTGGCCTCAAAGTGCAAGCTCTCGACTTTCTTTTGAGCGTTTTCAACAGCTCTTGTCACCATGCGGCTCTCGATGCTTTCGCCCTCGTCGATACCAAGCCTATCCATGATCGCCTTTATGCGGTCACTACCAAAAATTCTTAATAGATTATCCTCCAAGCTTAGGTAAAATCTACTCATACCAGGGTCGCCCTGACGTCCAGCACGGCCACGGAGCTGATTATCTATCCTTCTACTCTCATGCCTTTCGGTACCGATGATATATAGACCGCCTAAATTTCTAACCTCATCATCGATCCTGATATCAACACCACGTCCAGCCATGTTTGTAGCGATAGTCACAGCACCTTTTACGCCAGCTTGTGCGATGATCTCAGCCTCTTTTTCGTGGTTTTTAGCATTTAGCACAGAGTGTGGGATGCCAGCTTTTTTAAGCATCTCGTGAAGCACCTCACTGCGCTCGATACTTGCAGTTCCTACAAGCACTGGCTGACCCTTTTCGTGAGCCTTTTTGACTTCGTCGATGACAGCTTTAAATTTCTCATTTTGAGTTTTGTAGATAAGGTCGTTTTGATCGATCCTCTTAACTGGCACGTTTGTCGGGATCGAGATAACTTCAAGATTATAAATTTGAGAAAACTCGGTAGCCTCAGTCTGAGCCGTACCAGTCATACCTGCAAGCTTTTTATACATCCTAAAGTAGTTTTGATATGTTGTGTCAGCTAGTGTTTGGCTCTCTTCTTGGATTTTCACGCCCTCTTTTGCTTCAAGCGCTTGGTGAAGCCCCTCGCTAAAGCGTCTACCCTCGCTTAGACGTCCTGTAAATTCATCAACGATGACAACCTCGCCATCTTTTACAACGTAATGAACATCTTTTTCAAAGAGATTGTGCGCCTTTAGAGCTTGATCTAGGTGGTGGCTTAGCACGGCGTTTTCAAGGTTGTATAAATTTTCAACCCCAAAGAGCTTTTCAGCCTTGCTTATGCCAGCTTCTGTGATCATTATCGTTCTATTTTTTTCATCTACTATAAAATCCCCCGTTGGCTTTGAGCCTGGCACGTTTGGATCAGCTGGAGTGCCTCTGGTAAGCTGTTTTGCGACTTGATCGGCTCTTATGTAACCATCAAGTGTGCGGTTTGTTGGACCAGAGATTATAAGTGGTGTTCTAGCCTCATCTATCAAGATACTATCAACCTCATCCACGATAACGAAGTTATGGCCTCTTTGTACCTTTTGGCCAGCTTCAAATTTCATATTATCGCGAAGGTAGTCAAAGCCAAATTCTGAGTTTGTGCCGTATGTTATGTCGGCATTATAGGCAGCTTGCCTTACCTCATCGTCGTATCCGCCACTTAGTATCACATCGACGCTTAAGCCTAAAAAGTTATAAAGCTCGCCCATTTGCGTCGCGTCACGCTTTGCAAGGTAGTCATTTACGGTAACTACATGCACGCCCTTGCCACTCATAGCGTTTAATATAACTGGCAAAGTCGCCACCAAGGTCTTACCCTCGCCTGTCTTCATCTCAGCGATCCTGCCCTCGTTTAGCACCATGCCGCCAATTAGCTGCACGTCAAAATGGCGCATCTTAAGCACCCTTTTACTAGCCTCTCTAACTAACGCAAAGACATCATTTAAAATTTGATCTAAAGTGACTTTCTCTTCGACGACTTGGGCTTTTAGCTCGTTAAATTTAATCTTAAGCTCATCGTCGCTCATCTTCTCATAAGTAGGCTCTAGCGCGTTTATCTGCGCCACACGTTTTATATATTTTTTGACTTCTCTATCGTTTTTCGTGCCAAAAATCTTTCTAAATACCGATGAAATCATTACTTTACCTTCCTAAATTTTTAAACTTTGGATCTTAGCATAGTTTAACTATTTATTTAATTAAACTGGGCTAGAATACGCCAAAAAAGGATAAAAAATGAGAAAATTTTTAGTTGCATCTCTCATTGCGGTTTGCTCATTTGGCGCTGGCTTAAATTTTAAAAGCCTGCAAAGTGACTTTACGCAAACTGTCTTTAGCGAAGGCAAGAGTGTAAATTACAAGGGTAGATTTTACGCTAAAAGCGACAATACCGCGCTTTGGATATATGAAAGTCCAACACCAAAGAGGATTTACTTTGACAAAGACAAAGTGGTCGTGATCGAGGATGAGCTTGAGCAAGCCATCATTTCAAGATTAGATGATACGCCAAATTTGACGCAGGTTTTGGCTCACGCAGAGCAAATTCAGCCGACACTTTATAAGGCGATATATGACGGAGTTGAGTACTTTATAACGATCAAAAACACGCTTCCAACGACGATTGATTATAAAGACAAACTCTCAAATAAGATAAAAATCACTCTAAGCAACCCTGTAAAAGACGCGCTCATCCCAAAAGAGACGCTAACTCCAGTCATCCCACAAGGTTACGACATCGTAAATCAATAAATTTGGCTAGCTTTTAGCCAAATTTGCTCACTTCTCTCCGAAGTCTTTTCCAAATTCTTGCACATTATTTAGATCGATCGGCTTTTGCACCATGTCATTTGGATCAGGTGCGACGATGATCTCATTGCCTTTTTTCTTCTTTTCTGGCTTTGTCATCACATCTTCATTTACGCTTGGATCAGAGCATAAATTTTGGCTTTTTATCGCCTTTATGATCTCGCTTAGCTCTAGATTATTTATCACTTTGATGTTTAAAATAAGCACGTCATCGATATCAAGCGAGTGTTTTTTGGCTGCGTATTTCATAAAGAGCTCTTTAAATTTCTCTTTTCCCATTGAGGTTAGGATATCCTCCACGTAAAAGCTACCAACCACGACGTTTAGCGCATCAAGCACGTATGCTTCATTCTCCTCCACGTCACGTCCGACAACTTCAAGGTTCATGCTTATCTTTTTTGTTAAATTTTGTCCAGCTTTTGAGTAGATATCTGTTTGAAAGTCACTCACTTTTAGCACGTCTGCGAACGCAAAAACGCCAAAAACAAGGCTTAAAAATAGCTTTTTCATAAACTCTCCTTAATATGCAAAAATACGTTTTCTTGGTAAAATTTCTTAACTTCGTCGTCAATTTTAACCACTTTTCTTAAATGCTGCCTAAAATCACTTTTCTTATCATAAAAAAGTTTTAAATTTTTAGGATTTACTGCACGAGAAAGTGCGACGTAGAGCTGTCCTTTGGCAAAGATGTGGTTGATGTTGCAAATGAGCGAATTTATGCTCATGCCTTGAGACTTGTGGATAGTTAGCGCATAGGCAAGCTTAAATGGAAACTGATAAAGCGAAGCCTGCACGTTCTCCTCGATCTCGTCTTCGTTTAAATTTAGCGCGCAAAAGTTATAAGCGCACTTTTCTATCTCGCAGATCTCGCCGCTATCTTTTTGCACGATCACGCTTGAAATGGCGCCATTTTCTTTTAAAATTTGCATGATCTTGCCCTGCTCGCCGTTATAGTACTCGCCCCATTTATTTGAAGTAAAGATGATTTTTGCGCCTATCTTCATCTCCAAATTTCGCGAGATATTTAGCGTGTTTGCCCACTTTTCAAACTCTTTTTTGTCTAAATTTTCATCAACCACAAGCACGTCCGAGTTTGAAATTTCAAGAGGCGCATTAAGCGCGAGAAGTCTTTTTTGATTTAGCATCTCAGCCTCTGCGTTTCTACCAAAAAGCACACTAGTCTCGCTATCTGGCTCGATAGCGTCCACTCGCAAGCTCTCGATATAAGCCATCATCTCATCATCTAGCTCGCCAACTCTAAGACGAGAGAGAATTTCATAAAATTTAAGATCATTTGTGCGTTTTGAGACGAGCAGTTCAACATTTGTAAATTTCATATCCTCCCACGCACTGGAGTTAAAGGCGTATAAAAAGTTAAAAAGTTTGCTCTCATTTTGCTCTTTTTGCACGGGTGGCAACTGATAAAAGTCGCCCACTATGAGCACCCTGCCCTTAAATTTAGAGGTGAGCAAGCGGTATCTTATCATCTCCATCACGTTTGAGCTAACCATCGAAATTTCATCAATTACAAGCAGATCGCAAGCATCTAGCATATTTCGTAGCTTGCTTAGCTTATCTTTTTGGCGGTAGTCAAGCCGTCTTAGCTCCTCGTAGTCCTTGCAGTAGCCAAATTTAAAAAAGCTATGCAAGCTCACGCCCCCAAGGCTAACAGCGCTTATGCCAGTTGAGCCAAGGATGACGACATTTTTGAAATTTTCTTTGTAGTGTCTGATGATAGAAGCGGTTAGATAGCTCTTGCCAACACCGCCACCGCCAGTTAAAAAGACGTTTGAGCGAGATAAAATTTCTAAAATTTGATCTTTCATCTACTCAAACATCTCTGGGCGATACTCAAAATGCATCGTATCAAAGTGCTTCCAGCGTCCGCCCCAGATAAATTTATGCTTCTCAAATACTCGCACGATCTTTTCTGGGATCAAGTTCTCATAGCCCTTGCTCCACTGCCAGTAGTGGCTCTTTTTTACATTTATATCGATCGCGATGCCGTAGCTGTGCGCGCTTAGGCGGTTTGTGCCAGCGATGATGCGCCACTTAAATGTCCCGCCTGGATCTTTTAGGTATTCAAGTAAATTCGGATCGCCCTTTACCATCTCATTTAGCTCATTGCTCACCTCTTGCAAGGCAGCTGCAGCGCCATTTTTAGAGTTAAATTTTAAAGGCAAATTTAAAAAATCTTTTATCCAGATGACATCAACCAAATTTGCCTTTACCGCGCTCTCGCTTGAGCCATAAATTTTGCCTAAAAGCTCGTAGTTTCTGCATCTACCAGCATCACTTAGAGCAGTGCTTAGTGGCGAAAATGCAGCGTAATCAAGTGCGTTCATATCCTCTATGTCAGCCCCAGTGCTGCACTCTTCATCCTTTTGTTTAAAATCATCATAGACTAAACTCGTGCCATCACTAAATTTAACCAAATTTTCTTCGATCTTTACGCCATAAGCTCTCTGTAATGCCGACATCTTTCTAGCCTTATCTAGCATCCCTTGCTCAGGTCTCATTACATTTATAGAATCAACCTTAGAAATTAGCAAATTTGCACTTTGTATATCGCTCCTGTTTTGTCCGATATTTAACGTAGTTATCGCGGTCGCTCCTATCAGCGCGCGGCCGTTGTTTGCAGTCTTTAGCCCCCAAGCATCATGCACGACGTAGATATCATCGCCCTTATATCCAGCATAGAGCATGATGTGACCTGGCAGATGCACGAGAGTGAGATATGGCACGCCCTTTTCTTTTATCTCTTTGCTTTTTGCAGCGTTACTAAGACCTTTTAGATTGATCTTTTCTCCCATATTTGCCTGCGCCCTTGAGTTCCTAGGCAACCACACGCCAAAGCTTGCTAGCAAGTCTTTTGTAAAAAGCGAGCAGTCTCTTAGCTTATCCACCCCGCCCCAGCCATAAGGCTGAGTAAGAAGTGAGCTAAGAAGTGTTTTTAAATTTGAGTCGTTAAATTTAAGTGGGAAAAGGGCGCTAAAAGACTTTGGGAGGACAAACTCCCTAAGCATATTTCTTACATAAATTTTGCCGTAGTAGTTTTTGTCATCTTGCGCCAAAACTGGCAGTATCGCGCCGACACGTGAGTAAAACAAAAAGTTTCCGCCCTTGTCATAAACTGGCATTTTGTCGGTTTTTATCGTTACAAAGCTTGATTTTTGATAGGCAAGCGCCTCTTCATCGCTGATAAATTTGATATCTTCAACCTTCACCCAGCCCCAAACCGCATCATCGCTCACAAACGCCCACGCCCTGTCTTTTGAGAGGTGCGATACAAAGAGCGGATGAGCGATGCTTAGGGTGGATTCTTGTAGATAGTCAAACGGATAGCCCTCACCTGGAGTTTGCGGGTTTAAAAATATCGGCTCGTCGGTTGGGAAATTTCTTACAGCTGTGTTTGCTGAAGTTAGAGCGTAAGCTGAAATTTGCAAAAAGCCAGCAAAATTTGCATTCTCCTTTTGCGCGTCAAACCAGCTTTGAGGTATCTGCCTAAAATTTGAGCCAAAATACTTTCTTTTCTCGCTTGGTTTATATACATTAAACGCCCAAAAAGCGTCATTTGGGTTAAATTTCACGCCTCTTAGAGTAAAAACTTTAAACCTTCTTTTTAAAATTTCATCTTGAGCAAAGCTTGCACTTTGCATATTTTGAGGTAGCGACGAGGCATCTTGTTTTACTTCAAATTCAAGCAAGCTGATGCGCTCATTTGGCTTATAAACATTTTCGTCTGGCAGGGCATTTTGCTGCTTGTTTGGCTCTGGTTTTGTTGTCTGCGAACAACCCAAAAACAAAGCAACACTAAGTGCTAAAAATATACCTTTTTTCAAATTTCTTCCTTATCCTTAAATATAGCTTCTACGATCAAAACAAAGATATAAAACATCTTTTCATCGTTGTTTTTGCAAATTTGCTTCATCGTCTCGTTTTGATCCCTGACCTTTATATCGTTTGATCTTAAAATTTCTGCAACGTCTGAGCCAAATTTCTTTGAAATTTCCCCAACTTTGACATCATTTAGCGCGTTTAAAAACCTAGTTGTATTGCAGTCCATCTGCACTGGCTTATGCTTTAAGATATTTTTAAACTCAAGGCTTAGCTTTTTTAGTTTTTTCTTCTTGACATAGCTGTGGATTATGGTGAGGACAACCAAGCTAAAGCCAAAGAAAATGTGCAAATTTAGCGAATTTTCGCTCATCTCTCCCTTTAAAAAGAGCACGCCGCTTGCAAAAAGCCCCACCACGCAGGCAAAAAGTAGCAGCAAGATGATGTATTTAAAGACGACCTCTAGCCAGACGTTATCTTTTAGCCTCTCAAACATCAAGCCACCCTATCTCATCTTCGCTAAAGACTAAAATTTCATTTTCTTTTAGCAGTTTTGCCGCTACGCCATCGCCAAAGATTAGCTTTTTGCTAAAGCTTCCATCATAAATTTGCCCGCTCCCGCAGCTTGGACTTCTAGCTTTTAAAATAGCCTTTTTGCAGCCATTTAGCTTAGCTATCTTTAGGCAAATTTCAGCCCCAAATTTAAAATTTTCGCTCAAATCTTTAGCGGTTTTTGTAACGACTAAGCCATCTCTCATCTCAGCTGGCTCTCTTGGCGTGCTAAGTCCGCCAAACACCTCTGGACAGATAAAAAGCAGATGATATCTCTTTGAAATTTCATCTAAAATGCCACTATCCAAAAGGTTGTTTTCGCCGTTAAATTTGCAATTTATGCCAGCAAGACAAGCGCTTATTAAGACCTTTTCTCTCAAAGTCCAGCTTCTTTTAAAAGCTCGCTAGCATAAATTTCACGAAGTTTGCTTGAAATTTCGCCCACTTTTGCGCCATTTATCGCCTTGCCGTCAGCATAGATGACTGGCAAAAGTATGAGCGTAGCAGCCGAGATAAAGACTTCATCAGCGCTATAAACCTCGTCCATGCTAAATTTACGCTCCTCTATCTTTAGCCCGATATCTTTAGCTATCCTTAAAAGCCTCATACGGCGTATCCCTGGCAAAATTTCATTTGAAAGTGGCTTTGTGATGAGGGTTTTATCTTTGATGATAAAAGCGCTGGAGCTACAGCCCTCTGTGACAAAGCCGTTTTCGACCATAAAGCCCTCGTCTGCGCCCTTTTTGTGAGCCTCATTTTTAGCGTAGCACTGAGCTAGAAGCGAGATCGACTTTATGTCGCGCCTTTTCCACCTGATATCCTCGACGCTTACCACTTTTATGCCAGTTTTTGCGGCTGGGTTGTTTAAAATTTCGCTCTCATAGCAAAAGATAAAGACGCTTGGGATTAAATTTTCCATAAAATAGAAATTTCTAAACGCCACACCCCTTGTTACTTGCATGTAAATTCCGCCCTCTTTTAGGCCGTTTTTGGCGATTATCTCATTTAAGATCGCTTCAAATTTATCTTTTTCATAAGGCAAGCTTATATCTATCTCATTTAAACTTCTCTCAAATCTCGCCCAAAAGCCCTCTTTATCGACCATTTTTGAGTTTATCACAGGCACCACTTCATAAATTCCATCGCCAAATATAAATCCTCTATCAAACGCGCTAACTTTTGCCTCATCTTTTGGCAAAAACCCGCCATTTAAAAAGACCGTTTCTAAAGCTTTATCTGCCATTTTTAGCTCCTTAAATTTTAGGCAAATTGTATCTAATTTTGTTTGAATTTATAGATTTTTAGATACAATGAGCTGAAATTTTTAAGGTAAAAAGTCTATAAAAAATGAAAGAAAATCTAAGAAACACTATCATTAAAAATATTTTTTTCGTCTCAAAACAGCCAGTTTTATTTAGAGATTTGCTCGAAGCAAATGCCCTTTTTAACGAAGGTATGCTAGTTGATGGCGCAAAGTTAAATTTTAGATTTAACCACGTGAAGCTCTACCAAATTTACGCACTCATCTGCTTTGTTGTCTTATTTCCGCTTCTCATCATCACGCACCACTTTTTAGCAAATACTGACGCTCACATCTCAATAATTGCAACCACTATCGTCACTTCAGCTGTTTTTATCGGCTTTGACATGTTTAAGGTTTGGGCAAGAAGAGAGATAAGTTTGGAGCTCATAAAAAAGGCTTGGAGCGTGCATTTTCCATATTTTGGATATGAAAAGTATTCAAGCAAAGTTGAAGAAATTTACAACACCGCTCTTAAAAATGACATTTCAAAAAAAGATTTAGAACAATATATATATGAAAAGCTAATTTCTCAAAAAGAGAGCGCTGAGTAAATTTCATTTTGCCCTAAAGTAACTCGTAAAATTAGCTTTTTAGCGTTTTCGTCTTTGCAAAGCAGTTTCGTTTCTATCTCACTTATGAAATAATATGGAAGCTTTTTGATCTTTTTATCTAGCATTAAAAACCTATCTGAGATGATTTTTACATCATTTTGCAAGGCGTTTTTCTCCTTTAGCTCATCTAAATTCAGATAATTTCTAAGCTTAATCAGATCGCTATTTATATCATCAAGCTTGCTAGCTATAAATTTTGCATTTTTCATATTATCATCGTCTAAATTTTTACTAACTTTTATAGCGTAGTTTAGCTCATTTAGCGAGCCTAAAATCTCTTTTTCATCAGTGCTAAAAGCATCTTTGTTTGACTCATTTAGAGAAATTTGCACTAAATTTCTAAAACCTATCAAAGCACTGCTTAAGCTATTTTTTACCTTAGTATAGTCATTTTTTCTAGTTAGCAAATATGCGGCAAAAACTATCACAAAGCCAGCCGCCACGTCGAGCAATCTATCGACCATAAGGGCTAAAAAGTCTCTTTTTATAAGCGAAAAAATGGACGTAAATTCAAACATAAAAGCCGTTGCAAAGACGATTTGTTTGTAGGCTTTAAGATAATAAACCAAAAACATACCGACAAAGACAACCACGTAAAATACGTATGATTCACCCATAAATTTCACAAAAGCAAGCGCGATAAAAAAGCCGATAACCCCGCCAAGAAGGCTATCTCTGCCAGCATTTTTTAAAGCATCTTCGTCGCTTTTGTTTAGGCTCATCACCGCTATGGCGATCCAAATTCCATGATTTATATGCAAAGCTTGCGCTATAAAAATGGCTAGCGACATACAAATGGCAAGCCTTAAAGACTCTTTTAATACTTCATTTTTTAAATTTATCTTTTTAAACGCCTCTTTTAGCGTGATCTTTTTTGTGTTATTAAACGAGAACTTATCCTCGCCGCCCTCTTTTATAAGCAAAAATTTATCATAAAGCACGCCAAGCGAGCTTGCAAAAATTTTAAAATTTGAGTTTTTAGCTAAATTTAGCGCCTCAAATTTTAGCTTTGGAGTTTGATTTTTAAAAATTTTTTTAAGCTCAAAAAGGTTGTAAGCGATCTCATTTTTTACCTCATTTAAAAGCGCTTTGTCCTCGATCCTTTCAAACGAAGCACCTAATGTTCGAAGCAAAAGAGCGATCTCTTCAACTTTATAAAAATAAAATAGCGCTTTGGCTTGATTTCTAACTAGCTTAACATCTTTTATCTTTAGGCTTTTGTTTGCGAAAATTTCTTTTGATTTATCAATCGAGCTCATCAAATCTGCGATACTTGCGTAAAAATGGCTCGTGCCAAGCGCCTTACTCGACAAGATGGCGTTATCCAGTAAAAAGCTGATGCTCTTTTTAGTAAATTTGCCGTATTTGCCAAAGTTTTCAAATTTTATGATGATGCTTAGCACGCCAGCAAGCACCAGACCGCCTATGCTTTCAATCACATTTAGCCCAACTGCGGCCTTTGTCACAAAAGCAACTAGCCCTGTTGCATTTACGGCAAGCAAAATTTTGTTTAAATTTGAGCTATAAATTTGGCTAATGCCTACCACAAATATCCAGACAAATACGATAAGCGAGAGCCAAACGCCAAGGCTAATAAATGGATCAACAAAGGGCATAAAAGCGCAAGAAAGCGCTATATAAAGTAGCAAAAATGCAAATTTGCTCCTATCTTTGCACTCAAGCTCGCCAAGAAAGAAGATACCCATCGTGATATTTACAGCCATGATAGCGCCACTTAGATGAAAGAAGTAAAAGCACAAAAAGCAGTTAAAAGCGATGGTTGTGGCAGCTTTTAGCGAGTAGATGAGCTGGAAATTTGCAGGGTCGTAGTAGTGGATAAAGCTTTTAAATTTCTTAATTATTTCCATTGACGCTCTTGCATATTGTTTAAAATTTGATTTTTATAACGCAAATTTTCAAGCTTTATGCTAAGAGCTCTGTTTTCCTCAAGGAGCATATCTCGTTTGCCGCTGATATCGGCGATATCTCTACTTATATAATAAATTTGATTTGCTATGTAAATTTTTGGCAAAAATAGAGCTAGCGCTATAAAAACCGCCAGATAGACCATCACTAGCGTCTTAAAGCTTAAATTTACCTCACGTTTTTGCTCCTCGTCGTGAAGTGTTAGCAGCTCTTCTTTTTCTTGCATCTTTATCCTTTTATCTTAAAAACACGCAGTTTTGCGCTCTTGCTTCGTGAGTTTTGCGATAGCTCGCTTTGACTCGCTGTTAGTGGCTTTTTGGTTAAAATTTCGCCCAATTCGTGGTTATTTCCACACTCACATCGGTAGATGCCAGGCAGGCAGATACAGCTATTTGCCCACTTTTTAAAGCGCTCTTTTACGATCCTATCTTCAAGTGAGTGAAATGTAATAATCGCCACCAAACAATCCCTAAAACCACCCTTTTCTATGCTATCAAGCAAATTTGTTAGCTCGTCTAGCTCACCATTTACCTCTATCCTGATCGCCTGAAACGCCAGGATCGCAGGGCTAACACCGCGCCCTTTTATCTGAGCTGTGCCTATTATATTTGCAAGCTCTTTTGCGCTCGTTATCTTGCCTAAATTTCTAGCATTTATTATCTTGTTCGCGACCCCAGCGGCATTTTTTAACTCGCCATAATCCCTAAAAATCCTAACTAACTCATCAAACGAGTAGCCATTTACCACATCATAAGCGCTAAATCCTCGCTCTTTATCCATGCGCATATCAAGCGTGCTTGAGCCAAGACTAAAGCCTCTATCATCTTTATCTATCTGAAGCGAACTAACACCAATGTCAGCCAAAATTCCTCTAACGTTTGAAATTTCATCGCTGCTAAGTTTGCTAATAAGCTCAGAGAAATTGCTCTTATAAATTTTCACTCTATTACCAAATGGCTCAAGTTTTTTGAGCGAGAAATTTATAGCTTCAATGTCTTTGTCACAAGCAATCAAATTTAAATTTTCATTTTGAGACAAAATAGCACTAGAGTGTCCAGCATATCCAAGCGTACAATCTATAAAATTTCCACGCAGATCTTTAAAAAAAGATAAAACTTCGTCAAGTAAAACGCTAATATGCGGACTTTGCAACACTGCCTCTTTAATGAAATTAGTGTGAAAATTTATCGAAATTTTACTTAAAAAGCCATCATTACATAAAATTTTACACAAATTTTAAGATAGCTTAAATATAATCACCCAAACATAGGAGAAAAAATGGACTTAATGCACTCAACAAATGAGATAAAAAAGATATCTCTTTCGATGTTTAGAAAGAATTTTTTTGGTGTTTTTCATGGTTCTATCTCAGCAAGAGTAGAAAAAAATCAATTTATCATCAACAAGCAAAATGCCATTTTTGACGACTTGCAAGATAGCGATCTAACTCTTCTTTCATCAAAAAAAGACTACCGCTGGAATGATGCGAGTTTGGATGCTGATATACACTTAAATATCTACAAAAACATAAACGAAGCTAAATTTGTCTGCTACGCCATGCCTCCATACGTGACAGCTTATGCAATGAAACATGAAAAAATAGCGCCAAAAGACTATTTTGGGTGCATGAGATTTAATGAAATTTTAGTCTATGATCCAAAGCAGTTTGACGACTGGTATGAGCGTGCTGAGACAGAAATTTATAGAGCGATGATAGAGAAAAATACTAACGTCGTCGTGATCAAAGGATACGGCGTTTATGCGTATAGCAGGAGCCCTCAGCTACTTGCAAAAGACATAGCTTTGTTAGAAAATAGCTGCAAACTGCTTCATTTTACTGGTGATTACAGCGATTTTAGCATTTAAATTTTTGCTAACAAAGATAAAAAATGTTAGTAAAAATTTAGCAAGAAACGTTTTTATAAAGCCCCATTTTAAGCTTATTTAAGCCAAATTTCTATAAAATATTGCACAAGCTTTGTTAGTATTTTAAAGGAAGAACTTAATGTTATCTTGGATGCAAAAACATAAAAAATACCTAGTCGTGACAATTTGGGTAAGCACGATAGCTTTTGTCGGTGCTGGTTTTGTCGGCTGGGGCGCATACGATCTAAACAGTAATAGAGCTACATCGGTAGCAAAAGTAGGACACAGAAACATAAGCGTTCAGGAGCTACAACAAAAGTACGATAGACTATATCAGTACTACAACAACATGTTTGAAGGCAAATTAACTCAAGAGAAAGCCGAAGAGTTAGGTTTAGAAAATGCTGCACTTCAAGCTGCTATTCAAGAAAATTTACTATTAAATTTTGCAGACGATATCGGTCTAAGCGTTAATAAAGACGATGTTTTAAAATATATAATCGTCGATCCAACATTTCAAAAAGACGGCGTTTTTGACAAAAATTTATACTACGATGTGCTAAGAAGAGCCAGGATAAACCCAACTGATTTTGAAGATAATCTAAAGCTAACTATCTTACTAGACAAACTTAGAACTATTTTAAATTTACCTGCAAGCAAAGAAGATATTGCGATGATGGAAGCTAGCTTTTTCATGCAAGATAAATTAGCCGTGCAAATAGTAAATGCTGATCAAAGCGAGATCAAAGTAGATGAGAAAGAGCTAAAAGATCTTTGGGAGATAAATAAAAATAACTATATGACAAAGACACTTTATGGCATAGATACATACTTTGTCGAGTCAGAAAAAAGTGACGCAAATGAAAGCGTTTTAAAATCTTACTATAACGAAAACCAAGATAAATACAAGGGATCTGATGACAAGATAAAACCTTTTAGCGAGGTAAAAGCTGAGGTTAATAAAGACTATAACATAGAGCAAAGCAAAACTAACGCTTTAGAAAAGTATGTCGCTGTCAAAAAAGCTGAACTTGCAACCAATGGTTTTATAAGTGCAAATGAAGACAACGCTACTTTTTCACTTGACGAGATAAAGGGTACAAAAGTTGGCGAAGTGATAAAACCATTTATTTATAAAGATGGCTATTTGATAGCTAGAATAAAAAGCATAACTCCTCCACAACCTATGAGCTTTGAACAAGCAAGAGCTAATGTTCTTGAAATTTATAAAAGTAAAAAAGAAAAAGAAATTTTAACAGCAAGAGCAAAAGATACTCTACAAAACTTTAAAGGCACAGATGTTGGCTTTGTTAGCAGAGAGGTAAATGGCTCTATTGCGGGCTTAAATGAGAGCGATACAAGAGCTTTTGTATCTCAACTTTTTGATACTAACAATACAAAAGGTTATGTTATATTAGATGACAAAGCCGTAGTGTACGATATTTTGGAACAAAGATTGCTTACTAACAACATAAATAACAACTATAAGCAAATAACACAACAAAATGTTGCAATGCTTAAAAACAACGAGTTGATAAAAGATTTAACAAATAAACTTCTAAAATATTATGAAGTTAAAGAATATGTCAAAAGGTAAAAATTTTGAGTACTAGAATTTTAGGCATAGATGTCGGATCATTTCAAATTTGTGCTGTTATAGCAGAACAAAATGATGATGGCATAAAAATAATAGGAATAGGCACAGAAAAAGCACAAGGTATAAAAAAGGGTGCTATAAATAACATTGAACTAGCTGCAAAGTCTATAAAAAATGCACTCATAGAAGCACAAAAAGTTGCAGGCACACACTATGAAAGAGTAGTGGTTTCGATATCCGGAAAATATACTAAAAGCGTAAATAGCAGTGGCGTAGTAAATATACCAAATCATGAAATAGGCATAAAAGAGATAGAGCGTGCTATGCAGATGGCAGATCACAATGCCGAGACTTCATCAGAATATGAAAAACTTCATGTCTTACCTTACAACTTCAAGGTGGATGGACAAGAATTTATAGAAGACCCTATCGGCATGAATGGCACTAGACTTGAAGTACAAACTCATATCATAAGTATTCAAAAATCACAACTTAGCAATCTAAGAAAAGCTGTAAATTTAGCAGGCGTACAAGTCGATAACGTCGTTCTTTCTGGTTACGCATCAGCCATAGCAACACTAACAAAAGACGAAAAAGAACTTGGTGTTGCACTTATAGATATGGGCGGCGAGACATGTAATATGGTAGTGCACGCTGGAAATTCACTAAGATATAACTCATATCTACACGTTGGCTCTGCAAATATAACCATAGATCTTTCAATGGCACTTCATACTCCTTTGCCAAAAGCTGAAGAGATAAAACTAGAATATGGCAAACTGGTAAATAAATCAGTCGATCTTATCGAGCTTCCTAGACTTGGTGATGAGCAAAAAACTCACGAAGTTTCACTTGATGTTATATCAAATGTCATCTCAGCTAGAGCAGAAGAGACTGTGATGGTGCTTGCAAATATGCTTGAAGATAGTGGATACAAAGATCTAGTTGGCGCTGGCATAGTACTAACTGGCGGCATGACAAAGCTTGATGGGTTAAAAGACCTAGCTTCTGCGATATTTGACAACATGCCAGTTAGGATCGCTAGACCAAAAGAGATGGATGGTTTATATGAGATTTTAAGAGATCCGGCAAATTCTTGTGCGATAGGACTTTGCATGTATGGCGCTGGAGAATTTACGCCTTATGAGATAGACTCAGAAAAAAAGATGAGATATAAGGGTGAATTAAGATCAAAGCCAAAAACAAATTTCAACATTTTTGAAGAAGAGAAAAAAGAGAAATTTGAAACAAAAAAACAGGATAAAGATGATTTTGAAGAGGGCATTGAGCTTGTAAATATGGATATAAATTTAGAGCAAACAAACAACAAAAACGAGCTTGCAAATATTGCTGATATAAGCAAGCAAGAAAAAAAACCAAGTGCTTTAAAGAAATTTTGGCACAGCATGACACAACTATTTTGAGGAGAATTTTTACAATGAGCAACAGTTTCACAATCGAAGAGAACAAGAGCCTATATAGCGCAAAGATAAAGGTAGTAGGCGTAGGTGGTGGTGGTGGTAATATGATAAACCACATCATAAGAGAAAATCCAAATTTAGACATCGATCTAATGATAGCAAACACAGATGCTAAGGCACTTGACAATTCTCCTGCACACACAAAGATACAGCTTGGTGAGAAAAAGACAAAAGGTCTTGGCGCTGGTATGAGACCAGAAGTTGGCAAAGAAGCTGCACAAGAGAGCTACGAAGAGATAAAAAGTGCTCTTGAGACTTCTGATGTTGTGTTTATCGCTTCTGGTCTTGGCGGTGGTACAGGTACAGGCGCTGCTCCGGTTGTTGCACAAGCAGCAAAAGAGATAGGTGCGCTAACAGTTGCTGTTGTGACTATGCCTTTTTCATTTGAGGGTAAAAAGCGCAGCAAGTTAGCAGATATAGGTCTAAGCGAGCTTAGAAAAGAGAGCGACTCTATCGTTATCATACCAAATGATAGACTTTTAACTTTGATAGATAAAAAATCAGGTATCAAAGAGAGCTTTAAAATGGTTGATGAAGTGCTTGCAAGAGCGGTAAATGGTATGTGCTCTATCGTGCTTGACTCTGGTGTTAGCGATATCAACCTCGACTTTGCTGACGTAAAAACAGTTATGAGTCACAGAGGTCATGCTTTGATGGGCGTTGGTGAAGCTTATGGCGAGGGTGCAGCTCAAGAAGCTATCAAAAATGCTATCCAATCACCACTACTTGATAACATGAATATAAACGGAGCGCTTGGCGTTTTAGTTCATTTTAAAATGCATCCAAACTGCTCACTTGACGATCTTCATAGCGCGATGTCAATGATCGAGGAGGCATCTGATGATGATGCTGATGTGATCTTTGGTACAACAACTGATGAAAACATAGAAGACAATAAAGTCGAAGTTACTATCATCGCAACAGGTTTTAAAGGTGCAGAAAAAGAAAGCGAAGAAAAAAAAATAGCCCAAGAGCCTGAAAATGATCTTCTAAATAAAAATATCGTTTTAAAAAGAAGAGTAAGTGGTGGATATAACAGCGATGAGTACATCTCTCAGCTAGATATCCCATCATATCTTCGTCACCAAATGGACTAAGTCCTAACTAAAAATTCTCCTGTTAAATTGCAAGTTTATCTTGCAATTTACCTTTTTTAACCATTACCTAGCAAACGCCTAAAATTATATTCTATAACTCGCATTATTTTTAGTTTTTACTTGTATAAATTTATTTGTAAATTTATTAAAGAGTTTAAGCGCTCCTAGGCAAATTTAACTATGCTTTTATGATATTTTTAAAATTTAAAGTAGAAGCTTAAGCAGAAAAGCTAGAAATTTGCTAGCTAAGCTAAATTTCTAGCCAAATTTATTAATTCACTCCAAGTTGTGCTTTTACAAAATCACTTGCCATTTGGATATTCCACTCTGGCTCCCAAACTAGGTCTATCTCGCACTCTTTCACACCCTCCACGCCAAGCACAGCCGTTTCAACCCAGCCAAGTATCATCTCATGAAGCGGACAAGACTTGGTTGAAAGCGTCATAGTCACCTTTGCTTTGCCATTTTCATCGCAGCTCGCATCATATATGAGCCCTAGCGAAACGATGTCAAAGCCAACCTCGGGATCGACGATATTTGACAGAGCATCATAAATTTTTTCTTTCATTTTTTATCCTTTAAAACCAATAAATTTAAAAACGTTTATCATATTTACAGCAAGCAAAATGATGCTTAAAGCCATAAAAATTATACTTGCATAGACTAAATTTCTCATCTCAAAGCTAACTGCCAAATAGTAGCACGCAAGCGAAATGACATTAAATGCTATGGCAAAATATGCAGCCTTTTTTAGTATCATCGCATCAAGTAGCGGCACTTTTGCCTTGCCAACAAAGGGTGCTACATAGTGATACCAGATGAGAAATGGCGCGATCTTATATAGATGAGCCACGATAAAAGCAAACAAAAAGCCATATATCATAAAAAAAGCAGCCAAATTTAGCTTTTCAAAAACCATAAATATAGCAGCGCAAAGCAAGGCAAGTAGCGAAAGAGCAATATTTACATTCCAGTAGTCATACGCCTTTCTCACGCGCTTTTTCAAAATATAAAAGGCCTGAGCTATAAAAAGCAAAGCTGCCACAGCCACCGCAAAAATGGCTAAATTTTCATCTATTGTCAGTAAAACTCCAGCTAAAATATAGCAGGCAAGAGAGGCTTTACTAAGTGTAAATTTAAGATCATGCGCCAGCGCAAACATCGGTAAAAGCACGCTTGCGGCCCCAAGTATCACGAAAAATACAAAGCCGAGCACAAAATATACGTGAAATTTTAATGTCATCATAAAATCAAGCATAAGCGTACCGCCAAGTATCATCACTAGGCAAAATCCAAGCGTTATGCCAACTAGCAAAAATATCGCCGAGGCAAAGAGTGCAAAGGCAGCAAAGCTTCTTTTTTGATTATTTAAAAAGCTTAGTGCATAAGTCGAGCCAAAAAATACGAGCGAGAAAAATAGCAAAACTGCGCCGATTTGCAAAATTTGACCCTCGCCAAATATCATCGCATAGCTCATAGCAAGCAGTGAAAAGCAAAAAATGGCTAAATTTAAAATAGCCCCTTTGACCGTGAAAAATGGCTTTTCTAATATGACCGAGGTTAGCTGATAGAGCGCTCCGATAATGATACTCATCACAAAGCCCACGAAAAATATATGCAAAAAGCCAGCCGTATTTAGCGAGCTAATCGCCTCAAAATCAGCGTAAAAAAACGCCAGGACGCTAAGCGCTAAAAAGAAAATGCCAGCGATAAAGTAGCCGCCAACTAGCTTAAATGGCGGCGCATAGGTGTTTAAAAGCATTTTAGTGGCAAAGGCTCGTGTCTATGTTTTCTATACTTGCACCCTCTTTTAGGCTAAAAGTCATCTTCACAGCCCCGCCCTCAAGGTCCTCTCGATCCACGTCAAAGCTCTTTTCTATCTTTGGGATGAGCCCAGCTGGAAATTTGTGATTTACCATCACGATCTTTGTGTTTTTATCAGCAAATTTTATCGCCAAAAGTGCGTTCATCATGGGCTCTGGCGGCACGCAAGGACGTGAGTCAAAACCCACAAAGCTTACACCATTTTCACTAAATTTATAAAATGGCACAGTCGCACCCTCTACGTTAAACTGCTCTGCGTTTTTGAAAAATTCACTCATTTTTTCTCCTTTTAATTTTGGAGAATTATACTCTGATTAAACTTTTCAAACCATTGATTTGCTTCAACAAAAGCTACTTTACGTAGGGGATAAACTCCTCGTATCCAAGCCTAGCCATATCTTCAAGCGGTATAAATTTCAGGCTAGCTCCGTTTATGCAGTATCTTAGCCCACCCTTATCGCTTGGCCCATCGTCAAATACATGCCCAAGGTGCGCATCGCTGTTTTGTGACTTCACCTCGACCCTTTTCATCATAAATGAGTTGTCTTCTTTATACGTAAGCGCCGTTGTCGTAATAGGCTTTGTGAAGCTTGGCCAGCCACATCCTGCGTCAAATTTATCTGCGCTTGAAAAGAGCGGCTTGCCACTTGTGATATCGACATAGATGCCCTTTTTATCAAATTTATCATACTCACTGCTAAATGGCCTCTCAGTCGCTGCCTCCTGCGTCACAGCATACTGCTCGCTGCTTAAATTTCTCTTTAGCTCCTCTTTGCTAAGTGGCTTAAATTTAGCCTCATCATAGAGCGGTTTGCCAGCTAAATTTAGGTCGATGTGGCAGTATCCAAAAGGGTTTTTGTCAAGATAGTCTTGGTGATACTCCTCGGCAATGATGAAGTTCTTAAGTGGTGCTACCTCAACTGCGATCTTATCTTTAAATTTCTTTTGCTCTATCTTCATAAAGCTCTCAATAACTGGCAGATCGTCCTTGCTAACATAGTAAATCCCGCTTCTATACTGCCTGCCGACGTCATTACCCTGTTTATTTAGCGAGGTCGGGTCGATCACCCTAAAAAAATGAGCCAAAATTTCAGCCAAAGCGACCCTATTTTCATCAAATTTGACATAAAGTGTCTCGGCGTGATCGCTCTCATGTAGCTCGCGGTAGCTCGTGTTCTCGCTCTTACCATTTGCGTAGCCCACTTTTGTATCTACCACGCCAAATATCTTTTTAAAATATCCCTGCATGCCCCAAAAGCAGCCACCTGCTAAATAAATTTCTTTCAAATTTTGCCCTGCCATCGTCTGCTCCTTTAAAAACTCATCTTTTGCCATCAAATTTACACCCAAAAATACCGCCAAAACCAAGAGAAAATTTAACATCTTTTTCATGAGAACTCCTTTTTTGAAGGATTATATAAAATTTAAAGTTATAAAGTGTGAAGCAAGGGGCAATGCGCCCCTAAATTTTAGTGCAAGAAGTGTCTAACGCCGGTGAAATATAGCGACATGCCGTGCTCATCGGCAGCCTCTATCACCTCATCATCTCTGATGCTGCCGCCTGGCTCGATGACGCATTTTACGCCCACTTTGCTAGCGATGTCGATGCTATCTCTAAACGGAAAGAACGCCTCGCTTGCAAGCACGCAGCCACTTAGGTCGATCTTTAGCTCTTTTGCCTTCGCTACGGCCGCACGAGCAGCATCCACACGGCTAGTCATACCCATGCCAATGGCCACCATAGCGCCATCTTTTACATAAACTACGCAGTTGCTCTTCGTTAGCGCAGCCACTTTCCACGCGATCTGAGCGTCTTTTAGCTCGCTGCCACTTGCAAATTTCTTGCTCATTTGCTTCATATTTTCAAGCTCTTCGTCTTTTACGAAGTCTCTTTCTTGAAATACAAAGCCACCATCAATGTGCTTAAAGTCAAATTTATCATTTGCACGCACTAAAAATTTATTATCTTGTGTGAAAATTTTGATGCGTTTTTTAGCTTCAAATACCTTAAGTGCAGCCTCATCAACATTTGCAGCAATGATTACTTCAACGTAAATTTCATTTATCTTTTTAGCAAGCTCCTCATCAAGCGTGCCATTTATCGCGACTACGCCGCCGTATGCTGAGATCGGATCGCACTTAAGCGCTGCCACGTAGCTCTCAAGCAATGTATCTTTTACTGCAAAGCCGCAAGGGTTAGCGTGCTTGATGATAGCCACGGCAGGAGCGTCATCAAAGCTAGTTGCAAGCATCAATGCGCCATTTATATCGGTCATATTATTGAAACTTGCCTCGCCTTTTAGGGCTCTAAAGTTGTTCGTAAAGAAATAATCAAACTCATAAAGCGCACCTTTTTGGTGTGGGTTTTCGCCGTATCTGGTGTCAAAAACCTTGCTTCCCACGATAAATCTAGCATCGCCAAAACCGCCATTAAATCTATCGTTCATATAGTTTGCTATCGTGCTGTCATAGGCTGCTGTGTGCTCGTAAGCCTTTATCATCAGCGATCTTCTAAACTCGCAATCATCGCTTTTTTCTTTTAGGCGCTTTAAAATTTCATCGTAGTCAAGCACGCTTGTGACGATAAGGACGTCTTTAAAGTTTTTAGCAGCACTCCTTACCATAGCTGGGCCGCCAATATCGATATTTTCGATGATCTCGGCAAAGTCATCAGTTCTAATCGTAGTCTCTTTAAATGGATATAAATTTACGCAAACTAGATCGATGCCCTCGATGCCGTACTCTTTTGCCTGAGCCACGTGCGTAGCGTCGTCACGCTTGTGCAAAATACCACCATGTATCTTTGGATGAAGGGTCTTTACCCTGCCCTCAAACATCTCAGGCGACGCCGTAAATTCGCTAACCTCAGTGGCTTTGACGCCATCGCTCTTTAAAAGTTTGTAGGTGCCACCAGTTGAAAGTATCTGCCAGCCAAGCTCTTCAAGCCCCTTTGCAAACTCTACAATGCCCTCTTTATCGCTAACGCTAAGCAACGCTCTCATTTTTTCTCCTTTATTAAATTTTTTATCTTTTTGTTAAACACATACCTTTTACAAGCAGAAGCTGCCCCATTTTTATATCCTTTGCGATATTCTTTATCGATAAAGCTTCTAGTGTAATCATAACATTTGCAGCTGCATCTATATAATAGTCTTTTCTATCTACAAAGTTTTCACGCTTTTGACCAACAATATCAACGCTAAAGGCATAGCTTGAAATTTGGTTACCATCAAAGTAACTCGCATCTAATACGCTTAAATTTACAGGTTCCTCTCTCTCAAGCGCCTCGCATATCGGCTTTTTCGAGCTAAATTTCATCACCTTTATGCCGCGATCATACGAAAAGATATACTCACTAATTTCGTTTAATTTTTTTGCTTGAACTGACATAATGTCGCTCTTGTTGCCATCTTTATCGACAAATATTATGCTCACATTGCTATCTTTAACATCGTAGTTGCTGATGAGTAACCTTTGATCTCGATAAAGCTCGCTTTGCGTAAGCTTAAATTTTATCTCTTTTCCATCGACATTTACCACTTTAAAATCATTGCAAAAACCAGCCACAGCCAAAAGCAAAATCACAAATTTCTTCATCTAAACTCCAAATTTCTCTTTTAATCGCCCATAAGCCTCATTTATCTCCTGAAGCTTCTTAGTCGAGCGCTCTATCACCTCTTTACTCTCGCCTCTGCCCATCAAAATGTCAGGATGATACTGCCTCACAAGCTCTTTGTAGCGAGCCTTTACCTCATCAAGGCTTGCATTTTTACTAAGTCCTAAAACCTCAAACGCATCGTTTTCTTGGCTCATCTCATCGCGGTCTGCCCCAAATCTTGAGCCATAGAAGCTATCAAATTTATAGATTATCTCATCAAGCGTCTCTTTATCTATGCCAAATCCATAAGCGATGTTTCTTATAACATCTTGCTCGCTTTTGTTAAATTCTCCATCTATATAGGCTAAATTTAGAAAAAAAGTGAGCCTAGCTACGCAGGTATCGTAGTTTAGATTAAACGCACGCTTGTAGTTTCTGGCGGTTTCATAGGCATTATCTACATTTTCTTTTTGGCTATTATAGACCTCTTTTAGATACTCGCGCACGCCGCTAACACCGCTAACTTTCTGGCTTAGATCATCAAGCACTTGAGTGATCAGTCTAGCCTCTAGCTCGCTAACTCTGCCGTCACTTTTAGCGACTTTTGCAAGCAGTGATACTAGAAATTTAGCCTCATTTACATTTGCTTGTTTCTTGCGGTTGTTGCCTATTTGCACGCTCGTAAAGAAAAATATCGCACCGCCTAATATCAGTAAAAACAAAACTCCAGACATATTACCACAAGTGATAGATCGTATTTTTTATCTTGCCATTTACTAGCTCATTTTTACGCCATGAGCTCTCGTCATTCATCACGTTCCAACGGCGCTCCTCGGGGCGATAAAACCAGTCTTTATCAATCTGATAGTAAATTTGCTTGCCGTTTGTCTCGATGATGTTTGCGATGTTGTTATCGTGATAGCTATTCTCGTCGTAGTCGGTGAAGGCTCGCTGTCCCATCTCTGAGTAAAGTAGCGTTAGCTCCTGAAGCATCTCGTTTAGATCATCGTCCATTTTCTTGACATGCAGGCCGATCTCCTGCGCCTCACGAAAGAGTATTGGATACTCGTGCGCTGGGTAGTCTGCGTTTAGTCGCTCTGAAATTTCAACGATCTTTTTATCATCATCTATGTGATATCTAAGTAGCTCAGAGCAAATTTTAAGTGAGAGCGAGCTAGCACGATCAACCGCACCAAAAACTAGCGGATGGATGTACTCATATAGCGAGTTATAGGGGTTTGTGTCGTTTGGTCTATCTTTATCCTGCTCTTTCCAAAGCTTCACCACACGGCTAAGCTCGTCCATAGAGACGCTAACAAGCTCGTTGCCCTTGTTTGTAGGACTTAGCTCGTGTTTTAAAGAGGTATCAACTGGCGTTAGATAGGCAAGTGGGCCCATTACGATCTCATTTGCGCCAAGCGCCATCATCGTAGCAGCTGAGGCGCAGTTTGATGGGATCAGCGCTATTAAATTTTTGCAGTAGTTTCTAAGAGTGCTAATGATCCTAAGCGCGGCTATGCCGCTTCCGCCATCACTTTTTATGAAAAGATAAGCAGTATCTATCTTTTTACCCTTTAAAATTTCATACATTGCGCTTGCATCGTTGCCGCAGACATTACCAGCGTTTGAGTTGTAGTAGGTTATCAAAGGGGCATTTAGCCTTTTTTCGATCGTACTTATCAAATTTTGAGTATCGCTAAAGAGCACTGGCGGTTTTGCCACGCCCTTTTTCTCGTTTTGCTCTACTTCCTTTTCCCCGCTTGCTTTTTGAGACTTTTTAGAAAACATCTCTTAGTCCTCCTTTTTTACGATTTTCGCAAACTCATTTAGATAAATTTCTCTTACGTCCTCTAAGCTCTCATCGATATCATTTAGCTTAAATCTCCTGCCTCCGCTAACGCCGATCTTTTCAAATTTCACACCAAATTTAGCTGCAAGCGCTTCAAATTTAGCCTCGTCTTTTACACCCACAACTGCTCTTGAAAAGCTCTCGTCAAAGATGAAATTTGGCTCTTTAAATTTAACTTCGCAGTTTGCGCCAATGCTTGAAATGCTAGCCATTTTTGCTAGCGTTATAGCAAGACCACCTACGCCTACGCTATTTGCAAACTCTAAAATTTGCTCTTTATTTGCCTCTATCACTAGCTCCCAAAGGGCCCTTTCAGCTTTATAATCAACCTCTTTTAGCTTGCCACCAACAACGTTAAATAGCGACTTTGCGTAAAGCGAAGCAGCAAATTCTCCGCTTGTCTCGCCAAGTAGATATATCGCTCTACCATCGCTTAAAAATGTGCTTTTTAGGTTTAAATTTGCATCTTCATTTACTCCAACCGTGACGATCGCTGGCGTTGGATAGACGCTAACGCCGTCGGTGTCGTTATAAAGGCTCACGTTGCCACTAACAACTGGCGTATTTAGCTCACGGCAAGCCTCTTTTATGCCCTCACATCCCTCTTTAAACTGCCACATCACCTCTGGATTTTGCGGGTTGCCGTAGTTTAGACAGTCGGTGATCGCAAGTGGCACAGCACCGCTCATCGCGACCTTTCTACCAGCTGCCGCGACGGCTCTTGCAGCGCCTATTTTTGGATCAACAAAATTTGCTCTAGGGTCGCACTGCGCAGCCATAGAGACGGCCTTTTTAGTGCCTTTTACTCTGATGCTTGCAGCGCCCAAGTGTCCAGGCTGTTTTATGGTATTTGTCTGGATATTTGCGTCGTATTGATCGTAGATAAAGCTTTTATTTAACACTTCTGGCTCTTTTAAAAGTTTGAAAAATGCCGTTTTGTTATCAACATTATTTGGAATTTTTAAATTTGCTATCTCATCAAGGTATTTTGGACGTGCGACTGGACGATCAAGCACAGGAGCTGCCTCGCTAAGTGGTCCGATAGGGATTTCGCCTGCAAGCTCATCATGCCAGTAAAGCTGCATCACGCCGCTACTTGTGACCTCGCCGATAATCTCAGCGTCAAGGTCCCACTTTCTAAAAATTTCAAGCACCTTTTGCTCATAGCCTTTTTTGGCGCATATTAGCATACGCTCTTGAGACTCGCTTAGCATTAGCTCATAAGGCGTCATGCCAACTTCGCGCATCGGTACGCGGTCTAGATACATCTTCATGCCGCTGCCACTTCTGCCAGCCATCTCAAAGCTAGAGCTCGTTAGTCCTGCTGCGCCCATATCTTGGATGCCGATGATATAGTCTTTTTTAAAGAGCTCCAAGCACGCCTCCATAAGTAGCTTCTCAGCAAATGGGTCGCCCACTTGCACCGTTGGGCGAAGTGATTTATTTTCGTCGTTAAAGCTATCGCTCGCCATAACAGCGCCGCCAAGTCCGTCCCTGCCGGTCTTTGAGCCTACGTAGATAACTGGGTTGCCCACACCTTCAGCCTTGCCGTAGAAAATTTCATCACTTTTACAAAGACCAAGCGCGAAGGCGTTGATTAGGATATTGCCATTAAAGCTGGGATCAAAGGTAGTTTCGCCGCCGATCGTTGGGATACCCATGCAGTTGCCGTAGTGTCCGATACCAGCGACACTTCCTTTTAGCAAATATCTATGCTTTTTGGCTAGCTCGCCCTCGCCTCTTATCTCACCAAAGCGAAGTGAGTTCATGTTCGCAACAACTCTTGCGCCCATCGTAAAGACGTCTCTTAAAATTCCACCAACGCCAGTTGCAGCGCCCTGAAACGGCTCGATAAAGCTTGGGTGGTTGTGACTCTCCATCTTAAACACAGCTGCAACTCCGTCGCCAACATCGATGACGCCGGCATTTTCGCCAGGTCCTTGGATGACCCAAGGTGCCTTTGTCGGAAAGCCGTTTAGGTATTTTTTGCTTGATTTGTAGCTGCAGTGCTCACTCCACATCGCTGAAAATATGCCAAGCTCTAGTAAATTTGGCTCACGGCCTAGGATTTTTAATATCTCTTCATACTCTTCGTCGCTGATTTTATGTGCTTGTATGGTAGCTTTATCCATTGATGTAACCTTTTAAGAATTTTAAGCTATTTTACAACCTTGCTTATAAAAAGTTACTAAAAAGCCTTTTGAAATTTACTAAAACAAAGCACATTTGAGAGAATTTCACCTTGTCTCACGAGGTCACTTTCGATAAATGTTTTGTAAAAATTTTGCGTTAGCGTCTCAGCCTTTATCTTCTCTTCATCTTTGCTTGAAAGGTTGAAATAATACCTCGTCTCTCTTAGAAAAAAGCCTTGATCATTAGATATATCTGAGTTTAGAATCACTGCAAAAAAGCCATTTTTCAAAGGGTGATTTGTCACGCTTTTTACTTTTATCGCCTCTTTGCCGCTTGCAAAAGCTTCGCAAACTGGCATGCTCTTTGTGCTATAAACCACGCTCTTTATAGCGCCATTTGAAATTTCATAAAATTTGATATTTTTAGCCTTTATTAGCTCATCTATATCGTTAGAATTTGATAGCACAGCGTCCTTGCTGGTGTCTAGGTTTTTAACGATCATCGTTTTATTTGCGTCACCACTTTGCATTAGCTCGCCAAGAGCGCCAAATTTGCTATTTTCACTAGCCTCTTTTATCCCAGCTTTGCCGACAATGTTTGCAAATTTATTAAAGTCATTTAGGCTATTTTGAAACTTATTAAATTTCATTTCATGCAAGGTTTCATTATTTTCAAGGTAGAGTAAATTTGACTTTTCGCTTGGCACTAAAAATTGCTTGCCAGCGCACCCTACAAATAATACAGCCGCAGCTAAAAATAGAAATTTTGTCCTCATTTTCCCCACACAAGATAGATATAAATTTAAATGCTCTCTAGCGCAAATGGCTAGAGAGCGGTAGAAATTTGTTTTTACGCTTTGAAAACTTTTTCAAGATGCGCTTCATACTCTTTTAGGTATCTTGGCACATCTGGCATCTTGATAACATCGCAGCAGATAAAGTGCGGAAGCGACTTTAGGCCCATAAATTCATTTGCCTTTCTAAAATGAAAATAAACTCCATCAACGCCGCGCGCCTCAAAAAACTCATTTGGATCGCTAAATGCCTCGGCTGGGGCATTCCAAGTAAGGCTTAGCATAAAATTCTTGCCATTTAGCAAGCCGCCTTTGCCGTAGTTTTTGGCTGGATCTACCCTGTGCCTGCCATCACTCGTATAAAGCTTGCCGTGTCCTGCCGTAAAGACCTCGTCGATATATTTTTTCACTATCCAAGGCTCGCCCATCCACCAAGCTGGCATCTGCCAAACTACCACGTCCATCCAGAGAAATTTCTCAACTTCAGCCTCGATATCATAGCCTTGATCTATCACGGTTCGCTTTACCTCGTGACCCATTTTTGCTAGTTTTTCGCACGCAAGATCGTGAAGTGTTTGATTGAGCCTGCCATCTGAATGGCCAAATTTTTTGCCACCATTTATAAGTAAAATTTTCATTTTTTCTCCTTTAAAAAGCGCAAATTTTAACCAAAAAAAGTATCATTTTCCTAAACAAAAATGGTTAAACATCTCGTCTAAAATTTCACTTCTCTCAAATGGCTTTGTGATACTTGCAAGTGCCTTTATCGCGGTATTTAGCTCATAAGCAAAAATTTCTAGTTCCTCTTCATTTAGCCTAAAAAATGCCCTTTTTAAAGCCTCGCTCGCCTCTTTGCAACTTAAAATTTGGCGGTTTGAGCTTAACATGATCTCGTCAGTATCTTGCGTCTTGAGATAACCCTCAAGCTCTTTTAAAACTACGCTCGTATCATTTTTTGCTGAAATTTTAATAGCGCCATCCAAATTTATGTCAAATTTAAACGCAAGATCGCTTTTGTTTAGGATAAAAAATGCTTTTTTATTTGAGTTAGAAACGAGCCTAATTATCTCTTTGTCTTGCTCGTCACTTGGGCAAGAGCCGTCAAAGACAGCTAGGATGATGTCTGCCTCGTTTATGGCTGAGATTGAGTAGTTTATGCCGATTTGCTCGATCTTTCCAGCATCTTTTCTGATGCCTGCGGTGTCTATTATGCGAACTAAGTGCGAGCCGATCTTGAAATTTTCTTCTATCCTATCTCTAGTTGTGCCAGCCTCGTCGCTGACGATCGCGCGCTCATAAGCCAAAAATGAGTTTAAAATGGAGCTTTTGCCGACATTTGGCTTACCGACGATGGCGATCTTAAAGCCATCTATGAGCCCTCTTCTTTGCTCACTAAGAATGGCTATGCGCTCTAGCTTCTCGCTATTTTTTAAAAGCATCTGCTTGGTCTGCTCTAGCAAATTTGCAGGCAGATCATCATCAGCGTAGTCAATCATCGTCTCAACAAAAGCAAGAGTTTTGACCACTTCGCCCCTTATCTCGCCTACAAATTTGCTAAGATCGCCTTGCATTTGGCGGGTTAAAATTTTAGCAGCGATCTCGCTTTTTGAAGCGATGAGCCCTTGCATCGCCTCAGCCTTTGCTAGGTCCATCTTGCCATTTAAAAATGCTCGCTTGCTAAACTCACCTGGCATAGCAAGCCTTGCACCAGCTCTTATTAGCTCATTTAAAATTCTCTCACTCACCATAACGCCACCATGAGTTTGAAACTCGACGATATCCTCACCAGTAAAGCTTGCTGGAGCCTTAAAATATATAACGATGCCCTCGTCTAAAATTTCATCATCAAGGGAGTAAATTTTGGCTAGTTTTGCGTATCTTGGCTCTAAATTTGAAAGTTTAAGGAGTTTTAAAGAGGTGGCAAGGGCGTCCTTGCCGCTAAGTCTTACGATAGAAACTGAGCCGATGCCATAAGCTGTGGCAAGGGCTGCGATAGTTTCACTCATTTTTTGAAAAAGTCATTTACAACGACAAATTTGCCGTCATTGCCACTTTTTATGCCGACATATTTATCTGAGAATTTCTCACGTAGCTTTTCAAGCGCGATCTTAACCAAAACCCCATCAAGTGGCTTCGTTTGCGCTCTACCGCTATTTTGCACACGCTCAATCACGCCATTTAAGTATTGATCCATCATAGCTTCTTGATTTTGTAAAAACTGCGCGATCTCTAGGCGGATAGCAAGGTTGTATTTTGAATTTAGCCAGTTGTAAAGCATATAAGATATCGCTTTATATCTATAGCCCTCTTTGCCGATAAGTAGCGCCGCATCAGCTCCGTCTAGCTCTATAAGCACGGTCTCATCGTTAAATTTACTAACCTCTACCTTATCTATCTCAAAGCAGCTTGCTTTAAAGAGACGTGTCATGCCCTCTTTTATCTCAGGCAAAATTTTATCAAAGTCGATTACAACTTTCTCTTTTTTCTCTTTTGGCAAATTTTGCACCGAGCTCTCTTCATCTGTATGGTTGAAATTTTCGATGATTGAAGTATCTAGGATATTTTTAGGAGCACTTTTGCTAGCTTGTGACTCTTTTGCTTCTTTTTGCTCTCTTTGTTCTTTAGGCTCTTTAGGTTTTTCTACCTTTTTTGGCTCATCAAGCCTTTTTATAACATATCCTGGCTCTTCAGCCTCTTTTTCGCCCTTTTCAGCAAAGGCATCTTTTACAAGAGCTGAGTTTTTCTCACTTAAATTTTGCTTTTCATTTTTATGCTCTTTTTGCTCAGGCTTAGCCTCATTTTTCTCATCTTTGTGCTTTTTAGGATTTCGCTTTTTATCATTATGATCGTGTTTTTTGCTCTGTTTTTTCTCTTCTTTTACAGGCTCGTTTTCATCGCTTTTTTTAGCAAAATTTCTATCATTTTTTGGTTTTTGCTGTGGTTTTGGCTGATTTTCTAAATTTGCCTCAATGATCGCTGTTTTTTTAAAAAATCCAAAAATTCCACCACTTGGATGTTGCAAGACCTTTATATCAAGCTCTGTAACTGAACAGTTAAGCTGCTCGGCTGCCTTTTGAAATGCCTCTTGGAGAGTATTTGCTTCTATTTTCATTAAGCCTTTACCTCCGCAGCTTTTTTATGTTTTTCAAAAAGTTTATTTACAAAGACTTGTTGAACGACCGAACAAACGTTATTTACAAACCAGTAAAGCGTAAGACCTGCTGGGAATGTCACAAAGAAAAATGTGAAGATTAAAGGCAAGAATTTCATAACCTTTTCTTGCATAGGATCGGTAAATGTCGTTGGTGTAAGTTTTTGTTGTAAAAACATCGTTAGACCCATTAAGATAGGCAGCACAAAGTATGGATCCATCACTGAAAGATCGTGTATCCAAAGTATCCAAGGAGCGCCTTTTAACTCGATCGCATTTAGTAAAACGCGGTAGATCGCAAAAAATACCGGAATTTGAAGCAATATCGGCAAGCAGCCACCCATCGGGTTTGCGCCATGTTTTTTGTATAGCTCCATCATATGAACTTGCATCTTTTGCTTATCGTCTTTATATTTTGTTTGGATCTCTTTTACCTTTGGAGCAAGCTCTTTTAGCTTATTCATCGATAGCATACCCTTATATGTAAGTGGGAATAAAACTATCCTTATAACAAGCGTTAGCACGACTATCGCCCAACCCCAGTTGCCAATGTAGTTATGTAAGAAATTTAAGAATGCAAACATCGGCTTTGCTATAAATGTAAACCAACCATACTCGATAACGTCGTTTAGTCTCTCATCCATCGAGCTTAAAATTTTATGCTCTTTTGGTCCAATATAAGCGCCTAGTTTTAGACTATCGTTTGCCTTTACAAAGACGATAGGATTGTTATTTGCATCTTTATCCACAACAGCTTCAAATGGCTTATTAAACGAGTAAAATAGCGCTGTGTAGTATCTATCAGATGCAGCTGCTATAGTTGTATTTGCATAGTTTTTAACCTCTTTTGCATCGCCATCTTCTATGATATTTAGGCTATCGTCCGTATTTCTAAGCATGACACCATGAACTGTGTAGCTATCTATCGCGATGTTTGGCCTAAAGCCAGGAGTGATGAAATAATCAACACTTTTACTTAAATTTACTTCTACCTCATAGCGACCATTTGGATAAAATTTGATATTTTTTGTGACTGTAACGCCGTCTAAATTTTGAGTGAGTTTTATAGTTTTAGGCTCGCTGCTAGCATCTACCTCGCTAGCGTCACTGCTATATGCAACCTTAAAAGCATCAACATTTAAAGTGCTATCGTTAAATCTAAGCTCAAGTGGTAATGGATTTTGTGAAACAAGCTCGATTTTGTTGCCATCTTCTGTTTTGTACTTATCTTCGGTGAGATAAAATTTCGCAATCCTGCCTAGCTTATCTATCTTTGCTTCGTAGCTTTGACCTTTGATGGTAGCGATTATCTCGTTTGAAGCTAAATTTTCATTTGATTTTGGAGTATCGTTAGCAGAGGCTGGAGCTTTGCTTTGATCCATTGTTTGAGAGATCGTTGTCTGGTTTTGCTCTAGTGGAGCTCTTTTTGGCATAAAAAAGTCATATACTATAAAAAATACGATAGACAAAAGTGCTGCAAGAAGCAGTCTTTTTTGCATAGACATCTGTTCCATTTAATTTTTTTCCTTTAATTTATCTAATACTTTTACGACATAAAATTTACTATTTTGGCAAGGGATAAACCAGAAATTTACATTTTTGGTATCGCTTTTTTGAAATATAAAACATGAGTTAAATTTTTTGCGGATGATTGGGTAGTTGATACCGCCTTTGAAAAGTTGATTGCATCTTAAAATTCGCATAAATGTTGCAAAAAAAGCAGAGAAAAAGCTGTTTGTTTGAAATTCCCAAATGGCGTATTGTGAGCAAGTCGGATAGTAGCGACAGCTTTTTGGCAGAAGTATGGAAATATATTTTTGATAAAAAGCGATAAATTTAATCGCAAATTTTTTCATTTTAGACATCCCATTTTTTTTGTAGACCAGCTCAAATTTTTACAAATTTTGTCAAATGAAATTTCTGTAATTCCATTTTTTGCGACCATAATGTAAGTGCCATCTTTTAGCTCATTAGAAATAGAAAAAAAAGCAGCTCTTAAAAGCCTCTTTGCTCTATTTCTAACTACTGCCTTTCCCACTTTTTTGCTAGCAACAACTGCTAATTTTTTTTCAATTGTAGGTTTATAAAAAACTACGCAAGCGTCGCAGTGCCATTTGCTGGCCTCTTTATAAACCTGAGAAAATTCTCTCGAGTCACTTAGTGACTCAAAACCAGCTAAGCAGCCAATCTTTTTCTACCTTTAGCACGTCTAGCGTTGATAACCTTGCGGCCATTTTTAGTTTTCATTCTTAAACGAAAGCCGTGAGTGCGTTTTTTAGGGGTTTTATGAGGTTGATAAGTCCTTTTCATTTCTATCCTTAAAGTTAATATAAAAAGTGGGATTTTATCAAAGCAATACTTAAATTCCTTTGAATAAATCAGCCCGAAAAAACTATAATTTAAACTTTAAGTAAATCAAGTTATAATCCAAAAATGAAATTTCATAAAAATAAAGATCTCTTAGAAAGATTACTTTTTTTAAAGGCGATCGGTTACAATTTTATAGATGAAAATTTTCTTAATTTAAGTAAATATCAAGATTATAACAGCATAGACGAGCTAAATAATGAGATAAAAAAGTGCTCTCTTTGCTTTTTGAGAAACAGTTCAAAGTGCGCTTCTACTGGCTTTGGTGATAAAAATAGCAAGATAATGTTTGTCTTACTTTGCAAAAAAGATGACTATTTTGAAGGCACAAGTGGCAAAATTTTAGAAAATGCTATAAAAGAAGGCTTAAATTTAGAAAAAGATAGTGTTTATATAAGCTTGCTTTTGCGCTGTGAAATTTCAAATAGTGACGCGAAAAATCCAGCGTTAAAGAGTTCGTTTGAGCTTTGTAGGCCTTATCTTTTAGAAGAGATAAGACTTATTAAGCCCAAAATGATCATCACTTTAGGAGAGCAAGCTTTCATGCATCTTTATCCAAATTTACTCTCAAAGGGTGGATTTTCAAGTATAAGAGGAAGCATTTTAAAAGATGATGATAGGTTTATAGTGCCAACTTTTTCACCGGAGTGGATCAGCAAAAATCCAAGTTTTAAAGAAAATTTTATAGATGATTTGAAAAAAATCAAGGGAGTGATATGAAAAGAATTTTTCTTTTTTTAGTTATATTTGTAAGCCTTTTTGCAGCGCAAAATGAAGCCTTAAGCGAGATGCAAGACGAGATCACTGAGGCAAAATTTGAAAGCAACATCACTAAAAATCAAAGCCTCTCAAGCATACCGCCAGCAAAGATCACTTACATAAATTTAGAGCCAGAATTTTGTGATAGCTCTTGCTTAAATGAGCTTGCAAAAAGCGATATGTTAGCTAGCTTTATGGCGAGATTTGAACCAGAAAAGATAGATGATAAGGCACTTTTAGACCTTTACACTTCGCTTGGTGGAGAGATGGTTTTAAAACTCGCTGCAAGCGATAAGATAGCAGTCATCATCCCTCAAAAGGTTATAAAATCATACGCAAATGTCGTATCAAACGCGATTCTAAGCTACATCTTAAAGCAAGATGCAAATGTCGAAGTGAAATTTGTAAATAGCAGCGACGAGAGTTTGCCTAGCCTTCAAAATGCGCTTCAAAACGCTAGAAATGAGGGATTTATCTACTTCATAGCAGCCCTTACTCAAAATGGCGCAAACACGGTAAATTCTCTCATCTTGCCAAACGAGCTCATCTACATCCCAAGCGTTCATAGCTCTTTTGTGATAGCTCCAAAGCCAAATTTGATCTTTGGTGGAGTTGATTACAAAGCGCAGATTTCAGCCCTGCTAGCTTTTGCCAACGAAAAAATAGTCGCCTTTGACGATGGCAGCGCGCTAGCACAAAAGCTAAATGAATATGTACGCATGCAAAGCAGCGACTACTACGAGAGCTCGATCACTGGCAAAGATATAAATTTAAACGATACTTTAAGCAAAAAGTCTAAATTTGATAACGCAAGCGTCTTTTTAAACATCCCTATAGTTAAAGCTTCCCTTGTAGCAACACAGATGAGAGGCTTCGAGATAAAGCCTTACGCGCTTTTAAGCACGCAGATAAATTTCTTGCCAAATATCTTTAGCGCCATCACACAAAGAGATAGACAAAACCTCTTTGTGGCAAATTCGCTAAATTCGCTTGATGAGAGATTTTTAGGGCTTGGAGATCTTTTTGGAGTTGATTTTAGATACTCACAGATCGGCTACTCAAGTGCCTTGGGAGTGGAGTATATCTATACAAATTTTATAAACAAAAATGCCAGCAAAATTTTTACAGAGAGAGTTGAGGGCTCACAAGTTTTATATGATGTGAAAATTTATGATACAAAAAGCGATCACTTTAATGAGGTAAATTCGCAGGAGCAAAATAGCACAAGCGGGATTTAGCAGTTTTGCTTGCTAAAATTTAACCCCATTTATAAAAGCTTTCATGCTCTCATCTATCTTTGCTAGCCTGCCCTCTTTCATAAAAGCTAGCGTGATAGTCGCTTTAAAGAGCACTTTTTCGGCATCTTTTTCTTCAAATTTATAAATTTCTTGCTCTAAAACAAGACTTGCCTTTTTAAGCTCTATGAGCTTTGTCCTTACAAAAACCTCATCGCCAAGCACAGCTGAAGCGAGAAATTTAGCTTCAAGTGCCGAAACGACAAAATATCCGCCCTCTTTTGTGAAATTTAGCCCAGCTTCAAAAAACGCCTCACTTCTGGCTCGCTCGCAATATTTAATATAATTTGTATGATAGACGATGCCACCTGCATCGGTATCTTCGTAATAAATTCTTATCTTCACTGCAAAGCTCCTTTAAATTTTCATTTGCTCTTGCTAGGCTCTCGTTTAGCGCCTCTAGTTATCGTAAGTGATTGATCATAAAACAAGGTAAGCACCACCGAAACACCCACACCAAGCGCTAGCGAAACCGTCGTGGTCGTGATAGCGTTATCAAAAAATATAATCAAATACTCGTTTTTCTTAGCAATGCTTGTCTCATTTAAAAATGAAAAAAGCGCCAATATCCCTTTATATGCAAAAACTCCTGGCACCATCGGTAAAAGTGCTGGAAATGCGATGATCTCAGCTGGCACCTTTAGCCGTTTGGCAAAGAGCATGCCTAAAATTCCGCTCATAAAAGAGACGATGAGCGTTGCGACACTGATGTTAAAAAATCCCATCTGCATGATCCAAAAGCGGCTAGCATGCGCAAATGCAGCGAGCAAGGCGCAAAATATGAGAGTTCTTTTTGGAGGCGAGCTAGCATAGGCAAAGCCAAGTCCAGCCACCGCAGCAAAGCCAGCATCTACAAGCGTTTCGCTCAAAAGCTCAAACATTTAGTATCTCCGCACTGCTAAGCGTTAGCGTGATATAGACGCCAACAGCCATACAAAGTATGAGGATGCCCGTGCTTATGGCTCTGCTAATGCCAACAAGGGTGTTGTCGTTTAGGATGTCAAAGACTGAATTTATGAGAAAAACGCCAGGCATCATAAAGAGCACAGACGAGCCTATCGCCACATCGCTTGTGTGCGTAAGCCCGTAAGATACGCCAAGATAGGCGATAAATGAGACGACAAAGGATGTCAGGACGTATTGAATTTTTAAATTTACGCCCATTTTCGCAAGGGCAAATTTAAGAGTGTAGCCAACAAGCGTTGCAAAAAATATGCAAACAACTGAGCCAGCATCGCCTCCAAAAAGTCTGCAAAATGCCGCATTTGCAAGGCTTATTAAAATAAGCGAGCTAGCAAATTTATTCGCACCAACACTCATCACACTATCAAAACTCTCTTTAGCTTCATCCAAGCTCAAACTCTCATCTAAAATTTGCCAACTAAGCGAGGATAGTTCGGAAATTCTATTAAAACTAACGTGCCCTAAAGGGATCTTTCTCACATAAGTTCGGCGCAATGAGTTATCCTGTGAGTCCATCACACTAATAGTAAAATACTTCACGAAAATGGTCACGCTAACGTCGTATCCGTAGTGATTAGCTATGCGGTCGACGCACTTTTCTACGCGCGCAGTGTATGTGCCAGCACTCACCATTGCTGTCGTGTATTCGGCGAGGAAATTTGTTAAGATTTGGATATCAGGCTTGGTGTTCATCTTGACTGATCTTAAATTTCACAAAGAACAAAATGAGTTGCAAAATAAGCATCACTTTCATCACATATTCGCTTGCGCTGTGCATCTTGGCAAACTCCGCTGTCTGCGTAGCCTCTGCGCCAAGGCCCTGAGCCTGCACGATAAAAGGCGTAAAGATAAAGACAAAGCTTAGCGCTAGGGCTAAATTTAAAAACGAAAGCATAAATGTGCTAAATTTCAGCGAAAATGCGAGCTTTTTTCTTAGATCAAAGAGCTCGCTAACCGCCACCACTGCGCTAACAAACAGCAAAACATAGTTAAATTTTAAAAATATCTTTGTCATCATCTGTCCGCTCATAAAATGCGTGAGCGCCCCCTCGCCTATTATGCTTTGTGGGAAAAATATGACTGGCGCGACCAAAATTCCAAGCGTTAGTTCAGTGCCGATCACCGCTGCTAATAGTAAAAAATAGATACTTCTCAACCTCTCTCCTTTATAGTTTTAATCTCGCGCAAAAGCCCCTGTCAAAGCCCGCTAAGTCCTTGTAAAAAGTGCTTTTATAGCCATTAAATTTTAGCGCCATCTCCATGCTCGCTTTTTGATCATAGCCCATTTCGCAGGCGATATCTTTTATGCCGCGATTTCTAGCGATAAGGATGATATTTTTTAAAATTTCATCCCCGATCTCACCGCCAAATAGCGCCTCATGCGGCTCGTTTATTACAAATTTATCGAGTTTATAGTCTCGCGCGATATATGGCGGGTTTGAGACCAAGATGTCAATATCACCTGAAATTTCATCGATATAAGAGCACTTTACAAAGTCGATCTTCTCGCTTACATTAAATTTAAGCGCATTTTTTTTAGCTAATTTTAGAGCCTTTTCGTTTATATCAGTGGCTACTATTTTAGCGTTTATTTTAAGGGCAAGCATGATGCTTATTATCCCGCTGCCAGTGCCGATCTCAGCGATCTTTGGCGCTTTATAGCCGCTAGCGATCTCTAGCACTTTATCAACTAAAATTTCAGTCTCAGGGCGCGGTATCAAAACGCCACTTTCTACCTCAAACTCCAGCCCATAAAAGCCAGCCTTGCCGGTAATGTACTCAAGTGGCTCATAGCTTTCAAAGCGCTTTACAAGGGCAAAGTAGCCGCTCTCATCAAATTCGCTCTTTTGGTTTAAAAATATCCACTCGATGCTCACATCAAGGTAGCTCATGAGCAAAATTTTAGCCACCCTGCTTGGATTCTCGCAAAGTGGCTTTAGCCTTAAATTTGCTTCTTTTAGAGCCTCTTCAACTCTCATTTTCTAGCTCATTTATCCGCTCAAAAAGGCTTGGGTGCGAGTGATAGACAAATGAGTAAAGCCAGTGCGACTTTGGAAACGCTTTGTTTTCGCTGCCAAGCTTGGTTAGGGCGTTTATCATGTCGGTTTTGTTTGAAATTTCTTTTGAAAACTTGTCTGCGCCAAATTCATTTTTACGGCTAAAGTGCGAGATGATCGGCGAAAAAAGAAAGCTAAAAATAGGCGAGAAAAGCACCAAAAAGATGATAATGCTAGCGCCATTTTGCCCAAGCCCTATCGCCTCGTATGCGCTTACGCCAACGTTTCCAAAGATGAAAAATAGACAAAATAGCATTACCGCACTTAGCGCTATCATTTTTAGGATATCTTTATGTTTAAAGTGCCCAAGCTCATGCCCCAAAACTGCCACAATCTCCTCTGTGCTTAGCTTTTTTATGAGCGTATCAAAAAGCACCACTCGCTTTGTCGCTCCAAGCCCGCCAAAATAGGCGTTTAAGCGGTTGTCACGCTTACTAGCGTCTATGGTAAAGACGCCGCTACTTTTAAAGCCGCATTTTGCGAGCAGACCCTCTATCTTGCCCTTTAGCTCGCCATCTTCAAGCGGCGACATCTTGTTAAAAATAGGCGCGATGAGTGTTGGGTATATCAAATTTATAATTAAAGCGATGCCAAAACTTAGCAAAAACGCCCAAAACCACCAAAAATCGCCAAGGAAATTTATGCAAAGAAGCACGAGCCAGACGAAAGCCGAGCCAAAAACTAGCATAAGAGCCAGCGACTTTATAGTATCAACCAAAAATATCTTTGCACTCATATTTGAAAAGCCAAGTTTTTTATCTTTAACAAAGCTCTCGTAGATGCTTAGCGGCAGATCAAGCAGCGATGAAATCAGTAAAAAGCTCATCACAAAGAGGATATTTTCAAGCGTAGTGCCATCTTTTAGGCAAGCGTTTGAGAGCATTTTTAGCCCAAAGCTTATCCACGCAAAGAAGATAACGGCGTGGTAGATGAGGCTAAAAATTTCAAATTTTTGATTTGTCACGGCGGCAACTGCGGCGTTTTTGTATTCGCTCTCCTCAAGCACAACAGGCTCTTTTTTGGCTTCAGCCCTTACAAAGCTGATCTGCAAATTCGCCAAAAAAAGTTTAATAATCACATAAAAAATATAAATAGATAAAAGTGTATAAAACATATTCTCCCTTAAATTTCATAAAGACTAAAGCAACCATAGTCCGTTCTAACTGCGAGTTTGCCATCTATAAATTTAGCCTCACAGCTCTTTACGACATGATCTAGCGTAAATTCCGCCATCACATCGCCACTTTTTAGATTGGCGGCGTATGCCCTGCTTTGATCAATAACCACAAGCTTGCCAGCTACGGCGTCAATGCAAAACTCGCTCACTCTTAAATACTCGTCCTTTATCCAAGGCTGCTTTGTCACTTTTGCGCTCTTTATATCAAGGCAAAATAGCTTGTTTTCAAGATACTTTCTAACTAAAAGTGTCTTTTTGTTCAAAAAACAAATTTTATCAAGCGCGCCAAATTCGGCTCTTAGCTCACTTAAAATTTCGCCATTTTTTGCGTTTAAAATTTGCACTTCGTTCTCTTTGGTGCAAAGCGCAAGCATGCTAGCATTCGCACTAAGAGCCGCACAGAGTATCGGCACGTGGCTTTTTGTACTGCATTTATACTCGCCAAGCATTGAAATTTTACCCTCGTAAAAGGTAAAAATCTGCCCAAACATGCCAAAAACTGCCACATTATTTGAAGCACAGATAAAGCTCGCTATCTCGCTATTTTTCTTAACATTTTGCTCGGCTGAAATTTGGCGAAATTTAGCCTCTTTTGGCTCAAAAATGTAAATTTCATGATCAAGGTCTAAAAGTAAATTTTCGCCTACATTCTCGGCATGCCATGCAAGCGGCTTTGGCAAGGCGATCTGCTCTTTTATAGCGCCGCTTCGATCAAGCTTCACTAAAATATCGCTAGGCATGCTGCCATCTTTTTGACCGCCACTTTTATAGACATAAATTTCATCTCTTACGCTGGCAAACGAGAGTGCTCCAGTGTATCCACCACCGATATAAACGTGTAAGCACGCTTTGCCAGCTTTTGCCTCGCTATCTTGCAGGATAAAGCCCTTTTTTAGGCTCTCCCACTCCTTTTTCGCGCAGGCTTTTTTGGCATCTTGCTCGCTTGCAAATTCTTTTTTACTCTGCTTTGTTTTGCCACCTTTTAAGCTCACGCTCACTAAAGCTTTATCCTCTACGCTAAGCCCTAAACGCTCACCGCTATCAAAATTTACAAGCTCGCGCATATTTTACTTCAAAAAGTTGTCGTAAAAACTACTAATAAATAGCACCAAAATGACAAAAGGCACGATAAATTTGATGTAGAAAAACCAAATATTTATAAGCTTTGCGTATTTTTCACTGCCTTGCAAGATCTCTTTTTTAGCCTCATCTTTTAGCACCCAGCCCACAAATATCGCACATCCAAGTGAGGTCAGCACGAAAAATATCGTAGCACTTATCGCGTCGTATGCGTCAAAGATATTTTTACCAAAAACGCTCACATGGCTTAGCAAATTTGTAGCCATAAGTGATGGCAAATTCCCAAGCACAAAGATGACGCTAAGCACTAAAAATATCGCTTTTTTGCGTTTTATCTTAAATTTCTCTTGCAGTGTAGTAATGATCACTTCATATATCGGTAACGATGTCGTAAGCGCAGCAATCATAAGAAGCGCGAAAAACGCCACCGCGAAAAATCCGCCAAAGGGCATGTGTGAAAAAACTATCGGAAGCGACTTGAAAACTAGGCTAGGACCGCTATCTGGCGAGACGCCGTAGCTAAAGAGCGACGGAAATATCATAAAGCCAGCAAGCACGGCTATGACGGTGTTTAAGATACCTGTGATGATAGAAATTTTAACCAGCCCTTCGTCTTTTTTCACAAAACTTGAAAGCGTTATCATCACGCCAAATCCAAGCGAAAGCGCAAAGAAAACCTGTCCCAAAACATCGACAAAAAGCTTTAAGCTTATCTTTGAAAAATCAGGCGTTAAATAAAATTTCACACCCTCCATAGCACCTTCAAGCGTGATGTTTTTAGCGATCATGACGAGCATTAGGATAAAAAGCAGTGGCATTAGATATTTTGCTGAGCGTTCGATGCCGCCAACTGCACCTTGCACCAAGATAGCGTAATTAACCAGAACAAAAACAAGAGTCGCAAAGCTGATGGCTAGTGGGTTGCTAACGATATTTTGCTCGTAAAATGCGCTCGTTTGCTCAAAGCTCACGATGTGCGAGAGATCAAGCAGGCCAAATGAAATTTGAGCGATATAGTTTAAGACCCAGCCGCCGATAACCATATAATAAGCCATGATGCCAAATGCGCCAACAAGCCCCATCCAGCCGACTATCTGCCACTTTTTGCTGATCTTTTTGCCATTTATCGTGCCGCCAAATGCATCAACGGCGTTGCACTTTAGTCGCCTACCGATGGCGTTTTCAACCAAAATCATAGGAATACCAATGACTATCATCGCTATGCAAAACACGAGAACATAGGCCCCGCCGCCGTTTTGACCGACCAAGTAAGGAAACCGCCACGTCGCGCCAAAGCCGACCGTAGCCCCTGCAACAGCTAAAATATATGTAAGTCTTGAACTCCACGATTTTCTATCCATATTATCTACCTTTGTGAAAAACTTGGATTATATAAAAAAAATGATTAAATTTTGCTAGCAAAAGGCGATGCTTGCGTGTAAATTTGACTTTTTTGCTAAATTTTAGGACTTTTATAGACGGAATTTTTATCTTTGCAGGATAATTTTAAATCTATTAATGCAAAACGCCCAATTCTACATATCCCTCCATCGCAACTAGCAAGATCCAACCCTCTTTTTGGCTGCAAAAATAGTGATGTTGCGCGACATTTTCAACCATAAATTTTAAAAAATCATAAAAGCATTCAGGCACAAATTTAAGCTCTAGGCTAGTTAGACCATCGCCGACGTAGCTTATCTCGCTGCTTAAAAATTTGCTTTGAATGCTTGTGAGTGAGCTTAGAAAATTTTTAATATCAGTAAAATTTTTATAATCAGCCGTTTTATAATCTTTTAAGTTTTGCAAAAGCGGTTTTGAACCGACAAAGGTAAAATTTCGCTCTATAAAATTTGCTACATCATCGCTTTTGCGCCATTTTTGACCCAAATTTGACAAAAATGCAAGCACCTCATCATCAGCAGAAGTAAAATTTGAAACTGGATTTTTCTCGCTCATTTGCCTCCTTTTTGTAAAGTCGCTATACCTTTGTAAAAGAGGGATTATATAAAATTTTATTTAAGCTTTTGATGTGATATTGCAATTTTACGTATCAAAACCTGTGCGTAGCACAGCAACTTCTAACGTGCGAGGGGTTTGGG
>NZ_PPAW01000016.1 GCF_002913225.1 Campylobacter concisus | reverse complement strand
GCGCAACGTGGGAATCCGCCACGACGCCCCGCCTGCACAAATTCACCCGTTTTAGCTATCGCGGAAAACGGGATTTTCAGGTAGCCTTAGCGGTTCCCGCAGCTACGCTAAAGAAACGCCATGCCCAACACCATCTATCTGGCCTCGGCCAGCCCGCGCCGCCGCCAAATCTTGGCTTCCTTAGGTCTCCCGCCCGTCCCCCTGGCGGCCGACATCGACGAACTGGTCCAACCGGCCGAGGGCGTGGCGGATCATGTGGCGCGGCCGGCCCGGCAGAAAAACGCGGCAGCACGGCAACTGGCGACTCAACGCGGCCTCGCCCTGGCACAGCCGCTGTTGAGCGCCGACACAGTAGTGGCGCTGGACAATGCCATTTTGGGCAAACCGCGCGATGCGGCGCACGCCCGCGAGCTGCTGGAAAGCCTTTCCGGGCGCGAACACCAAGTGTGGACGGCGGTATGCGTGTCGCTCGGCGGCCAAACGCTGGAGGCGGCACAGCGCAGCGATGTGCGGTTTAAAGAACTGAGCGAGCAAGAAATCGCGGCCTATATTGCCAGCGGCGAACCGCTGGAT